>CANRFB010000009.1 GCA_947629785.1 uncultured Clostridia bacterium | reverse complement strand
CCGGGTGCAGGCTACAGCCTGCCTCACGGCAGGCACACGCGGAAGATAACAAAATAATGCCTGACCGGGTGCAGGCTACAGCCTGCCTCACGGCAGGCACACGCGGAAGATAACAAAATAATGCCTGACCGGGTGCAGGCTCAGCCTGCCTATTTATCGTTATAATGTCCGCGGCAGGAAACAATATAAACAGTGCTGTCTTTAATAAAATAAACTAATCTGTTTTTATCGTCTATACGCCTGCTCCACAATCCGCTTAAATCCCCTTTTAAAGGCTCTGCTTTGCCAAGCCCGTTAAAAGGAGTACGCTTTATTTCTGTAAGCAGTGAATTTATTTTTTTCAGTGTTTTTCTATCCTGAATCTGCCAATAAATATAATCGTCCCAAGCCGAATCTTCCCAAAGCAGTTTCATTCATCATCGACCTCTATAATATCATGTTCGGTAAAATGTGCCGTTCCGTTGTCAATTTTACGTTTCAAATCCAAAAGATGATTCATATTGCTCTCAGAATAAAATGGGTCAGATTCGAGTTCAAAGGGAATGCGATGTTCTCTGCCAACCTTTTTCAGGAACACTGTCACCGCTGCTGACATAGAAAGTCCTATATCGTCCAGAACTTTTTCCGCATCTCTTTTTATATCCTTGTCTATGCGAAAGTTTATCTGTGTTGTTTGTGCCATAGTATCACCTTCTTTCCTGATTATATTATACCTCATTTTTGAAAAATGTCAAGCATTTTCTATAATTTATATAGCGTTTGATATAAAGCATTCTTTGCTAAATTTTTGTTTGCAGACTGCGCTGCGCTTTGCCTCACGGCAGGCATCAATTTGAAAATCACTAAATAACGCCTGCATGGGTCAAGGCTCAGCCTGCCTCACGCCGGGTACAAAACTGATATAAGCAAAATAAAACCTGATTATGCCCGCGGGGGCTCCCCCGCCTCAGCCTGCCTCACGCCGGGTACAAAACTGATATAAGCAAAATAAAACCTGATTATGCCCGCGGGGGCTCCCCCGCCTCAGCCTGCCTCACGGCAGGTACACGTGGAAGATAACAAAACTTTGCCTGACCGGGTGCAGGCTCAGCCTCCCTCACGGCAGGCACACGCGGAAGATAACAAAACTTTGCCTGAAAGGGTCAAGGCTACAGCCTTGCTGAAAGGGTCAAGGCTTAGCCTGCAAAAAATTTTCAAAAAAAGCGAGACAAACGCGTTTTTTTGTGGTATAATTATATTAAGTCTGAATGACCGCCGTTCGGAACGGTCATACCAATTTCAGGAAAGGAACGATATACATATGACCCACGAGAAATCCTGCGGCGCTATCGTCTACCGCAGGTATCACGGCAATATCGAAATATTGCTCATAAAACATATCAACAGCGGGCATTGGTCTTTCCCAAAGGGTCACGTCGAGGCGGGCGAAACCGAGGTGGAAACCGCTAAGCGCGAAATTATGGAGGAAACAGGCGTCGATGTTATAATCGACCCCACTTTCCGCGAAACCGTTCAGTATTTCCCAAGAAAGGACACGCAGAAGATAGTCGTGTACTTTATCGCCAAAGCCCGCAATTACGACCTCACACCGCAGGAAGATGAAATTTCCGAGCTGAAATGGGTGGATATAGGTCACGCCTCTGCCGTCCTCACTTACGAGAACGACAAAACTATTGTCAATAAGGCAAGGAAAGCTATCAGAGAACAGGTGTAATGCTTCCGCAGAAAAACTCCCCCACGTATCCGTGAGGGAGAATTTTTTATGACGCCGCGGCTGTTGTTTCGCTTTCGGAGGGCGTTTCGTCGTCGTTGTTCAGCAGCTTTTCCGAAACTATCTGCGTTACCCTGTCTATAAGGTCTATTATCGGGTAGTCTACATCAAAGTATGTGTGTACCCATACATCGTCCGTAAAATTGTAGGTAACTTCGCCCGAATCGGTCTCGGTAAGGAAATCCGCCTCGTTGAAGTATTCCTCACCGTTAATGTAAAGCTTTCCCTCATCGTCCCAGTGTACCTCGTAGTGAAGCGCGTCGTCGCGGTTTTCCTTGATAGCCTGCTTTACAAGCTTCTTAATGGTGGTGTTCAGGCGGATATATCCAAGGTCTTTGTCCAGCTTGTTTGGCTGAACGTATACCGCTACCTTTCCCGTGGACTTGTTCTGTACGTCCAGAACGTAACAGCGGAAATTCCCCGATTCGGAAATTATTCCGCCGTGGGGAGTCAGAAGCGTGTCCACCGTCCTTACCGTAAATACATTCATTATCAGGAAGAACACTATCCCGCCCAGAATGTACATTAACAGGAATATCGTCCCGAATACCGTTTTCAGCGTGTCGTTCATCTTGCAGCAGAAGAACCCGAAAAGCGTTACCATCGCCGCAGGAATAAGCAAAGGCCAGTTTCCCCAGTCAAGCAAAAGCGTGGGGAAGAATACCAGCAGATTCACAAGACTGATAATGCAGGTTATGAACGACCTCCGCGTGTACAGGAACAGCAATCCTGCCGCCAAGGACACCGCCGAGTAGATTATTGCGAATTTTGTTTTGTCAACGTATTCTATTTCATAGAAGAAAACAATATATGCAAAATAGCACAGCACCGCCGTGTAAGCGGCGCAAAGCAGGCTTACAAACAGTATGAACCACCTGTTTGTAACTATCTTCTTTAAAATTTCCAAGTTGAAAACCACTCCTTGCATACAGATAACCCCCGAAAGCCTGACTTTCGGGGGAATTGTCCGTTAAGTACAGAAATTACGCAAACTTTTTAATAATAGCCGATACGATAAGACCTATGCCGCCAACTATTGCAAGGATAAGCACTACCAGAAGTATGGTAAGCGCAACGTTCGTACCCGTGGAAACGGTGTCCTCGCCGGTTATTGTCTTTGCAGTGTAGTCGCCGAGATTTTCAACCGCCGTGCCGTCGGGAAGCGTTATCGTGAAATCATCAATGTACAGTATATCCCCCGTGCAGGGTTGGAATGTAGGTATTGTGAAACCTACCGTGGTGTTTGCCGCGTCTTCGGGAAGCGTGAGTGAAATTTCCGTCCACGTCTGTGAATTCAGCGACGCGGGTACAGATTGCAGCCATATCATTCCGTCACTGTAGAGCGAGAAGTTATCCACAAAGCCCTCCATGCCCTCGCAAAGCATAACATTCATTGTGAATGTGCAGCCGCCGAAGTTTTCCATGGAAAATGTATCGGAAGAAATATACGCCCCGCCGAAGCCGTTTGTAACTTCACCCGTGCTGCTTTCGGAAACCATAAGACAGCCGTCGCCGTTCAGGGAAACGCCCGCTTTCTGGGTCAGGGCAAGTCCCACGTCCGCTGCCGAACCGTAAGTCTGCCAGTCGGCAAGCCTGTTTGTGTTATCGAAACAGTATGCGGCTTCACCGTCGCCTACCGCGAAGCTTGTCAGCGCAAGCGTGCTTATGGAAGCGGCTGCGGCAATTACAGCCGCAAGGAATTTTTTAAGTTTCATTGTTTGTACCAATCCTTTCGGTTTATGAAAATTTATGATAAAGATGTTTTTCATAGCTACAATAATATTTTATTATACATTTTGCCGTTTGTCAATATTTTTAGCTGAAATCTTTGAAAAAATGCGTCAGTTCCAGCCGTCCGTAAGCCGTCTGCAAAGAGTTTTTCCGATATTCTCCAGCGGCTGCTGTTCGGAACACGCGCCTAACTTGTAGGCTTCCATGGGCATTCCGTAGACCACGCAGCTGTCCTTGTCCTGACCGATGGTGTACGCGCCGCTTCGGTGCATTTTCAGAAGTCCTTTTGCGCCGTCCGCGCCCATTCCCGTCATAAGCGCGCCGATGGATTTCCTGCCTGCTGTTTCCGCAACGCTGGTGAACAGAACGTCCACCGACGGACAGTGTCCCGAGACTTTCTCGCCGGCTCCGCATTTCACATAATAACCCCTGCCGTCCCGTTTGAGTTCCATATGCGCGCCGCCTGCGGCGATAAGGCAAAGTCCCTGACTGAGCCTGTCGCCGTCCTGCGCTTCCTTTACATGAACGGCGCAGCAGCGGTTCAGGCGTTCGCTGTACAGTTTTGTAAATACCGGCGGCATATGCTGAACTACCAGTACCGGCGGCATGGTTTTGGGAAAAGTCTTTATAATACATTCCAGAGCGTCCGTACCGCCTGTGGAAGCCCCAAGCGCCACTACATACCCGTCGCGGGTGCGTTTGTCCAGCCCCGAAATATCATCACGGGTGGGCTGAATGGGTTCCACCTTGCCCTTGTGACTCTTGACATTAAGTACGGGGAATACCGCCCCGTCTTCGCACTTTCCGGAATTGTTCACTTTTGCGGTAAGTATCAGCTTTGTGCTTAGAAGCGTTCCGAAAGACGCAAATTCCGAGCGGGTACGGGGTTTTTTGACAATATCCGACACCGGAAGATCTTCGGGAACGGTGTAGGAAGCTTCATGTATCGCTATGCACGGAACGGAATGTTTTTCCGCAAGTTCGCGTATGAAAGCGGCATTCTCGGGTTTTACGGGCGAAACTTCTATTATAGCGGCGTTGATGGTCAGTCCGGAACCGAGTTTCCTGCGGGCGTCGTTCACGTCGGCAAAATCGTCTGTCACTTCGACGGTGTTGTTTGCGGAAAAGAAATTTTTCACGGCAGAACGGAGCGCGTCGGAGCGGTCAACGAGCAGGATCTTTATTTTCAGTTTGACAGATTGTTTCTTTTCAGCCAAAATACCGATCGCTCCTTAAAAACAGTTGTATTGCATTTTAAATGTAAAAGAACGCTCTTTTCGGTGCAAGGGCGTTCTCGGATACATTCCGCGCGCCCTTGGCGGGTCAGTGTATGAACCTGCCTGCGGGGGCTTTTTCGGAATTATCGTTCCTTCTGTAAATCGCGGGTTTTATGTAGGTGTATCTTGTATCTCTGCCAACGCTTTCGGCGTGACCGATAAACAGGTAACCGCCGTCACGGGTAACGTCGTAAAATCGCTCTATAAGTGCGTTTTTGGTCGCCTGTTCAAAATAGATCATAACGTTGCGGCAGCTTATAAGGTCGTAAGGCTTGCTTGCGGTTATGTTATCCATAAGGTTGAACTGCCTGAAAGTTATCATCTTCCGCAGACGGTCGATGACCTGATAATGCTTGTCGTCGATCTTTACGAAATACTTTGACAGCCACTGGGGGGGAACGTCCTTTACCATATCGGCGGCGTAGATCCCCTCGCGGGCAGTTTTCAGAACGTCGGTGTCAATGTCCGTTGACAGGAAATTTATACGCCACTTGGAAATATTCGTGCTGAAATATTCGTCAATGGTCATGGCGATAGTGTAAGGTTCCTGACCCGTGGAGGAAGCGGCGCACCAGATGTTCATGGAACGTTCCGCAGCGTTGTGCTTTTCTATGTAGGGCAGCACCGTGCTTTTCAGAAAATCGAAATGCTCCGGTTCTCTGAGGAAAAAGGTGTGGTTTGTTGTGAGTTTGTTTACAAGCTGCATTGTTTCGTTGCCCGATTTATCCGCAAAGGCGAAATCAATAAATTCCTTGAAATCCTTGAAGCCGCGGGCAGTTACCATATTTGAAAGACGTCCCTCAATAAGAATACGCTTTTTTTCAAGATTTATTCCGTAATTTTTCTTCATGTATGTTACAAGACGGTTAAAATCATCGTCCGTAAGTTTGAGCATCATGGGGGATCACCTCGTGCGGAATTTATTTTCAGTCGTCTTTGATGAGTTTGTCACAGTCAAGGAGCAGTCTTATGCCGCTGTCCAGATTGACAATTGACTTGATGTAGTGGTTTGCGTTAACGTTCTTTGCATCGGGGGTCTTGCTGATGTCGTTCTTGTTTACGACTACGACTTCGCGGACGCGGTCGACAATTATTCCCACCTGATTGCCGTCCTCGAATTCCAGAACGATTATGCAGGTCCTGTCGTCATAGGGAATTTCGTCTATGCCGAAACGCTTTCTTACGCTTATTACGGGCACGACTTTACCTCTGATGTTTATAACGCCCTTGATGTGATCGGGTATCTTGGGAACAATGGTTATCTGCTCGATACCGATTATTTCGTTTACATACTTGATCTCAATGCCGTAAATGGTATCGTCGATCGTAAAGAAAAGCACTTCATTTCCGTCAGCGGAATAGTTCTTGCTTGCGGAAGTCGCTACGGTAGTATTTTCTTCCATTATATTCAATCCTTTCTTATCGGAAAATCGCTTAGAAATCGCTGATTATGTTGCTTACGTCAAGAATTATGGTGATAGAACCGTCGCCCAGTATTGAGCAGCCCGCCATACCGTTCTGTTTTACGTTGTAATTATTGAGCAGAGAGGAGAACGGCTTTACAACTACCTGCTGTTCGCCGATAAGTTCGTCCGCAAAGAGGCAGGCGCACTTTCCGTCTGTTTCAACGAGTATGACTATACCGTCGTAAAGATCGTTCGTACCCGGAACGAGGTCGTAAAGATCATAAAGTCTGATAAGAGGGAAACATTCGCCGCGGATCATGACCATTTCCTTGCCGTTGGTGTCCTTTACGAGCTGATTGGGCTTTACCTTGAATGACTCGCGGATAGAGTTGATAGGAATGGTAAATATGGATTCGCCGACGGAAACTTCCATGCCGTCCACGATAGAGAGGGAAAGGGGAATTTTTATTATGAAGTTCGTTCCCTGACCGAACTTGGATTCAACGGAGACTGTTCCGCCGATCTTCTCGATGTTCTTGCGGACAACGTCCATTCCAACGCCTCTGCCGGAGTATTCCGTTACCTGATCGTTGGTGGAGAAGCCGGGGAGCATTATCATATTGAGAATTTCCTTTTCGGAATATTCGCTTGCGGGTTTGGTGAGAATACCGTTCTTTTCAGCCTTTGCAAGGACTTTTTCGGGATTGATTCCCTGACCGTCGTCGGCAACTACGATGATAACTTCACCGGAGGAGTTGTAGGCGGAAAGGGTAAGTTTTCCCTTGGGGGACTTGCCGGCTTTTATTCTGTCCTCAACGTTATCCTCGATGCCGTGGTCCATGGAATTTCTCACCATGTGCATGAGCGGGTCGTTGAGCTGATCGATAATGGACTTGTCAACTTCGGTCTCCTCGCCCTCGAAGATAAGGTCAACGTCCTTGCCCAGCTTTACTTTCATATCTCTTACGATACGGGTCATTTTGCTGAACGCGCCGGAAAGGGGAACCATTCTTATGGACATAACGGTGTCCTGAAGTTCGCTGTTCAGTTTGCGCAGCTGTCTTGCAGATTTCTGGAAATTATCAAGGCGCAGTCCTTTGAGGTCGGGGTTGGAAGTTACCATAGCTTCGGTAATAACTATTTCGCCCACAAGGTCAAGGAGAGTATCCAGCTTGTTCAGGTTTACGGAAATAAGGGACTGTTTCGCACCGCCGGAAGCGGGTTTTGCGGCTGCCGCAGCGGGTTTGGCTTCCTGCTTTGCGGCGGGTTTTGCCGCGGGCGCTGCCGCAGGTGAAGCTGCCGAAACAGCGGGTGCCGCCGCTGTTTCGGCGGGCTTTTCGGCTGCCGCAGTTCCGGCAGGCTGAGGAGCGGCTGTATTTTCAATAACTTCGTAGGATTTTACCGAGGGGGCGCTTTCTATCACCTGAAGCACCATGTTCGGCTTATCAGACTTGAAGCGGATAGTAAAGCCGTTTTCGATTATGTATTTTGCGGATTCGGAATTTGTCTCAATGTCCGCAGGTTCAAAGGAAACATTGTCGCAGACGTCGCGGACGTTGTTCACTACCAGCAGGGCGCGGAGGTTTTCCATCTTGCAGTCGTCCTCGAAATGTACGCGGACGGTGGTGGAATCGTCGTCGGCTGCCGCGGCAGCGGAACTTCCCGCTGAGGTCTGGGAAATTATATTGCAAGTTTTAACATTAGGTGTGGTTCTTATGGTATCGACAACGCCGTCAATGGAAGAATCGGGCTTGGGAATGAATACCACGTCAAAGCCGTTCTTGACGATGGTTTCGGCGGTGTCGGGGTTGTTTTCGATATCCGCGGGAGAATATTCCAGTTTGGAGCAGGAATCGCTTATCCTGTTGATAACAAGGAGCGCGCGGAGGTTCTCCATCTTGCAGTCCTCTTCAAAGAACACTCTGACGGTGGTCTGTGACGGGTCGGAATTTGCAGGGGCGGGAGCGGGAGCACTTGCCGCAGCAGGTGCGGGAGCAACCGCAGAAGCAGCGGGAGCGAGGGCAGCGCCTTCGCCGCCTTTGAGAACGGCAACGAACGCCTCTATTTTATTCATCTGTTCGGTAAAGTCGGTGGGCGTGTATTCATCGTCCTGCAAAAGCTCTATTTCAGCTTTCATAAGGTCGGAAGCTGTAAACACCAGATCGTACAGTGATTCCATTGAGGAGATCACGGGGTGATCCTCTCTGATGATGTAAAACATATCCTCGATAGCGTGGGCAAGCTTTGACATATTTTCAAGACCCATCATAGCGGACGAGCCTTTAATGGTATGCATGGTACGGAAGATCTCGTTTATTTCTTCCTCACCGAAGCTGCTTTCGTTTTCGGTTTTCATAAGGATCTGGTCAAGCTGTTCGAGCAGAGATGTAGTCTCAAAGACGTACATATCCGCCATAGCTTCCATTCCGGCTTCAAATTTTGCCATAAAAACACCTACCTAAAAAATAAGTTTTAGTTACCCGGGTTCATACAAAACCTATATGAGCAAATATTGTAACTGCCCGTGCGGGAAATTTCTTCCCGCTCGCGGCAGCAGAAATACATATGCCGCATGATGATTATAGTATATTTTTAATTATACTATAAAAAACTCTTTACTACAAGACAAAAATGTAATATAATAAAAATAAAGCGGAAAAATTTTTATGCTAATTTTCGTCAGATTTAACAAAAACACATAAAAATTTATAAGAAACGATAAAAATTTAAAATTTTGACTGATTAAATTTTACAAAGTTAGAATATTTTTCCATATGCTGTTTGAAAAAATTTTTCGGAAAGGAATGGTCGGATATGTCTGAAATGTTAAGGGTCACCACTCCGGTAAACCCCAAGGACTACTCCCTTAACCAGAATCCAAAGTTTCAGACTCAGGAGCAGAATTTTGAACTTGGAAACGTTGATCAGGTAAACAGAGCGAACGAGCGGGACGAACAGCTTGGCGAGCAGAACCTCAAAGACCAGACGGGAGCGGGGCAGCTGCGGTTTCAGGGGTCATTTGTAAAAGACCCTGCCATGTCGGCGGTGCTGCTGAAAGGACTTGTGGGCGGGAATGCCCTTGCCGCGCTTCAGGCTTCGGGGAATGCGGAACTGCTGAACAAGGTCACCGAGTTTGCCTCGGAAATACTTCTCTCGCCGGAGGAAGTAATGACGGATATGCTTCGTCAGCAGAGCGAATCCACCATATTCAGCGGGGAACTCTGGGGCGAACTTAAAAATATGCTTTCGGGATTGGCGGGAACAGATCTGGGCGAGGAAATGACCGCCGCGGTGCTTGATTTTATGAAAGCCGCCGCTTCCGCGGAGGCAAGAGACGGGCTTCTTACCTCGATCTCCGCAAGTCTGCGCTATCTTGCGGGGGAAACAGCCCAGAGCCGCGAGGTAAGAGATCTGCTTCTGCAAACGGCGGATAAGCTCACCCCAAACACTTTCAGCGAGGTAAAAGGCGACATTCTTGCCCTTGTGAACTATCTTGAAAAGAGCCTGCTGCTCAATGACAAGACCCAGAACCTGCTTTCGCTGATAACATATAATCTTTCGCGGTTCAACAATGACACTTCCTCGGTGGGCGAAAGTTTTCAGGCGATACTGAACATGGCTCCCGACGCGGAAACTGCCGACAAGCTGGGCGTTCTTTTCACCAAATTCATAGAGAAGTCGGCGCTTCCCTCGGACGTGAAGCTCAACGCTCTCAACGACAGCCCCTCCGCTTCGGCGCAGCGTTCCATGACAATGCTTACCGAGCGTATTGCCATAGCTGTGAATTACGGCGTCAAAAAGCTTTCTCCCGAACAGCTTTCGGAAATTCTCAAAAAGGCGCTTCAGCTTCCCGCGTCTCCGAAACAAGCTGACGTTCCCGCGGAAACCGCCGCAAGAACAGGCGGAACTATCCGGAACGGGAACGCGGCGCAGGATATTTCCGGAAAGGATATTCCCGCAGATGAAATCCCCAAAGAGGAAATTCCCGCGGAAAGCGGCGTGGAAAAGTTCACTCTGCAAAGCGGCATTTCCGCGCTGAAAAAGGTGTTTTCGGAACTTCTCCCCGACAACCTCAAAGGCGGGCTGAACACGCTTTTAAGGGAATTTGAAACGGGCAAAGACCTGAATACGCTTATCGACAGGCTCAGCGTTATCATAAACAAAGTTGACGATATGGACGGAAAGATAGCCCTTGCCCAGAGCGTGAACCTTATTCTCACGGACATGGCGCAGGCGGCGGGGATAAATTACCGCCCGCCCACGACCATGGAAAATATGCTTGATTTCCTGCTTAAAAACATCAACGACCCGTCCCTCAAATCCCTTGCGGCAATAGACCGTTCGGACATGATACAGGGGCTTCTGACCGCGCCGGGGGTTTTCACGCCGCTGCTGCATTTCCTTGTTCCCATGAATCTTGACGGGCTTAAGGCTTTCGGGGAACTCTGGGCGGATCCGGACGCGGGGAAAAATTCCGAAACGGGCGAGGACGACAGTCATCTGTTCTTATGTTTTGAAATAGAAGAAGCGGGTTATTTTGAAATGGAAGTCTATACTCACGGCAAGAACATAAATGTTTCCATCATGTGTCCCGCAGGTACGGAAAAGAACTATTCTTCGCTGAAGGACACAGTTCCCGCAATTGCTTCCGCCTGCGGCTACAACGCCGAGAAAACCATGGTGGGGGCTTTAAGGCGGAAAAGGGAACTTAACGAGGTATTCCCCAAGATAAACGAAAGGAGGAGCGGTCTCAGTGTCAGGATATAAAGGCGGCAAAAAGCCCTCCGGAGCGGCTGTTGCCCTGAAATACAATCCCGAAAAGGATTATACTCCCATTGTGGTGGCTTCGGGACACGGACACGTTGCGGAAAAGATAATCAATCTTGCGGACGAGAACGGCGTTCCCGTATATCGCGACGATTCCACGGCGGCTCTGCTCACCATGCTGAATGTTGGTCAGGGAATCCCCCCCGAACTTTATCAGGTGGTGGCGGGAATTTATGTTCAGGTAATGAAAATTGCAAAGGAAAACGGAAAGTCTAAATACTGATCACACAAATATTTTCGGAAAAGGAAGTGGCGGTTTTGTTTACGCACATAGATGAAAAATACGGTTATGACGGAGAACTGGGAGCATTATACAGCAAGGAAAAAACGGAATTCAGGGTATGGGCGCCCGAAGCGGACGGGGCAAGAGTACAGCTTTACAAAAGCTGTACCGACGAGATACCCTATCGCCGTATGCCTATGGAAAAAGGCAGGGACGGAGTGTGGAGCAAGACTGCTTTCGGCGACCTTAACGGCGTATATTACACCTATGTTATGACCTATGACGGCATTGAACAGGAAGCGGTGGATATTTACGCACGTTCCGCGGGCGTCAACGGCGTTATGGGAATGGTCATCGACACTAAGGAATGCGACCCCGCAGGCTGGGAAAAGCAGGACTATGTAAAGCTTGAAAAATACACCGACGCCTGTATTTACGAACTGCACGTCAGGGATTTTTCCATTGACAAGAGCGGGAATTTCTGCTACAAGGGGCGTTTCCTTGCGTTCATTGAAAAGGGGCTTGTAAATGCCGCGGGAGACAGCATCGGCATTGACCATATCAAAGAATTAGGCGTTACACACGTTCATCTTATGCCCTGTTTTGACTACAGTACCGTTGACGAAAGCGACGTTCACCGTCCCCAGTTCAACTGGGGCTATGATCCGCAGAATTACAACGCTCCCGAGGGTTCTTATTCCACTGACCCGTTCAACGGCAGAACAAGAGTTGCGGAATTCAAGAGGCTTGTGTATGCGCTTCACAAAGAGGGGATAGGCGTTGTCATGGACGTTGTGTACAATCACACGGCGGCGACGGCGGATTCCAATTTCAATAAAATTTACCCGAAATATTACTACCGACTCTGGGGCGAGAACGGGGAATATTTCAGCAACGGCAGCGGCTGCGGCAACGAACTTGCCACCGAGCGGAAGATGGTTCGGAAATTCATAGTTGACAGTCTTTGCTACTGGGCGAAAGAATACAAGATAGACGGTTTCCGCTTTGACCTTATGGGGCTTTACGACATAGAAACGCTGAATATCATTTCCCAAAAGCTGAAAGAAATAAATCCCAACGTCCTGCTTTACGGCGAGGGCTGGACAGGCGGGGATTCCCCTCTTGAATGGGATAAGCGCGCCATGAAATTAAACGCCCGCAACACTCCCGATTTTGCGTATTTCAGCGATGATTTCCGCGACACCATAAAGGGAAATAATTTTGAGAACCGCGACAAAGGCTATGTAAACGGCGCGACGGGCAACGAAGAATATGTTAAAGAAGTCATGTGCGGACGGATTCCCCACCCGCAGATACCGAACCTTACGAAATTTGCATGGACGGAAACCCCCGCCCAGACGGTGAATTATGCCGAAGCCCATGACAATCTTACTCTCTGGGATAAGCTTTACTACACCAACAGCACCGACAGCATGGAAAATCGCATACGCATGGACAAAATGGCGGCGGCGATGGTTTTCCTTGCGCAGGGGATACCCTTTATCCAAGCGGGGCAGGAATTCCTGCGCTCCAAGCCTTTCCCCGGAGGAACGGCGTTCGACCATAACAGTTACAAGTCTCCCGACGCCATAAACAGTCTGAAATGGAACAGAAAATCCGAATACAAGGACGTTTTTGAATATTACAAAGGGCTTATAGCGTTCAGGAAAGTGCATACGGCGTTAAGAATGTGCGATAAGGACGAGATAGGCGAGAAAATGCAGTACATTGACAGACTTCCCCGGCGGGTAGTGGGATTCGTGCTTTACGGCGACAATGAATTTGAAGAAATAGTAGTATTCTTCAATCCCAACGACTGCCCCGTGACTCTGCACGCTTTCGGTTCATATGGCGTGTATGTTGACGGAGAAAAGGCGGGAACAGTTCCCCTGCGAATGATAGAAGAGGGCGATTATGAAATTGACGGGCTCAGCGCCATAGTTCTGGGACGTGTGAAACCCGACTATTCCGCCGAAGAAGTCTATGAGACTATTGCCACAGACTAATTTTTAAGAGTTGAGAGTTGAAAGTTGAGAGTTGAGATATTGCAGTAACGCTTATATTTCGTTTTTCAATGCTTTTGCAGATTTAACTTTACTTTACCTCACGGTATATTTAGTTTGGAAATCACTAAATAACGCCTGAAAGGGTGCAGGCTCAGCCTGCTCTTAACTCTTAACTCTCAACTCTAAAAAACAACTCTAAAAGAAAGGTAAGATATTTATGAGTAATGTTTATGAAAGAATAAAAGGGTGTTTTGAAGGTTTTAAAGAGAGGATAGATTTCACTCCCGATATAGGACTGGTTCTGGGTTCGGGACTGGGGGATTACGCGGAGGGGATAAAGATAGTTTCCACTCTGGACTATAAGGATATTGAGGGCTTCCCGGTGTCTACCGTTCTCGGACATAAAGGACGGTTCGTTTTCGGGTATGTGGGAAACGTGAAAGTCGTTATCATGCAGGGGCGCGTTCACTATTACGAGGGCTACAAAATGGAGGACGTGGTCCTTCCCATTCGTCTTATGAAAATGATGGGGGCGAAGGTACTTTTCCTTACGAACGCCGCGGGCGGGGTGAATTTTGACTTCCATGCGGGCGACCTTATGCTTATTTCCGACCAGATATGTATGGCACCTTCTCCGCTTATCGGGGAAAATCCCGAGGAGCTGGGGGTGAGATTCCCCGATATGAGCAATATTTATGACAGGGAACTGCGGGAAATCGTCCGTCAGACGGCGAAAAGACTGGAAATTCCTTTGCAGGAGGGCGTTTATATCCAGCTTACGGGACCGAATTACGAATCCCCCGCGGAAATACGAATGGTCCGCACTCTCGGCGCGGACGCGGTGGGAATGTCCACCGCCTGCGAAGCTATCGCCGCAAATCACTGCGGTCTGAAAGTTGTGGGAATTTCCTGCATTTCAAATATGGCTTGCGGAATTACCGACAAACCCCTTACCCATGCGGAAGTTCAGGAGACTGCCGACAGAACGGCACCGCTGTTCAAAAAGCTTGTTACCGAGTCGATAATTTCACTGGCAGAGAAATTGTGATTTGAAAGGAATTTTGTATGATATATATAACGGGAGATACACACGGCAATTTTGAACGGATAAAAATATTCTGCAAAAAAATGGGAACAACAAAGGAAGATATATTGATAATACTCGGCGATGCGGGGATAAATTTCAGAGGCGGGGAGCGGGACAAGGCTAAGAAAGAGTACCTCGAAAAAATCCCCGTTACCCTGTTCTGCATACACGGCAACCACGAAAGACGTCCGTACAACATAAAAACCTACAAGGAAAAGCCTTGGCACGGCGGAACGGTGTATGCCGAGGAAGAATATCCGTCTCTGCTTTTTGCAAAGGACGGGGAAATTTTCGACCTGAACGGGAAAAAGACGATTGTAATGGGCGGCGCATACAGCATTGACAAAATGTCGCGGCTGATGTTCGGGGGCGGCTGGTGGCCCGACGAACAGCCATCGGAGGAAATAAAACGGTATGTTGAACAGCAGCTTGACGGTGTGAACTGGAAAGTTGATGTGGTCCTGACCCACACCACTCCGCGGAAATACGAGCCCACGGAGGTTTTCCTGAAAGGCGTGGATCAGGACGACGTGGACAAGTCAACGGAAGATTGGCTGGACAGCATAGAAGATCGTCTGGACTATAAAAAATGGTACGCCGGACATTACCACACCGAAAAAGAGATAGACAAGCTGCAAATAATGTTTGAAAATTTCGATATGTTTTATGGGGAAAACAACGTTTAAAAGAAAAAATTCTTGTAAACATCGTCGCTTTTTAATTTGTTTATAGACGCAATTTCATGTGCGAATCTCAAGCCTGCTTTTATGCCGCATTTAAAAGCAAGGCTTTTATTTTTCTGCGCGGCTTCGGAAAGTTCCGAAACGTCGCGAAGCAGAACGGACGGGTCGGTCTGATTTTCGGAAATATGCCGCAGAAGTTTTTCCGTAATTCCGGAATAATCTTTTGTATCTTCCGGCAGAAACGGTTCAAAGGCTTTTGCAAGTTCGCCCTCGTAAATGTCGTCAAAAAAGCTCTCGGAATAAGAGAAGCTTTCGCGGAAAAAACTATCAATAAACGAATCTGTAACGCTCATAAAAACAGCTCCTTTGTAATTCAATTGATTTACAATAAGTATTATATCATTCATGCGGAATACTGTCAAACATTTATTTGGATTATTACGATATACTTCCTTTAATAATTTTGGGAAAGTGATGGGTATGTATTATCAGAGGCTGAGGGATCTGCGGGAGGACAAGGATCTGACTCAGGAAGAAGTGGGAAAGATACTCTTTACGAGCAAACAGCAGTATTATCTGTATGAAAGCGGGAAAAGAGAGATACCGTTCCACATGGCAAAGATACTTGCGGAATTTTATGACGTGTCCCTTGATTATATTGCAGGAAGAACTAACAATAAAAAGGGTATGTATTACCCGAAACTTCTGCCGGAAGAAAACAGGATCATTAACAAATACCGTTCGCTTAGCGAAAAGAACAAGGGCAGGCTTATAGAACGCCTTGGTATGTTAAGCGGAAAGAAGCAGTAATATTCGTTTTGAACAGGTCATCAAGCCGGCAGAAATACCGGCTTTCAGCTCGTTCGGCAGGTGATTTTTGTCGTCCTGAACGTTGACAAATCCGGAGAATGTGGTATAATAGAAGCAGGAAGTGATACACATATGAGTGTGTTGGCACGCAAGTCTAAACCTGACGGCTATGTTGAACCAATGCCCAAAAAGCAATTCAGGGCTATAAAAAAGCTTTTCAGCATAACGGAGGCATTATCCAGCAAAGTGATGAAACGGACGTGTATCTTGAGAGAAAGCACGCCGAAGGAATTACATATAATGCTAAAACGATTTTGCTGAAACAAGACCCGGGCAGGGCAAGTGTGTTTGAAGAATTAATACATACCGAGCAATATAGAAACGGTAAAAATGACGGTTCTTACAAAAGCTGTTTATTAAACGAAATTGAAGCCCAAAAGAAACTGTTAAAGTATGCAGAAGTTTATAAACTAACGGACTTTGAAATAAAGCAGACAGAAAATGCTTTAATAAAATATCAGGAAGAATTAAAGGCATATATTAATTTACACGGAGGTGACTGATATGTTAAGAGTTACAGATATATTGCCTATCGGCAGCGAGCTTTCCGTAACACTTGACGGAGACAGCGAAAAAATTACCAACGGCTGTAAACTTGTTGACAATAACGGTAACGTAGTTGTTGTAAAATCGGTTGCTATGGTACGATATACCGATCCGCAGTATATAGGCAAGGATATTACCGTTTTGATCGACAAATGCGATATTGCGGTCGGAAGCATATTGTCGATTGCATGAAAGATATTCATTTTAAGCGGAATGTGGTATAATAGAATTGACAGGAAAACACGAGGGGTGATAGTATGGAGACCAAAATTATTTCTCCTAAAAAGGATATTGCGTTTAAGGCACTGTTCGGACAGAATGAGGATATATTGGCAGGATTTATTTCGGATACTTTGAGCATTCCGCTTAATGAAATAACAAATTTAAAAGTCCTCAATCCTGAAATCGTTCCAAAACAGCCGGACGGCAAGCTTACCAGACTTGACATAAAGCTTACTGCGGGAAACAAAAATATCGACATAGAAATGCAGGTCGCAAAGGAAGAGGATTACAAGGAGCGTATACTTTGCTACTGGGCAAATATGTATAGTGAAAATTCCAGAAGCGGATATCCTTACCTGACGTTGAATCAGGCTATCTCGTTGAACATTCTTGATTTTATCATGTTCGGCTGTAAAGAGTATCAATCGTCTTTTTCTATTCGTGAAGACAAAAGACATGAACTTTTTTCTGATAAATTAGCACTTTACTTTTTTGAACTCAGGAAAATAACAGGTAAAAGAATAGATCCTGACGATCATAAATTATTGTGGCTGCAGCTGATCAACGCTGAAAGTGAAGAGGAGTTGAGTAAATTGGAGAATACAAATATCCCGATCATTCGGAAAGGCGTAAATGCTGTTTACAAATTGAGCAATGACGAAAAAGTCAGAGAGCTTATCAGACAGCGTGAAGAAGCTGAGGCGCTTGAAAATTCAAGACTCTACAATGCAGAGAGAAGGGGCAGAGCAGATAGAGAAGCCGAGATCGTTTCAAAATTACTTGCAAGCGGTATGTCCGAAAATCAGATACAGAAGATACTTAACAGCTGACAGTAAAAAAGCTGCGGTGCATTATAACGATGCCTTAATATTCTTATTCAAAAGCGGCAATATTCATTTTATAATGAATATTGCCGCTTTTATGCAAAATATTCTGCATATTTTCAAAATGTTAATAAAAATATGCAAAAAATGCTTGACAAACGCGGGAAATGGTGTATAATTATTCTTATATTGTGGAAAAAAGCAATTTTTTAATAAATTTTATTGGAGGAATTTTACAATGGCAAAGGCAAAAAAAGACATCAAAAAGGTAGTTTTAGCTTATTCAGGCGGTCTGGATACCTCGATCATTATCCCGTGGCTGAAAGAAAACTACAATAACTGCGAAGTTATCGCCGTTTCGGGAGATGTGGGACAGGGTACCGAACTTGACGGTCTGGAGGAAAAAGCTTTAAAGACAGGCGCATCAAAGCTTTATGTTGAAGATCTGAAAAAGGAATTCGTTGAGGAATTTATTTTCCCCACTGTAAAGGCACAGGCTGTTTATGAGAACAGATACCTGCTGGGTACATCTTTCGCACGCCCTATAATTGCTAAAAGAATTGTTGAGATCGCCAAGAAAGAGGGCGCGGACGCTATCTGCCACGGCTGCACAGGCAAGGGCAACGATCAGGTAAGATTTGAACTGACCATAAAGGCTTTCGCTCCTGAAATGGAGATCATCGCGCCTTGGCGTATCTGGGATCTTAAATCAAGGGATCAGGAGATCGACTATGCGGAAGCGCACAATATTCCTCTTAAAATAAACAGAGAAACGAATTATTCCAAGGATAAGAACCTGTGGCATCTTTCTCACGAGGGTCTCGACCTTGAAAATCCCGCAAATGAACCTCAGTATGAAAAGCCCGGGTTCCTTGAGCTGGGCGTTTCCCCCATTCAGGCACCTGACAAGCCCACATATGTTACCATTCACTTTGAAAAGGGCATTCCCACGGCTATCGACGGCAAGGCTATGGACAGCGTTGCGCTGGTTATGAAGCTTAACGAACTGGGCGGCGCAAACGGTATCGGTCTTGCGGATATTGTTGAAAACCGTCTTGTTGGTATGAAATCAAGAGGCGTTTATGAAACACCGGGCGGAACAATTCTCTATGCCGCACATGAAGTTCTGGAAACAATTACTCTTGACAAGGCTACACAGCGCATGAAGCAGAAGCTTGCCATAGATTTTGCGGACATTGTTTATAACGGACAGTGGTACACACCGCTCCGCGAAGCGCTTTCCGCTTTCGTTGACAAGACTCAGGAAACCGTTACCGGCGATGTTAAACTGAAACTTTACAAGGGCAATATCATCAATGCAGGAGTAACTTCTCCCTATACTCTTTACAGCGAGGAAGTTGCTACATTCGATGAGGATCACGTTTACGATCAGGCTGATTCCGCAGGATTCATCAATCTGTTCGGACTTCCCATCAAGGTAAAGGCTATGCTTGACGCTAAGAGAAACAACAAGTAAGCGATAATTTTCGGGGCGAAAATTCAAGGCGGACATTTCGTTTTGAACGGGCGCAATGCTGCGTTTCGCCCCGTTTATTTGTTATATGTCATATGAAAAATGAAATTTTATTTTTTGAGAGCAAAGACAAAGCCGTTTCGCTGACTGTAAGTTCGGACGGCAGTACAGTGTGGCTGAACAGAAATCAGCTTGCGGAACTGTTCGACCGAGATGTAAAGACTATAGGCAAGCATATAAAAAATGCTCTGAATGAGGAATTAGCGGGATTTGATTCAGTTGTCGCAAATTTTGCGACAACTGCCGCAGACGGAAAAACATATCATATGGAATACTATAGCCTTGATGTTATAACCTCGGTGGGATACAGAGTAAGATCGTCGCGCGGTATAGAGTTCCGCAGATGGGCGAACAGTGTCCTTAATGATTACATAATCAAAGGATATGCTGTAAATAATAACCGTATACATCAGCTTAATGAGGTAATACGGATAATGAAACGCTCAGATGAAAAACTTGACGCAAAACAGGTACTGTCTGTAATAGAAAGATATAATACTGCACTTGATCTTCTTGACAGTTATGACCATCAGAATATGAAAAGACCTAAAGGCAGTGATGCGGTATATGTCCTGACCTATGATGAATGCCGTAAAGTTATTGATACAATGAAATTCGGAACTGCATCCGATGTTTTTGGGAACGAAAAAGACGACTCTTTTAAAGGCAGCATAGGAAATATATATCAATCATTCGGCGGTCAGGACGTTTATCCGTCGTTGGAAGAAAAGGCTGCCAATTTATTGTATTTTATTACCAAAAATCATAGTTTCAGTGATGGAAACAAAAGGATCGCCGCTGCAATTTTTTTGTATTTTCTTGACAGAAATAACGCTTTGTTTATTGATGGTGAGAAAGTTATTGACGATCATACACTTGTTGCACTGACTATTATGGTCGCAGAATCACGTCCCGATGAAAAGGAAATGATGATAAGCGTCATCATGAACTGTATAGATAATAATATTTGACCTGAAAGGAACACAAATATGAAAATTCTGAAAAAGATAACTGCGGCAATTCTTTGCGCCGTTCTGGCGGCGGTACTTTCCGGCTGTTCGGATCATGTTATGACAGAAGATGATCTGGCACTTCAGAAATCTCTGGTAGGTTTCTGGGCGGCAGGTGATAATACAGGCTATAACACTTACGATGAAAACGGCTATATTACCGTTATGACGGTTGTTGAATTTACGGACGATTTTAAATATTATCTTAGTGAATGTTATTTAAATGATAATTACGTCCTGACATATGAACCTGTAAGTTATTCGTTTGAGGACTTGAAATTTAAAGTGGACGATGACGGAGTTCCTTCATATGCTCAGGTTTCCGTAAATGAGGACAGCAGCAAGATGTTCTGGGTCACGGACGAGGGTATGGACGAATATGAACGCATTCCGGAAGAACGGGCAATTGAACTGGGGCTTACCGTTCACAGCGGCGAAAATGCGGAAACCGACGCTGTTTCCGGTACAGGCGGAAGTTCTTCGGAAACTTCGGACACTGCGGAACAGGATATTACTTCACAGGAGGAATAAATATGGCTGATAAAATGTGGGCAGGACGTTTCAGCAAGGAACTTGACAAGCGAGTTAACGATTTCAACTCGTCGATTTCATTTGACGCCAGAATGTACAGGCAGGATATACGCGGCTCAATTGCTCACGCCACAATGCTTGGAGATACGGGTATAATAGAAAAATCCGAAAGCGAAAAAATTGTTGCGGGACTTACGGAAATTCTTGCGGATATTGAAAGCGGGAAACTGCTTTTTGACCCAAATGCGGAGGACATTCATATGTTTGTGGAACAGGTCCTTACAGGGCGCCTCGGCGAAACCGGCAAACGTCTCCACACCGCCCGCAGCAGAAACGATCAGGTGGCTCTTGACATAAGAATGTACTTAAAGGACGAAATTATAGAAATTATACCGCTTGTAAAAAAGCTTATTGAAACGGTATGCAGTATCGCCGAGGAAAATCTTGACACGGTAATGCCCGGGTATACCCATTTGCAGAGGGCGCAGCCCATAACCCTTGCGCATCATATGATGGCGTATGCGAATATGCTTCTCAGGGATATGGGGCGGCTTTCCGATACCTACAAGCGAATGAATTATATGCCCCTTGGAAGCGGCGCGTTGGCGGCTACGACTTATCCCATAGACCGCAGACAGGTTTCAGCCATGCTGGGATTTGACGATATTACGCAGAACAGTCTTGACGGGGTTTCGGACAGGGATTTCTGCATTGAACTCTGTTCTGCGCTTTCGATACTTATGATGCACCTTTCGAGGTTTTCGGAGGAGATCGTCATGTGGTGTTCGTGGGAATTCAAGTTCATTGAACTTGACGACGCGTATTCCACAGGTTCGTCCATTATGCCCCAGAAGAAGAATCCCGATATTACCGAACTTATCCGCGGAAAGACGGGACGGGTCTACGGCGACCTGAATACGCTTCTTGTGATGATGAAAGGGCTTTCCCTTGCCTATGATAAGGATATGCAGGAGGACAAAGAGGCGATTTTCGATGCAATTGATACCGTGAAACTCTGCATTTCCACATTTATCCCAATGCTTGCCACCATGACGGTGAACCGCGATCGTATGCGCGCGGCGGCGGCGGGAGGGTTCATCAACGCCACCGACTGCGCCGATTACCTTGTGAAAAAGGGTCTGGCGTTCAGGGACGCTTATAAAATTACCGGAACGCTGGTTGCGCTTTGCATTGAAAAGGGCACTACCCTTGAGGAACTTCCCATTTCCGAATACAAGGCGGTATGTTCCGCTTTTGACGAGGACGTTTACAAGGCGATAAATTTAGAGACCTGCGTTAATATGCGCAAAGTCCCCGGCGGTCCTTCGCCGGAGTCGGTAAAGGCGCAGATTGAATATATTCGCAGCGAAGTCGGAGAAATATTCATCGCAAAATGAATATATACATAAAATTCCTGCATAATTGCATAAATTTATACTGCGGACACTGAATATATCCAAAAAATTCATAAATATCATATATCATATTGTTAAGACTGCAATTCAGGGGGAGAAGAAAGGATCATTGATATGGCGTACAAAGTATTTATTGACGGACAGGAAGGGACAACGGGGCTGAGGATAGTTGAAAGGTTTCAGGGAAGAAACGATGTAGAGCTTCTGAAAATAGACGAGGCTTTGCGTAAGAACACCGAGGAGCGGAAGCGGCTTATAAACGAGTCGGACTTTACATTCCTTTGTCTGCCTGACGCGGCGGCTATAGAGTCGGTTTCGCTGGTTGAGAACAAGAATACCCGCGTAATTGACGCTTCCACGGCGCACAGGACGAATCCTGCGTGGGCATACGGGCTTCCCGAGCTTTCTGCTGAACACAGGGCGAAGATAGCGGCTTCAAAGCGGGTAGCCGTTCCGGGCTGTTATGCCAGCGGGTTCAACGCGGCGGTATATCCCATTGTGAAAGAGGGGCTTATTGCGCCTTATCACCCCATAGTATGCCATGCGGTATCGGGTTACAGCGGCGCGGGGAAAAAGACAATTGCCGTTTACGAAGGCGAGAACAAGCCTTTTGAATACAATTCTCCCAGACAGTATTCCATGGGAAAACATCACAAGCACATCAAGGAAATGATGGCTGTTTCGGGCTTATCCTACCCGCCCATATTCAATCCCATAGTTGACGATTATTACAACGGAATGGTAGTTACCGTTCCTTTGCATCTTCGTGCAATGGCGAAAAAGACTTCCGCGCAGCACGTCTGGGAAGTCATGGCGGCGCATTACGAGGGACAGAATTTTGTAAAAGTTATGCCTTTCGGCGGTGAGGGCGTTCTTGAGGACGGTTTCCTTGCGGCGAACACCCTTCACGACACGAACCTTATGCAGATATTTGTTTTCGGAAATGACGACCACGTTCTGCTCTGTTCGCGGCTTGACAATCTGGGCAAAGGCGCAAGCGGTGCGGCTATCCAGTGCATGAACATCATGATGGGAATTGATGAAACAACAGGACTAATGTAGAGTAGAGAGTTAAGAGTTGAGAGTGGAGTTAAATGCGTAATTCGTAATGCGTAATGCGTAATTATAAATTTAATATGCTATTATAAATTTAGTTATACATTAAGAGTTACAAATTAAAGAAGCGGTAAAATATATGAGTAAATACAATAAATTATTTATGCAAATTATGAGCGGTACACAAGATAATAATATTGATTTCAGCGATTTGCAAAAAGCTTTGACTTTGCTTGGGTTTACCGTTCGTATAAAAGGCGACCATTTTATATATTTTAAAGATGATGTGGACGAATTGATAAATATTCAGCCTAAAGGTAATAAGGCAAAGCCTTATCAGGTCAGACAGGTAAGGAATATTATATTAAAATATAGATTAGGAGGCAAGTTCGATGTATAAATACGAAATTATTATTTATTGGAGTAATGAAGATAATAGTTATATTGCCGAAGTTCCCGAACTTGCGGGCTGTATGGCTGATGGCGAGACCATGCAGAAAGCTCTTGAAAATGTTCATATCATAATAGATGAATGGATAGAAACAGCTAAACAGATCGGCAAGGCAATCCCCGAACCCAAGGGCAAGTTGGCTTTTGCATAAATTACGCATTACGCATTAAGAATTACGCATTAAATTTGCGGAGGTTTTTTAAAATGATAGAAGAAAAATTTCATGCTATAGACGGCGGAGTCTGCGCTGCAAAAGGTTTTAAAGCAAGCGGCGTTTACTGCGGCATTAAAAAATGGGGAACTTCCGGCGGGAACGATATTTCCGAAAGCGGCAGCAAAAACGATATTGCGCTTATTTTTGCCGATAATGTCTGCAACGCGGCGGGAGTTTACACAAGCAACAAGGTGAAAGGCGCGCCCGTCATTGTCACAAAGAATAATCTTAAAAAGTCGGGCGGAAAAGCAAGAGCCGTTATTGTCAATTCGGGAAATGCAAACACCTGCAATCCCGACGGCGAGGAAAAAGCCGTTAAGATGTGCGAACTTACCGCGCAGGCGCTGAACATCCCCGCGGAACAGGTAATAGTCGGTTCTACGGGAGTCATCGGGCAGATATTTCCCATTGAGCCTATAGAAAACGCTATTCCCAAGCTTGCGGAAAAGCTTTCCTACGCGGGAAACATAGAAGCCGCCACCGCTATCATGACCACCGACACGGTGAAGAAAGAGTACGCCGTTGAATTTGTCATTGACGGCAAGGAATGTCACATCGGCGGCATGGCAAAGGGCAGCGGAATGATCTGTCCCAACATGGCAACAACGCTGAATTTTATAACCACCGACTGTGCTGTTTCGGCGGAATGTCTGCAAAAGGCGCTTTCGGAAGTGGTGAAAGTTACATATAACTGTCTCAGTGTTGACGGCGATCAATCCACAAACGACACCTGCGTTCTGATGGCTTCGGGGCTTGCGGGGAATTCGGAAATTACCGCGGAAAATGAAAATTTCGGCATATTCAAAGACGCGCTTTATCAGGTAATGGCGAATCTTACGCGTATGCTTGCCAAGGACGGCGAGGGCGCTTCAAAACTTCTTACCTGTGAAGTTTCCACCGCGCCCGACCTTGACACTGCAATTACAATTGCAAAAAGCGTTATAAATTCTCCCCTTGTGAAATGCGCCATGTTCGGTGCCGACGCGAACTGGGGACGTGTTCTCTGCGCTATGGGTTACGCAAAAGCGGAATTTGACGTTGACAAAGCGGACGTTTCCTTTGCGTCAAAGGCGGGAAAGATCCTCATGTGCAAAGGCGGCGCGGGAGTGGGTTTCTCCGAGGAAGAGGCGAAGAAAATTCTTTCCGAGGACGAAATTGAAATTCTCATTGATCTTAATATGGGGAATGTTTCCGCGACGGCTTGGGGCTGCGATCTGACATACGATTATGTTAAAATTAACGGCGATTACCGCAGCTGACAAGGCTGAGCCTTGACCCATTCAGGCTTTATTTTGTTAAAAACAGGTATGTACCCATCGTGCATGAAGTAAGGCTGGTTCTATAAAAATTTTTGCCTATATGGGTGGGAAATTTTTATTTGCAGATTCTGCCTTACCTTGCCTCACGGTATATTTAAGCGGGAAATTACTAAATAATGCCTGAAAGGGTGCAGGCTCAGCCTGCTCTCAACTCTTAAGTTATTAAACTAAATTTAAAGAGGTTTTGATTAAAATGGGCGAGATAAAAATTTCAAATGAAATACGTTCTAAAATTCTTATAGACGCGCTTCCGTACATACAAAGATATAACGGCAAAATAGTCGTTGTAAAGTACGGCGGGAACGCCATGACAAACGAGGAACTGAAAAATGCCGTTATGAGCGATATTGTCCTGCTTTCCTTGGTCGGCGTGAAAGTAGTGCTTGTTCACGGCGGCGGTCCCGAAATAAACGATATGCTGAAAAGAGTGGGCATTGAAAGCAAGTTCATTAACGGTCTGCGCTACACCGATGAAGCCACTGTGGATATTGTGAAAATGGTTCTTGCGGGCAAGGTAAACAAGGAACTTGTTTCACACCTTACAAGGCATAAGGGCAAGGCGCTGGGAATGTGCGGCATTGACGGACAGATGATAACAGCTTCAAAAATGCAGAGCGACCCCGATTTAGGGTTTGTGGGCGAAATTGAAAACGTCAACACAACTCCTATAACCGATGCCCTCGACAGAGGATATGTTCCCGTAATTGCAACGGTGGCTTGCGACGAAAACGGTCAGACTTACAATATCAACGCCGATACTGCGGCAGCAAGAATTGCCGCGGAACTCCGCGCGGAGAATCTCATTCTTATGACGGATATTGTAGGTTTGCTGAAAGACAAGGACGACGACGGAACGCTTATAAATACCGTTCAGGTCAGCGAAGTTCCGTTCATGAAACGTCAGGGGATAATTTCGGGCGGAATGATACCGAAGATAGACTGCTGCGTCGAAGCTGTCAGACGGGGCGTTAAAAAGACTTGTATCATAGACGGCAGAGTTCCCCATTCGATACTTATCGAACTTCTTTCAAACGAGGGAATTGGCACGCAATTTATTTAATTATAAAAGAGGGGTAATGGGGAATGTTTATATTTATGACGCTGATTTTTGCGGCAATAATAGTTCTGGACGTTTTCGACAAGTTCCCGCTGGCGGGCACTGTGGGAAAACTCCTCGGAATGACGGTAATTCCCCATATTTACCTTATTGTAAGATTGTTTCTTCTGCCTGAAAATTTTGCAGATGTTGAAATTCTGGGTTCTGCATTCTTAGGGTATGTAAATCTGGCATTAAACGCCGCGCCTGCCGTGTTGTTTTCCCTTTATTGGCTGATACGGCTTGCGGTAAAACCCTACAAGACAAAATTCGACAAGTCGGAAGTAAATATCCGCATAAGGGCGATGTACGGCGGAAAATATCTGCTGAAATACACGGCAATTTCACTTGTGTTCCAGACGATTTTCTATATTTTCGCCATAAAGAATAACTTCTGGGGGCTGCCGAAAAGTTACTGGATACCCGATGCTGTTATTGCGGGGCTGATAATTTTCGGTTACGGCTTTAACGGAATTGTCCGCATAATGGTTTTGTGCAGACGATTGGGAATTGTGAAGCGTGTTCTTGCGTTTTTCCTGCTGCCTGTACCGATAGTGGGGATATTTGCGCTGATAGGTTTATACCGTTCGGCAAAAGCTGAATACGATTACGAAACTACCCGCGCCGCCTGTGATGTTCAGCGGGCGGAATCGCAGATATGCGCCACGAAATATCCAATACTTCTCGTTCACGGAATGGGTTTCCGCGACTGGAAATATTTCAATTACTGGGGACGCATTCCCAAAGAACTCATTAAAAACGGCGCGAAAATTTATTACGGGCATCAGGAAGCCTGCGCAACCATTACCACAAATTCCGAACTGATAAAGAATAAAATTCTCGAAATAAAAGCCGAAACGGGCTGCGAGAAAGTGAATATAATCGCACATTCAAAAGGCGGACTGGACTCGCGTTATGCAATTACAAAGCTCGGAATGGCGGACAGTGTGGCTTCTCTCACCACTGTGGGAACGCCGCACCACGGTTCCCAATTATCGGACGAAGCAAACGCCATTCCCGACAGTATTTACAGGAAAGTTTCCGATTTCATGGATAAGCGGTTCATGGGGTTCGGGGATAATACTCCCGATTTCTACACGTTAGCGCATCAGCTTAGCTGCGAGTTTACGGAGAAATTCAATGCGAAAGTACCCGATTCGGACAAGGTATATTATCAGAGTTACGCTTCGGTGATGAAATATCCGTTCAGCTTCAATCTGCTTGGGTTTACGAATCTTATCCTCCGCAAGTACGGTGCAAATGACGGGCTTGTGACTGTGGAATCAGCAAAATGGGGAAATTTCCGCGGGGTATTTGAAACAAAGCACATACGGGGAATTTCCCACGGCGACACCATCGACCTGAAACGCGAGGATTACAAAGGCTTTGACCCCCGCGAGGAATACGTTAAAATTGCTTCGGAACTTAAAGAAATGGGATTTTAAATAATGCGTAATTCGTAATGCGTAATTAAAGAGTTAAGAGTTGAGAGTTGAGAGTTGAGAGTTAAGATATTGCAGAAACGCTTATATTCCAATTATCAATACTTTTGCAGATTTAACTTTACTTTATCTCACGGCAGGTATTAAGTTAGGAATCACTAAACTTTGCCTGACTGGGTGCAGGCTCAGCCTGCTCTCAACTCTTAAAGAAAGGAAAGATTTTTATGAGTACAATAGAAGAATTTAATAAGCACGTTATGGGTTCATACGGGCGTTATCCGCTGGTTCTGGAAAGCGGCGAAAACCGCACCGCTACAGACGAGAACGGAAAGAAATATATTGATTTCGGAAGCGGTATCGGCGTAAATTCCCTCGGCTACTGCGACGAGGACTGGGCGGATGCGGTCTGCAAACAGGCAAGAGCCATACAGCACACTTCAAACTATTATTACACAAAAATACAAGCGGATTTTGCCGCGAAAATTTCCGAAGTAACAGGCTATGAAAAGATGTTTTTCGGGAACAGCGGCGCGGAAGCTAACGAGTGCGCAATTAAAATTGCAAGGAAATATTCTTTCGACAAGTACGGAAAAGACTCAGAACGCTATAATATAATAACCCTTGTGAACAGCTTCCACGGCAGAACTATGGCAACCCTTTCCGCAACGGGTCAGGACGTTTTCCATAACTATTTCTTCCCGTTCCTTGAGGGCTTTGTAAATGTTGAAGCAAACAATATAGAGGACCTGCGGAATAAAGTTGACGATACAGTCTGCGGAATAATGTTCGAGTTCATACAGGGCGAGGGCGGCGTAATGCCCTTGAATAAGGATTTCGTGGACGAAATTTTCAGGATCTGCGCCGAAAAGGATATTCTCGCAATTGCCGACGAAGTCCAGACAGGCGCGGGCAGAACGGGAGAATTCCTCACTTCAAAGCTGTACGGCGTGAAACCTGATATTACCACCCTTGCAAAAGGCATTGCGGGCGGCGTTCCCGTGGGGATATGTCTTGCGGGCGGAAAGTGCGCGGACGTTCTCACTCCCGGAACTCACGGTTCAACATTCGGAGGAAATCTCCTCGCCTGCGCGGGCGGTCTTGCAGTGGTAAACAAGGTTTCCGGGAAAAAATTCCTTGACGAGGTAAAGGCAAAGGGCGAATATTTCAGGAAAAAGCTCCTTGAAATTCCCGAAGTTGACGGCGTTGACGGAATGGGACTGATGATAGGTATCCGCCTGAAAACAAAGAACGCCGCAGATGTCTGCAAAGCCTGTCTTGACATGGGGCTTCTGACGCTTACGGCAAAAACGAAACTGCGGCTTCTGCCGCCGCTGAACGTTACATACGATGAGATAGACAAGGGACTTGATATTATCAGGAGGACACTTGAATGATGTATTATGAAAAATACGGGGAAAATGACGATAATATTATCGTATTTCTCCACGGCATGAATTTTGTTCACTGCTTTTCAAAACAGACGCCGATATTTGCGAAAAAGTATCAGGTAATAGTTCCTCACCTGCCCGGCTTCGGCAGAAACTGCGACTGCACATTTTCGGCTGACTTGGCTGTTGAACAGGTTGCCGAACTGGTTAAAAGCCTCGGCGTAAAAGTTACGCTTGTGGGATTTTCACTTGGGGCGCAGCTGTGTGTTCCGCTTGTATGCAAATACCCCGAACTGTTCAAAGGCGTTATAATGATAAGCGCGTGGCTTATTAAAGACATGGGCGAAGTTGAAAAACTTATGCGCCAACAGTCGGACAACGAAAAGACCATGCGCAGCGGCGCAATAAGCATTTCCGTGGGACTTAACAAGGAAGAACGTCAGGAACACAAGGAATACTGCAAGAACGTCAGCATGAAATCCATTCTTGCGGCTGTGGATAACGGCATCGTTCTTGAAAATTTCCCTGAATATTCGGAAATTGACGTTCCCATGCTTGCCCTTTGCGGCATGAAAGAGACCACCGATATGCGGAAATCCACCCGTATGCTTTCCCAGAGAAATCCACACTGCGCTTATGATATGTGGGACGGCGCGGGTCACAATATCCCCTATAAATTCGCCTCCCGACTCAATAAGACGATTGAGGAATTTATACAGAAAATAAACTGATGAAAGGAAAATTTTACTATGAAACATCTTCTTAAAATGCTTGACTTATCCAAAGAGGAAATAATTGAGATACTTAATCTTGCGGATCAGCTCAAATACGAACTGAAACACAACATTCCCCACCCACATCTTCAGGGCAAGTCCTTGGGAATGATATTCCAGAAAGCTTCCACCCGTACAAGGGTTTCCTTTGAAACGGGTATGTATCAGCTTGGAGGACACCCGCTGTTCCTGTCCGCTTCCGACTTGCAGATAGGACGGGGCGAACCCGTTCAGGACACCGCCCGTGTGCTTTCCCGCTACATTGACGGGATAATGATCCGCACTTTTGAGCAGAAAGAAGTTGAGGATCTGGCGGAATTCGGCGGAATTCCCGTAATAAACGGGCTTACGGATTTCTGCCACCCCTGTCAGGTGCTTGCGGACCTTATGACTATCCGCGAATTCAAGGGGCAGTTTGACGGCTTGAAAATGTGCTTTATCGGCGACGGAAACAACATGGCAAATTCGCTTATAGTCGGCGGTCTGAAATCGGGAATGTCCGTTTCCGTTGCTTGTCCCGAGGGCTACCACCCCGATAAGCGCGTACTGGATTTTGCAAAGGATTTTGACTGCTTTGAACTGACCGATTCGCCCGTAAAAGCCGCGGAGAACGCGGACGTTGTAATTACGGACGTATGGGCGTCCATGGGACAGGAGGGCGAAGCGGAGAAACGCCGCAAAGCGTTCCAAGGCTATCAGGTAAATGACGAGGTAATGTCCGCGGCGAAATCCGACGCCATGGTCCAGCACTGTCTGCCCGCCCACCGCGAGGAAGAGATAACCGAAAAGGTATTCGAGGCGCACGCAAACGAGATCTTCGAGGAAGCTGAGAACCGCCTCCATGCGCAAAAGGCAGTTATGGTTAAATTGATGCAAGGCTGACAAGGCTGAGCCTGCCTCAGAGTTAAGAGTTGAGAGTTGAGAGTTAAGATATTGCAGTAACGCTTATAATCCCTACTCATAATGTTTTTGTAGATTTAGCTTTGTTTTACCTCACGGCAGGTATTAACTTGAAAATCACAAAACTTTGCCTGAAAGGGTGCAGGCTCAGCCTGCCTCTCAACTCTCAAAACTTTAATGCAAATTGAATATTCATTATTAAAATAAAGGGCATAGGGCAAGCCTTTGCTAATATGGGGTGAAAAACGACTTGGGTTATGATCACGGAAGAATAAAAAGCAACGCGAAAACGTTCTATAAATTGAATACGGGTACGTCAATACTGGCGAATCTTATATACATCGGTGCGACGTTCCTGTCCGGAATTATAATTTATGTCCTGCTTGTGATAATAATGGGCATTTCCATTGTGACTTTAATAGGCACTGTGCAGAGCGAAGCACGGGGCGCGGCTGTCGTGACAGCTCTTGGCGGTTTATTTATGGTAATTCTTTACGCAGTTCTGCTTGCAGCGCTGTTAGTGCTGTTTATGGGCGTGCAGAACTGGTACAGAATGTCAATTTATGAAAAGACGTCCTTGTGGGAAATTTTCCGCGTATTCGGGAAAAGCAGGATAATAGGCAGTTTTGGGGTAACTTCGCTTGTAGTGCTTTATACTTCGCTGTGGGGATTGCTGTTTGTGATCCCGGGGATAGTGAAGTATTACAGCTATTCGCAGGCGGTGTTTATCAAGGCGGAATACCCCGACATTCCCGCGGCGGAAGCGTTAAGGCTCAGTCAGAAGATGATGGACGGACACAAAGCCGATCTGCTTTATTTGCAGCTGACTTTTCTTGGCTGGTTCCTGCTTTCGGCGCTTACATACAACATTCTGGGAATAATTTACGTTTTTCCCTATTATTACGCGGCGATGGCTTTCGCCTATGAAGAGATAAAAGCGGAAGCAATTTCTAACGGCAAAGCTGAAGCCTTACTTCAGAGTTGAGAGTGGAGAGTTAAGAGTTAAGATGTTGACATAAACTGTCTTTGTTCTTTTCTCCGCTTATTGTGCTTCGGGAGTAAATCGTTAAGATTTTACTGTTTTCTTTAATTCAGGAGTACAAAGTTGAAAATTTTATCTCAACTCTCAACTCTAAACTCTCAACTCTGATGCAAGGCTCAGCCTGCTCTCAACTCTTAACTCTTAACTCTCAACTCTCCAATTACGCATTACGCATTATAACGTCTCCGCTTCAAAAATAAACTTATAGTATAAATTTGTTGTAGGTAGTCCTTGATGTATACGCTTTAAAATTCCATAATATTCCTTACAATTATTTACATATTTGTGCAAAACCAACAAAAAGCATGCGCATAATACAGCAAAAGTTTGTATGTGCGCGTGCTTTTTTGTGATGTTTAGGAAAAATTAATAGAATTACCGTAAAAATTTTTACTATGTTTACGAGATTAATTTTTGATAAACTCTTGTAATTTTTTTGCGACAGTGATATACTTAATAGTGAATAAATGCCTCTTGCGGGGTCATTGCGCCCCTTTGAACATTGGAAATTTTACAGAAAAATATACTGTGTGTAATATTATACCATGAAAGGAACGGTAAATATGGGCCTTTTCGACAGCACGACCATGAACCTTGCCGAGCAGGGTCTGGACGCTACTTGGTACAAACAGCGCATTATAAGCCATAATATAGCTAACGCTGATACCCCCGATTTCAAGGCGAAAACCGTGGAGTTTGGGCTTATACTTGAAGAAAAATGCAAGTGCAAGTATCACGAATGGATCAACCACGAGTGCCACGATAAGGACGTTTACGGAAGATCCCTGAACGAACCGCTGAAACTTTCGGTGGTAACTACATACGAGACCGATACGAACCAGATCCTTGACGGCAACAACGTCGATATGGAAAAGGAACAGCTCGCCCTTGCGGACGCTCAGTATCAGTACAGCGCGCTTATGGACTACATGAACAGCAGATACAGCATGATACGGCTTGCCGTTTCCAAGAATTAACCGATAACTTTGTGAAAGGACGGTCATTATGTCTTTTTTGAGTTCGCTTGATATAGGAGGCTCGGCGCTTTCGGCACAAAGGCTCCGTATGGATATTATTTCCCAGAATATCGCCAATCAGGAAACCTATAACACTTCCCCTGACGGCGATCCCTATTGCAGACAGCTTACCGTTTTCACGGAAAAGAAAAAGTTTTCCGACGTTCTTGACCAGTATGCAACGATTTCGGAACGTCCCGACGGCAGGAAACACTATCACGGCGTTTACTATCTGGGACATATTAACAAGTTCAAATCCGCGGGCGTGGCGGTTGCGGACGTTATCGAGGACGACGCGCCGTTTATCCCCGTTTACGACCCTGACAATCCCCTTGCGGACGAGGACGGCTACATTTATAAAAGCAACGTTGACAACACCAAGGAACAGATAGACCTGCTGGCGGCTCAGCGTTCCTACGAAGCAAATATTTCCGCCGTCAGCGCGGTAAAGGCTATGCTTACTAAAGCTATGTCGCTTAACGGAAGGTAAGAGGATCTTGCCTGACGGTAAGTTTTTAAACGGAAGATAAGTTCTTTCAGATAAAGGAGAAATTCGGATATGTTTATAGTACCTATCAGCAGTTCAATACAGCCTGTGGAATCAATTTTCGACAGGGAAGATACAAAGCTTGAAACAAAGGAAGATACCCCGCAGTTCTCGGACGTTTTCAAGGAGATATTCGGGGAAGTTCAGGAGACGCAGAAAACGCTTCAGGAGGACGCTGTGCGGCTTACCATGGGCGAAATTGACGATCTGCATACGATCTACAACAACATGACAAAGGCGTCTGTTGCCGTTGAAACTTTTGTGGCGGTGAAGGACGCGGCTGTAAACGCTTATAACAGCATTCTCCAGATCACAATGTGATTTTGACGGCTTTATCTGTATATAAATAGATATAAGCCCGCGTATTAAAGAAGAAGGGAATTATCGGATAATGAACGAGCAAGTCCAGAAGGTCGTAAAGTCCGTCACCCAGTTCTGGGAATCACAGGACAAGAAGCGCCGCATACTTTATATCGCAATGCTTGTGGCGATAGTCATTATTGCGGTGGTAATTACGATACTTTTAAATAAAAAGGAATACATAGTTCTGTACGAGGGTCTTGAAACCACGGAAGCTTCGGAAATGGTTTCCCTTATTGAGGAAATGGGCTACGAGGCAAGGCTTTCGGGCGGTACGATAATGGTCGCGCAGGGCACGGAAAACGACATCGTAATGCAGCTTGCCATGCAGCAGTACCCCAAGAACAGCCAGAGCTATACATATACGTCTGACGCGGGAATGTTCGTCACCGATAAGGAATATCAGACAAAATATCTTATCGACACCCAGAACAGATTAAGCGCCCAGATAAGTTCTCTGGGGAATATCAGTTCCGCAACGGTGAACCTTACCGCACCCGAGCAGAAAAACACCGTCATAAAAGAGCTCAGGCAATATCCTACGGCGGCGATAACCGTTTATCTGGACGGAATAGATAAGCTTTCCAACAAGCAGATCGCGGGTATCACCAATCTGGTGAAAATGTCATGGTCGGGACTTACTGATGAGAATATCTCCATTGTGGACGGGTACGGAATTCCCCAGATAATAGACACCGAAGCGGATTATGACCTTATCGTTCAGGAAACCAAGAAGCTTGCTTTCAAGACAAACCTTGAAAATTCCATAAAAGAAAAGATATTAGAACTGCTTGTTCCCGTTTACAACGAGGACGGCGTTTCCGTGGCGGTAAATATGCTCCTCGACTTTGACAACAAGGTCAGCGAGAATACCGACTATTCCGCCGACGGAAACAACAATACGGGCGTTCTTGCCCATGCTGACGCGGATAACGCCAGCGGCGGAACTACCGCGGACGGCGGCGTCGTGGGCGTTGAATACAACGCCGATGACACATATCCTACGGGAGATACCGAGGGCAACGGCGCATGGACGGAAAATTCCCTTTCAAATACATACCTTGTTGATACTTACAAGGAACAGGTGGAAAAGGTCGGCTATGACGTTGAGGGCATTTCCATAGCGGTAATAGTTTACACCGACTACCTTTCTGAGGATCAGAAGCTTGACCTTGTAAGACTTGTGGGAAATTCGGGTACGGTAGACCCCGAAATAGTTGAGGACGTTGTTACGGTAACCAACTTCCCGAAACTTTCGGATATCGAGGACGCAGACGCCAATGTGGTTCCCGTTTACCTGTTCGGTCTTACCTTTGATCAGCTTATTCTGGTGGGCGCTATCGTGCTTATCATACTGCTTGTTATATTCATCGCGCTTGCAATACTTTCGGGCAACGCCAAGAAGAAGCGGAAAGCATTCGAGCAGCAGGTTATCGAAGCCAGCAATCTTGCCGCGGACGGCGAAAACGGAGAGCCAACGGATATGTTTGTATTTGGTGAGGGCGGCGAGCCTATCGAAATACCCAGTCTTATGGACGATCAGATAGAGACCAAGGAAGTCGTTATCAGACGCGAGATCAGCGAATTTGCTAAGCAAAGTCCCGAAATCGTTGCTCAGCTCCTTAGAACTTGGATGAAAGATGAGGGTGACACTAATGCCTGATATTGAGGAAATGACCAGCCTGCAAAAGGCGGCGATAGTTATCACCTCCATCGGTGCCGATAACGCTGCCAACGTTTACAAAAGACTCAGTGACGAAGATGTGGAAAAACTCACTTTCGAGGTCTCCAGTCTGCCGTACATTGAAATTGAAAAAGTAGACGCGGTGCTGAATGAATTCTACGAGCTTTGCCTTACACAGAAAGTCATTACCGAGGGCGGTATAGACTACGCGAGAGACGTTCTGGAAAAGGCATACGGCGCGGAAATGGCTCAGAAGCTTATGGATAAAGTATCAAAATCCATGCAGTCCAAGGCTTTCGAGTTTGTCAAGCGGTCGGATTACAAGAATCTGCTTGCAATTATCCAGAACGAACACCCCCAGACTATCGCTCTGGTATTGTCATATGTTACTTCCGAGCAGGCTTCCCACGTTTTGCAGGAACTCCCCAAGGAAAAGCGTGTAGAAGTCGTTGAAAGAATAGCCAAGATGGAATCGGCTTCGCCTGATACGGTAAAAGCTATCGAGTCCACTCTTGAAAGAAAGTTCGCGGCGGTGGTTTCCATGGATCTCACCGAAGTGGGCGGTATCAACTATGTTGCCGATGTACTGAACAAGGTAGACCGCGGAACGGAGAAGTACATTTTCGACGAATTGTCTGCAAGAGACCCCTCCCTTGTGGAAGAGATCAAAAAGAAGATGTTCGTATTCGAGGATATCCTTTCTCTGGATTCCATGTCTATCCAGCGTTTCATACGGGACGTGGAAACCAAGGATCTGGCTGTTGCCATCAAGGGTTCAAACGCGGAAGTCGCCGCTACCCTTTATGCAAATATGCCCCAGAGAATGCAGGAATCCATTCAGCAGGAAATCGAGTATCTCCACAACGTTCGTATGCGTGATGTTGACGAAGCTCAGCAGAGAATTGTCGGCATTATCCGTCATCTGGAAGAAGAGGGAGAACTTGTTATCGGCAAGGGCGGAGAGGACGAGATAATTGCTTAAAGTCGTCAGGGGCTATGGCTCAGTTTATGAATTCGGTGAACCCGTTAAGATCGACAATAAGGTGAATATCCCAAGCGAAGAATCCGAGGCGGAAGAAAGCGAGTTCATTTCCGCCGAGGAACTGGAGCGTCAGGAACAGGAAAAGAAAGCCGCCGAGGAAAAGCGTTTCAATGACGCGGTAAACGCCGAACTGGAAAAGTTCATGGCGAACCACAAGGCTGCTTTTGAAAGAGAACGGGACGCCGTTATCGCTCAGGCGAAAAAACAGGCTGCGGACATGACCGCAGAGGCGAAAGCCGCCACGCTTGCCGTTATGCAGAAAGCCGAAAAGGAATGTGCCACTCTGAAAGAACAGGCAAAAAAAGAAGGGCATGACGAGGGCTTCGCAGAGGGCAGAAAAGAATCTCTGGAAAAGTACGAGAAATATATTGACGCGGCAGGGAAACTCCTTGCGGAGATAAATTCCCGAAAGGACGCGTACTATATTTCCAATGAGGAGGAACTGCGGGAAACGGCTTTTGAACTGGTGAAAAAGATCACCATGACCGAACTGAAAACCGCTCCGAAAATTCTGGACGGGATCATCGCAGAAGCCGCCAAGAATTTCCGAAATTCCGACTATGTGAAAATTACTCTTGCGGAGGACGATATTACCGAACGCTTTAAGACGGACGCAAAACTGATAAACAAAGTTATTCCCTTTATTCCCGAAATTGAAATAGAGTTTGACAGCGAAGCGGAGACAGGTACAGCAATTCTTGACAACGGTTCGTCCATAGTGGACGCGGGAGTTCCCACACAGCTTGAGTTCCTTAAAGAGATCATGAAGAACACCCGCGGCGGAGACGACGAGGAAGAATGACAAACGCGGAAATTTATTGTTCTATGGAGTCTGTATATGAATTTTGCAGCCGTCAGGGACGCCGTCAGACAGGCGGATCTGTTCCGTTATCAGGGTAAGATCGAAAAGATCATAGGCATGACCATTGAGGCTTCCGGTCCGGAAGCAAATATCGGAGATGTTTGCAGGATCTACCGGAAAGGCGAGGGCAGGAAAGCCTCCGATTCGTTCATTTACGGCGAAGTGGTTGGTTTCAACAACGGCAAGGTAATGCTTATGCCTTATACCGACACCGAGGGCATAGGTCCCGGGTCCATCGTTGACAACACCGGCAGACAGCTTCAGGTTGGCGTCGGCGAGGAACTTGTGGGACGGATAATCAATGCCATCGGCGAGCCCATCGACGGCGGCGAGGCTATCCGCACTACAGACAGATATTCCATAGCAGGCGAACCCGTAAACCCCCTTACAAGACCGAGAATTGACGAGATAATACCTTTCGGGGTGAAAGCCATAGACGGGCTTCTGACAATAGGCAGAGGTCAGCGTATGGGAATTTTCGCGGGCTCGGGCGTCGGCAAATCCACACTTCTGGGAATGATCGCCCGGGAAGTCGAAGCGGACATAAACGTTATCGCCCTTGTGGGCGAGCGCGGACGTGAAGTTCTGGAATTCATTGAAAGGGATCTGGGTCCCAAGGGCATGGCGCGTTCGGTGCTGGTAGTGGCAACTTCCGATCAGCCCGCCATGATGAGAAACAGATGCCCCATGACAGCAACGGCAATTGCGGAATATTTCAAGGATCAGGGCAAGAACGTCCTGCTGATGATGGATTCCCTTACAAGATTTGCAATGGCGCAGCGTGAAATAGGTCTTGCGGTGGGCGAAGCACCTATTGCAAGAGGCTACACGCCTTCCATTTACACGGCAATGCCCAAACTTCTGGAACGGGCGGGAAATTTTGAAAAAGGTTCCATAACGGGAATTTACACCGTTCTGGTGGAGGGCGACGACACCAACGAACCTATTTCCGATACGGTAAGAGGTATCATTGACGGGCATATAATCCTTTCCAGAAAGGTCGCGGCGAGAAATCATTACCCCGCCATTGAAATTCTGGAATCAGTTTCCCGTCTGATGTCGGAAATTGCCGACAAACCACAGCGGGACGCGGCTTCTAAAATGCGCAACCTGCTTTCGGTATATTATGCAAACTACGACCTTGTTTCCATAGGCGCGTACAAGAAAGGTACAAACCCCGCGCTGGACGAGGCTTTAAAGAAAATAGACAAGATAAACGCATTCCTTCAGCAAGCCACGGACGAGGCGTTCTCATTTGAGAAAACCGTGGAAATGATGAAGGAAGCGGTAAAATAGCTTTTATGTATTAAAGCACCACGAAAGGAAATGTATCGGCGGTGAAGAAGTTTGAGTTCTCTCTGAACAAGCTGAAAGGCTACAAGCAGCAAGTCCTTGACAGAGAAAAGAACGATCTTGCGCATCTTCGGAAACAGCAGCAGCAGTACATGGACGAGAAAAACGCCCTCGAATACAAGTTAAGAGTTTCAAACGGCGAGTTTGTGGAACGTTCCGCGGCGGGAATGACGGTGATGCAGGTGACGATGTTCAAAGGCTATCATCAGTCGCTTTCGGCGCAGATACGGGAATTAGAAGCTTCTATCGCTCAGATGGAGGAGAAAGTTCAGCAGCAGCTGAATGTGGTAATAGAAGCCACTAAAGAGGTTTCCTCACTGGAAAAATTAGAGGACAAACAACTTGAAGATTATAAGTTCAAAGCCGCAAAGGCTGACGAACAGTTCATAGCCGAGTATGTGACAAACAGTACTTACAGAAGTTAGGGCAGTTTTTGCATGGTGTTGTCTTAAATCTGGTTTAAAGCGAGTTTCCGCCGGCGTGTTCACGCTGACGAGTCTCCGCTTTAAATAAATATTTTATCCGAAAGGAGGGGAAATTTATGGATCAGGTAATGGTTGACATTCAGGCGGCAGTAATGGCGGCTTCGGTGAAAGGCGGTATGCAGATGCCCATGGCACAGACCGGCGAAATTCCCGAGGGAGTGACGTTTTCGGATGTGCTTGCGGCGCAGAATGATATTTCTGCGGGCGGAGAAGTTCTTGCAGAGGGTATTGCGGAAATTCCCGCTGACGATATGGGCGTTCCCGCGGAGATATTCGCGCCTATAACCTTTGACGACATTATGACGCAGCTGGATAAAACCGACAACGGCGTTCTCAAAGGCTTGAAAATGCTCCTTGATGCGGTTTTAAGAGCCGTAAGAGGAAACAATGACGGTCAGGAACGCAAGACGGATCTTTTCTCAATGCTTTTTGACGGCGGTGCGGAACTTTCCGAGGAGGAAAGCGACATATTCCTGCTCGGTGCGGAGATCATGAACAACATCGGCGGCGTTATCGCTATGGAAACGGAATCTCTTACCGATACGGACGAAATTATAAAGAGCATTGACGAGATCCTTGAAAAGTTCGGCGGGACCGAGGAAAAGGACGACGATGAAGACGACGAGGAAAAACTTCTCAGCATTATGGATATTCTTTCCGCTATGCTGAATACTCCCGCGGAGGAATTGGAGGAATACCTTGTTACCGATTCGGGAAAAGCCGCTGCGGTAAGCGCTGCCGAGGAAGTCATGACCTATCCGAAACAGGCTGCCGAAAAGGTCGCTCCCGAAAAGGCGGAGAGAATGGAAAGACTCTACGCGGACTATTCCCAAACGCTGAAAGAGGACGTTTCCGAGCCCGAGAACAGCGTGACGGTCACCGTCAAAATGCCATTCGTAAGCGTGAGAATAAACAACGCTGCGGATCAGGTGAAAGCTATCAGCGGCAGTGAAGTCAGAGAGGCTAAACCCGTTAATACCGGAATAACGGCGGATACGGAGGAAACGGCGGAGGAAATTCCCGAAGAAGTCACGATTCCGGAAAATCCTGACGTAAACGCGGCTGCGGCTGAAACTTACTATGTTCCCGTAGAAACGGAGATAACTGAGTTCACGCCGGAGGAAGAACTTACACTTCCCGAAGCGGAAGCGATAGTTTCAAAGGTCACCGAAACTTTAACGGAACGGGTATTTGAAATGACGGAGCAGAACGGTACGGAACAGCTTGTAATTGTTCTCAAGCCCGAGGAACTCGGTCAGGTAGCCGTTAAGCTTGTAAAGGAAAACGGTGCGCTTTCGGTAACGCTTTCGGCACAACATGAAGCAGTGGGCAGAATGCTTGCGGAACGTGCGGCGGAACTGGGCGGCGGTCTGGAAAACAGAGATGTGGAAGTCAGGGACATTCAGGTAGTGGAGCCGAGCAACGCGGCTGAACAGATGGGTCTGAATTTCACGGATCAGGGCTTTGAAAGACGCGGCGAATATTCTTCGGGCAGCGGCGGAAATTACCGCGGAACAGATGAGATCACCGACGGTGAAGAACCGGAGGAAAATATTGAGATCAGGGAGGCGAAATTATGGACAACAGCATAAACTACGGCGCAAGCGGAGTATACAGCAAATATTCCGGCGGCTATGTGGGAGGCTATGTTGACGCGGACGCCAAGGACAGCGGCAGCTATATGGACTTCGACAGCTACTTGCAGTTACTTGTTGCCCAGATGCAGAATCAGGATTTTAACGATCCTATGAGCGATTCGGAGGTACTTGCCCAGATGGCGCAGTATTCCATGCTGGAAGGTATCAAGAATATGACTCAGCAGTCAAGTCAGAGCTATGCAATGTCTTTGGTGGGAAAAGCTGTTACCATCAATCTTGGTCAGAGCTATATCACAGGAAACGTTGATTCCGTTACAATAGTTGACGGTGAACCGCTTCTTATGATAAACGGCAACGCTTACAAGACAAGCGAAGTTACCGATATTGTTGACCCGCAGATTTTCAAGCAGCTTCAGGATATGGTCGGCAAGACTGTTAAGACTCTTACAAGCAAGGAAGAAGAATCCATAACCGGTAAGGTAACAGGCTATCTGTTCCTGTACGGCGAAAGCTACGTTGTTGTAGGCGGCGATGCTCACCCGCTGAAATATGTGGAGATCGTCGAAGATACAGCGGACGGCGAAACCGAGGACGAAGAAGCAGGCGGCGTTGAAGGCAGCGAGGGTGCAGAGGGCAGCGAAAAGTCCGAGGGCACGGCAGGCGAGACAGGCGGAACAGTTCCCGCACCGGAACAGGACGGGACAGAAACCGAAACCGTCAGTAATAGCCAAGGATATAAAGTAAGTGAGATCAATTCCTCGTATCTTGCAAGATCGAAAGACTTGGTAGACGTTCTGATGAAAGAGCTTGACGGGATAAATCAGACAACGGCGGCTTCTCAGCTTGAAGAATTTGACGATAACGATTATTATCTTGAAACAGCGTACCTTGTGGGCGACGACCTGATGGCAGGCTATTTCTCAATGGACGATTTTCTTCCGGCTGACGGCAGCGATAACAGCGGAATTTCCACTGTAAGCGCTATTCCGAGAGAGGGCACGCTGGTAAACGGTTCTTCAACGGTCAGTGTGGATAACACATACGGAAACGGAACAATTACATACACGGTGAACCTTGACCCCAATACCGCAGAAAGAACGGCAAGCGGAAAGCTGAAAGGCGTTACTACAGAACCCTCCACATCTACAAGCGACTGCGTTCCTCACAGGATCTCGGTTGAGGCATACCCCGAAGAAGCAGCTCTTGCGGACGAACTGGGAACAAGAATGTATGATATAAGATTTATCAATAATCATGCCGTAACTTCAAGGATCAAAGACGGTCCTGCCGTAGGATATACTTCAAGCGGCAGAGGAGTTACCGAGATCGGTTACAGCGGCGTTGGTCAGCTTGGCGAAGTTGTTACCTTTGCGGACGGAACACAGCGTGTTGAAATTCTCCTGAAAAGCGGAAAATCAGGCTGGCTGGAAACTTCCGGAAGATATACGCTTGATGAGATATGCAATAAGAATGCTGATCCCGGATCGCTTTCAGACCTTACAGGCGAGGAAAAGTCCATAAGACATTTTTCCGATCCGGATTCAAAGCCAAGTGCGGCTGCTATGGGACTGGTATAGGGAAGTACCAAGTAATTTGAAAGGATTTGATGCCGACTATGTTGATCAGCGAGTATATGCAGCTCCGTAATGTGTCGGTACAGACGGGCAGACCGGTCGAAACTCCCCAAAGCGCGGGCAGGACGCCTCAGAACAGCAGTTTTGCGGAAGAACTGAGGAAACAGCTTGAAGCGCAGGAAAGCGGAGTGCAGTTCTCAAAACACGCCATGGACAGGATTTCCGAAAGGAATATCGACATGAGCGAGGGGAACAGGCTGGACAGGCTCAACAGGGCGGTGGAGCTTGCGGGCGAAAAAGGCTCGGACGACGCTCTTGTGATGATTGATTCAACGGCGTTTCTGGTAAGCGTCAAGAACAACAAGGTCATAACTACCCTTACTGCCGAGGATATGCAGGGCAATATCTTTACGAACATTGATTCAACGGTCATTATGTAAAACGTTAATTTGCCGGAGAATGAAGTCGGACCGAAAGGAGACTTTTCCCGTCCCGAACGACAGACGGACGGGAGCGTTCCGGCACAACTCAATGAAAAGGAGTGCTTGATCGGCTATGATGAGATCACTTTATTCCGGTGTTTCCGGACTTACTACACACCAGACAAGAATGGACGTTATCGGTAACAATATCGCTAACGTAAACACCCACGGTTTTAAAGCTTCAAGAGTTACATTCCGCGATATTTATTATCAGACAGCCATCGGTGAAACGGCAGGACGTAACACATACGCAGGCAACAACTCCGCTCAGGTAGGTTACGGCGTGCGTCTGGGTTCTATCGACAAGGATATGTCCGTTTCAAACTTCCAGAACTCCAACAGAATGTTAGACCTTGCCATCGCAGGCGACGGATTCTTTATGGCGGGTACTTTCGATAATCAGAACCTCAGCTCGTCCAAGGGCGCTTCCAGTGTAAAATATACCAGAATGGGCGCTCTGGAAACAGACAGCTACGGCAACCTCGTTACAAAGAACCACTCGTTCATTTTAGGTTCGAGGAACTCTCTTGCAGGACTTCTGGGAACGGGCAACGACAGCCTTAACTATATGAATAAAGTCGAGACAGTTGACCGCAACGGCGACGGCAAGATAAACGCTTCCGATCTGGAATTCAGAAACACCATCAACCTTAACGAACTTATGCAGGAAGCTTACGGCATTTATACCGACCAGTTCGGATATATGTTCAATTACGACTGGAATACTATTTTACAGTGCGGTATTGATTACCTTGAAGCCCAGAATGCCGAGGGCGCAGGCGATACAGTTACGTTAACTGTTCCGGAGGGATTCCCTCTTACGGCGGATGAAGCTACTGCAATAGGCGAAATTATAGCAAATACATTTGACCTTAAAGCTTACGGCGGTACTGCCGAGGACTTTATTGCGGAAGCTAAGACCACCACAGGTGATGGCGACGCTGCGGCGACGTCATACAATATGGATCTTCTGAAACAGTATGTTGACGTACAGCAGGCTGTAAGGAACCTCACTCAGGCAGCAGGCGAAAATCCCGATGATCCCGAAACTTCGGACACACTGAGAAACGCCGTACTCAAAACAAGAGAATTTGTTGACAAGACAGGCGAACCTATCGAACTGAAACAGCCTGTGGCTGATGATGACGAAGAAGGAGGCGAGGATACCGAAGTTACATATGAGTCGCTTTATAACGATCTGCTTGCGGTCATCAACAGCACAAATCAGGACGATATTACCGAAGCGCGTGCGGCTATTGAAAACGCAGGCGGCGTTATTGGCGAACTGACATTCGGTGACGCTTCTGCGGCGAGCATCGGCGCGGATGGTATTATTCAGGTAACTTATAACGGTGAGCTGAAGTCCATCGCGAGAATTGACATCGGTCTGTTCGATAATCCGGACGGTCTTAACGAGGACGGAAACACAATGTTTGCGGAATCTGCGGCTTCCGGCGAACTCAAGATCAAGAGAGCAGGTATCGACCCGGGCGTTACGGAAACTTCTATCCAGTCCAACTTCCTCGAAATGTCCAACGTAAACCTCGCTCAGGAATTCTCGGATATGATCGTTACCCAGAGAGGTTTCCAAGCTAATGCCAGAATCATTACTACTTCCGACTCCATGCTGGAAGAACTTGTAAACCTCAAGAGATAATTTTTCGTGACCCCGTAAAAGCGATTTTCCGCGGCTTTGGCGGGCTCAGCGGAAAATATCCCTCTGACAAATTATTCCGCGGCGGAACGGATAGTTTCCGACGGATATTCCGTATGGAATTTTCCGTTCCGCAAATGCGGATCATATTTCCTTGAAAGGAACAGGGTTTTTATGATAATACTTAACAGAATAAACGGAACTGTCATTCTGATAAACGAAAATTTCATGGAGATAGCGGAGGAAACTCCCGATACGGTAATAACCATGCAGAACGGTCACAGCTATCTTGTAAAAGAAACGGTGGAGGAGATCATGAACAAGTCCGCCGAGTTCCGCAGAAAATGTCTGAAAGACGATAACCTTAATTAGAAAATAACGGCATTTTGCCTTGAATATAAAAGATTTTGCTATCGGAGGAAGTTTTTATGAACATTTCAGGTATTATAGGCTTCGTGCTTGCCATAGGACTTATAGTATGGGGTATCACTACAGGCGGTGAACTCAGCGGATTCTTCGATCCTGCTTCCATAGCCATCGTTGTGGGCGGTACTATCGGTGCGCTGGTATTCATTTACCCGCTGTCGGTACTGACAAAAGTTCCTAAAATGCTGAAAGAAGCGTTTTTCCCCACAAAATACGATCCGGACAAGTACATAAACGATATGGTTGAACACTGCAAGACCGCCCGTATGAAAGGTATTCTTGCACTTGAAGAAGCTGCAAACGCTTGTCCCGACCCGTTTATGAAATCCGCGCTTATGCTTATAGTTGACGCCAACGACTCCGACAAGGTACAGAGTATGCTGGACGACTCCATAAACTTCATATGCGAACGTCACGAAAACAACTACGCGCTCTGGGTAAAAGGTTCGGCGGTTGCGCCTGCCATGGGTATGATCGGTACCCTGATAGGACTTATCAATATGCTTGCTTCTCTTGACCCGTCCGACCCGAACTCGGCGTCCTCTCTGGGACAAGGTATGTCCACGGCGCTGGTTACGACGTTCTACGGCTGTATTCTCGCCCACCTGATATTCACGCCTATAGGCAACCTTTGTAAATACAACCACAATCAGGAAATTCTCTGTATGCAGATAGTTGAGGAGGGTACGCTGGCGATAATTTCCGGCGCGAACCCCCGTTACGTTGAAGAAAAACTGAGAATGATGCTCCCTGCTTCACACGTCCCCAAGAAACAGCCCGCAGCGGCGGCTTCCGAGGGAGAATAATTGTAAATTATTTGTAAATTGTAAACGGGTTAATCGTTTAAATGTGCAAAACAACTAAAAGTTAATGAAAAAATCTGTTGAAACTTTATCTGTAAAATTTATAAAATATGCTTTAAATCAGTTAAAAAATGTGATATAATGATTAAACTGAATTTGTTATGTATTTTTGCGTCTTTACCGACAAGGGAGGGATAAGCATTGGCTAAGAAAAGGCAGTCCCAAGAGGAGGAAGGCGGAAGCTGGATGGACACCTACGGTGATATGATCACGCTGGTGCTTACATTCTTCGTTCTCTTGTATTCAATGTCAAATATGGATTCCAGCAAATGGCAGTACATAGTTTCAGCACTTTCAAAGGTCTCTACGCAGGAGACTATCCGCGTTGTGGACGACGCCAATCTGGAAAACGATCCTGCCGCTATCTATGATGATGTGGTCCCGGAAGTTCAGGACGAGGGGCAGGTAGTGGATTTTGAAGATTTCTATATGTACCTCAAAGAGGTAATAAAAACAAATGAACTTCAGGAAAGCGTAAGTGTGGAAATGTCAAGCACGGGCGTTTACATGAGGTTCAGGGATAATATATTCTTTGCGGGGGACAGCGATGTTCTCCTTGACGAGGGAAAGTACATTCTTGACGTTATTTCCGATGGTATACGAAGCGTAAGCGAACGCATCTACGCCATCAAAGTCAGCGGACATACCGCAGGCGCGGCAAATTCGGACGTTAACGAGTGGAGCCTTTCCGCGGGGCGCGCAAATGCGGTTATCAACTACATGATAAGCCTTGACGCCTGCGAACCGGATAAGTTTTCTTCGGCGGGTTACGGAAAATACCGACCCGTTGACGATAACGACAGCGAGGAAGGACGACGGCAGAACCGACGTGTTGAAATAATTTTCGTGCGGAACGATGTGGATTTCACCGATCCGGAAGTGGTAAACGAACTGTTCCGGCTTGAATACGGCACGGGATTCGTTCAGCCCTCCGATGAAAACGGAAGCTCTCCCGTTCAGGAAGTGCCGCCGGAGGAGATCGCGGATAACGGACGTTCCGATCCTACAAGAGAGTATGTTTCAAAAGAAGATATGCTCGCAAGCATGAAAGCCGACGGATAATTTACATATTTACGAAAGCGGGCGAATTATCAAAGGGTGATCCCGATAGTTTAATTTAACATGGAAAAAGAAAGGTAGCAGATAAGATGGCTGATGTACTGTCACAAAGCCAGATAGACGCGCTGCTGAACAGCTTTTCGGCGGAAGGCTCAAAAGCCTTTGAGGAGATAGAAGAACAGGCGAAGGAACAGAAGATAAAGAACTATGACTTTAAAATGCCTAAAAAGTTCACCAAGGAACAGCTTAAAGTCATAGACGGAATTTTTGAGAACTATTCCCGACTGCTTTCATCATTCCTGACAGGACTTATGAGAATCTACTGCAAGGTGGAAGTCCTGCAGATAGAAGAACAGCTGTACTACGAGTTCAACAACGCGCTCCCTGACTATGTTATGATGTCTATGGTCAATATGGGAATAACCGATGACGACGTTATGGAAACCAACTGCATAATGGAAGTTTCCAACCCCATAGCAATGTCCATGATGGACAGACTTATGGGCGGCGCGGGGGATTACGTTGACCAGAACAGAGACTACACGGAAATAGAAGTGGGGATCTATTCAACGGTGCTGAACAAAATGGCGGCGCTTCTGAAAGAACCGTGGGGTACATATATTGACATAAATCCGACAATAACCACTATCGAAACCAACGCCAGAGTAATGCAGACCATTTCACCGGACGAAGTAGTAATTCTTGTGGTGCTGGAGATAGAACTCAAAGGCATAAAAAATACAATGACCTTTTGTATTCCTGCCATGAACCTTGAATCAATAATGTCAAAATTCGGCGACAGATGGTCAAGGACTTCTAAAAAGCTTGACCCGAAGAAAGAAAAAGAAAGACGGGTCTCGCTGCTTGACGCTATAAAAGATTCAGATCTTAAAATAGACGCTGTACTTTGCGAAACCAAGCTTGATCTTTATGACGTGCTTACGCTTCAGGTAAATGACGTTATACCGTTAAATATTCCCATAGACAAGAACGTCAATGTTAAAATAGGCAATAACCTCTGGTTTGACGGAAAGCTTGGAATCAAAAACAACAGAAAAGCAGTCAAGATAGACAACATTTATAAGGATCTCGGTAAATGACACAGCTTCTATTTGAAGAATCCGAATAACGGAAAGGAAGGTTACATACAATGAGCGATGAAAAAGTTACCATTGACGGCTTCGGCGAAGTCGAAATGGACGCCATTGGTGAAATAATGAATATAACAATGGGTTCAGCGGCTACCGCCATTTCAAATATGCTGTCAGCTAAGGTATGGATCACCACTCCCCATGTAAAGGTCATCAGCACTGAAGAACTGGCGTTTCCGGAACTTGAACCGTCGGTAATGGTAAGAATTAAATATACACAGGGCGTTTCGGGTCAGAATGTACTTATCCTGAAACAGAACGACGTTCAGCTTATACTTAACCAGCTAATGGGACTTCCCCTTGAAGTCACAGATGATTTTCAGTTTGACGAAATGAATATATCCGCGGTCTGCGAGGTAATGAACCAGATGATGGGCGCTTCCGCGACTGCACTTTCTGAAATTATTGAAACAACGGTTGATATTTCCACTCCCGAAGCTATGGTTCAGGAGGGTCAGAACAACCTTATGACGGAAATATACGAGATCACCAACGAGCCGTATGTTTGTACGGTAAAGTTTGACCTCACCATTGACGAAGTTATCAATTCAGAGTTCATGTCCGTGCTTACAATTGACCTTGCCAAGGAAATGGCAGCCAAGATGATGGCAGGATATAACAATATTATGGAGGATATTGAGGAATCCGCACCTGCTCCCGCGCCGACGCCTGCACCGTCATCATCGGGCGGAGGCGGAGCGACACTTTCGCAGGCGGAGATAGAGGCTCTGCTAAACGGCGGAGGAGCTTCGGAACCTGCTCCCGCACCTCAGCCCGCGCCTACACCTCAGCCGGCACCTCAGCCCGCGCCGCAGCCTGTTCCGCAGCAGATGCCGCCGCAGGGTTATCCTCAGCCGGTACCGGATCCCAATGCCGCTTACGGAATGTACCCGCAGGGCGGAATGTATCCGCCGCCGCAGGGTTATCCGCAGCCGGGAATGTACCCGCCGCCGCAGGCGTATCCCCAGTATCAGCAGCCGGTTCAGCCGATGCAGCAGCCTGCGCTTAATATACAGCCTGTACAATTACAGAGTTTCGGAACTTATCAGAATCCTAACCTTACTCAGGAACAGAATGATAACCTTAACCTGCTGATGAACGTTCCTCTTAACGTAACGGTAGAGATAGGTTCGGCGATCAAGAAAGTCAAGGAAATTCTGGAATTTTCACAGGGAACTATAATCGAGCTTGAAAGACAGGCGGGCGCGCCGGTAGACATCATTGTAAACGGAAACCTTATCGCGAAGGGCGACGTTGTGGTTATCGACGATAACTTTGCGGTGAGAATTACCGAAATCATAAAATCACGGTTTCTTGACACCCTTGGCGGAAACGCACAGTAATCATTGAAATATCAGAATAAGACGGCAGTCCCGCCGATTGCCGGCAGTTATTGAAAAAAATATTTTTACGGCGGAGAAACGGAGTTTATTATGGATAAGAAGATCATGCTTGTAGACGATGCCGCATTTATGAGAATGATGATCAAGGACGCTCTTACAAAGAACGGCTATACCAACATTCTCGAAGCAGCGGACGGGGAAATTGCCTGCACTACATATGCTGCCGAAAAGCCTGACCTTGTTATAATGGATATCACAATGCCCAACAAGACAGGCATTGAAGCACTGCGGGACATCAAGGCTTCCGATCCGGGCGCAAAGATAGTAATGTGTTCCGCTATGGGACAGGAAGCTATGGTAGTTGAAGCTATCAAGCTGGGCGCTCTTGACTTTATCGTTAAGCCTTTCAAGGCGGACAGAATTCTCCAGACCGTTCAGAAAGTTCTCGGCTAAAAGAGTACGTTTCTTCATGTTTGGAGAGGTATTTACCGTTGTCTGCGCGCTTCTGGGGATAATCGGTCTGATGTTCCTGTCCTTTTGGTTTGCCGGCTGGCTGAGGAAAAAATTCAACAGCGGCGGCTTCTGCGGAGGACAGAACAGCATTAAGATCGTGGAATCCATCGGCATAGCGCAGGACAAACAGCTTATGATCGTTACCGTCGGAAATAAGACAATGCTTTTAGGCGTAACGTCCGGTTCGGTAAGCAAGATATGCGATCTGGACGAGGCGGACATTATGACGGAGAGCGAAGATATTTCCGCGCCGTCGGGATTCATGCAGAGTCTGAAAAAGGCGTTTGCGGAGAAGAACCGCGCCGCGGGAACGGAAGACGGCGATATCAGTGCGGAAAATGAACGCGGCAAAAAGGACGTGCGGAATGAAAAAGATGATTTTTAAAAGGCTTGCCGCTGTGGGCATAGTCTGCGCCGCGGCGTTCGCGTTTCCCGCTTTAAGCGTCAGTGCGGCTATGGGTAACGATGGGAATACGGACTACGAGGGAGTGACGGGTTTCGTCACGACCATTCCCAATGTTGAGACTACATACCCGCAGGATTATTTCTCCGAACAGACGCAGGTGCCTGCGGAGGAAATTGAACAGAATGCGGAAACAACCACTGCGCTTCCTTATGACGGACCGCTGACCGATGATGAACCTACCGCACAGGGGCTTCTGGATCAGCTTAATATCAACGAAAGTTCCACGACCATAGACCTGATCATTCTGATAACGATACTGTCTCTTGCGCCGTCGATACTGGTAATGCTGACTTGCTTTACCCGTATCATAATTTCCTTTTCTCTGTTGAGAAATGCGATGGGTGTTCAGCAGACTCCGCCGAATCAGGTTATGATAGGTCTTGCGCTTTTCCTTACCCTTTTTATAATGAATCCGGTCATTGACGAAATGAACGAAACGGCATACGTTCCATACAAAAACGGCGAATATACCACGGTGGAAGCCGTTCAGGCGGCGTCGGTGCCGTTAAAGAGATGGATGCTGAAAAACACCAGCGACGAGTCCATGAACTTCTTCATGGGACTTACGGGAACGGAAGTGGAAGCCGAAACGCAGGAGGAATTCCTCGAAGAAATAAGTTTTACAATGGTCGTTCCCGCGTTTATACTCAGCGAGATAAAATTGGGATTTGAAATAGGTTTCCTGCTTTATATCCCATTTCTTATAATAGATATAATCGTTTCAACACTGCTTATGTCAATGGGTATGATGATGCTGCCGCCGACAACGGTGTCAATTCCGTTCAAGCTGCTGCTGTTCATACTTTGCGATGGTTGGACGCTTCTTATAGAATCCCTTGTTACGGGATTCTACACATAGCGAAAAGATAAGATAGGAGGCGGACGGCATGACGGAAGCCATGGTAATACAGATATTCAGGGAAGCCCTGATACTTGCTATAAAATTAGCGGGTCCGCTTCTTCTCATAAGCATGATAGTCGGTCTGGTAATTGCAATTTTGCAGGCGGCAACGCAGGTTCACGAACAGACGCTGACATTTGTGCCGAAAGCGCTTACCATAGTTGTGCTTCTGCTGCTTATGGCGCCGATGATGATAAGTTCCTGCAACGAATTCCTTGTGCGGATATTTGAGCTTATAAACCAGATAAGCCGTCAGACTACCATGGGCGTGGGCTGACGGGCAGTGAAAGGAGCGGCTTTTGGACTTCTTTACTGTTTTATACGGCAGTCTGGAAACAAACCTGCTGTATTTTGCGAGGATATTGGGAATATTCATATTCAACCCGCTTCTTTCAAGAAGAAATATCCCCACTATTGCAAAGATAGGCATATCAATATTCATTACATATATAGTCATTCTTATAAAACAGCCTGAACCCATTGACAGCGGGACGCAGGCGGGTATTTACCTGATGATGATACTCCGTGAAAGCATTATCGGAATGATAATCGGCTTCATAACTGATCTGTTCTTCTTTATGATACAGGTTGCGGGCGAAGTAATGGATATGCAGTCAGGTCTTGGAATGGCAAAGGTCTTTGATCCCGAGACCCGTGTGCAGATGTCCATAATGGGTTCGTTCCTGAGCTTTATGCTGTACCTGTACTTCTTCGTCACAAACTGCCATATGTCATATATAAAACTGTTCGTTGTGTCCTTTGACACAATTCCCGTGGGCGGCGGAGGGTTTAACCCGAATCTTGGTTACAATATAGTAACATACTTTTCGGTGCTTTTTGCGCTGGTTATAAAGCTCGCCATGCCGATAATTGCGGCGGAGCTTATAATGGAATTCTGTATGGGCGTGCTTATGAAATCCGTTCCGCAGATACAACTTATGGTTGTTAATATCCAGATAAAGGTAGCATTCGGATTTATAATGCTGTTTCTTACGGCAGTTCCCATAGCGGATTTTATAGACAGATACCTTGAGCAGTGGCTGGAAGTCCTTGAAGAATATCTTTCGGTTATTCCGGCAGTCTGAAACCTGCCGTTTAACATATAAACTATCCGGGCGAACTCCCGCCCTCAACTTTAAAAAGGAGATAGACCATGCCCGAGACCAGCGGTGAAAAGACCGAAAAGGCGACTCCCCATAAACGCCGTGAACAGCGTAAGGAAGGCAACGTCATGCAAAGCAAGGACGTTGTTACGGCGGCGTTCATACTGCTTGTGTTCTTCACACTGCGGCTGATGGCGTCTTTCATGTACAACACCGTTCTGGACAGCATGAAATACTGGTTTTCCTTGGCGGGCGAGGGCATGGGCGATAACGGTGCCCTTATTGACGGAATGCAGACCCCTTACAAGCTGATACTTGAAATGGGCAAGGTAATGCTCTTCACGGCAGGACCGGTACTGCTGCTTTCGGTGATAGTTCCCATAATGGTAACGGGCATACAGACAAAATTCATATTTTCCAAAAAGTCGATACAGTTCAAATTTGACAAGCTGAACCCGTTCAAGGGCATTGCAAAGATGTTTTCGGTGAGTGCAATGTTCGAGATGGCGAAATCAATTGCAAAACTGGTGATTCTCATAGCCGTTGTCTATAACGAGATAATGGACAGGATACCGGGATTTGCAAGGCTTATGCAGCTTGACACGGGCGCGGGGCTTGTTTATGTGGCGGACGCGGTATTTTCCATATGTATGAAGATAGCGGCGGTTTTTGTAGCCGTTGCGGCGATAGATTTCATGTTCCAGAAATACAAGTGGGAAAAGGACATGAAGATGACCAAGCAGGAGGTCAAGGAAGAGTTCAAACAGATGGAAGGCGACCCCCAGATAAAAAGCAAGCGCCGTCAGAAACAGCAGCAGCTTGCCATGAGCAGAATGATGCAGGACGTTCCTAACGCGGACGTTGTTATAAGAAACCCTACACATTTTGCAGTTGCGCTGCGCTATAATGCGGATAAGGACAGAGCCCCGGTGGTAGTGGCAAAGGGTGCGGATAATCTGGCGTTCAGGATAATCGACAAAGCCGAGGAAAGCGACGTTCCCACGGTGGAAAACGTTCCGCTGGCAAGAGGACTTTACAAAGCCGTTGACCTTGGCAGGGAAATTCCGTATAATTTCTACCACGAAGTCGCGGAAGTGCTGACATTCGTTTACGGTCTTAAAGGCAAGAAACCCAAGGGAATTTAAATAATGCGTAATTCGTAATGCGTAATTAAAGAGTTGAGAGTTAAGAGTTGAGAGTTGAGATAGAGTCAGCAAAACCTATTGAATAAAAAAGTTCTTATGCAGATGGATAAGATCCGTATAGGCAGGAGAAAGGAAGGTTACGTTATACCGTGAAAAAATTACTGAATAACATGGTAACGGTATTCGTTATCCTTGCTATATTCCTGATAATCATTCCGCTGCCCACTTGGCTGCTGGATATGCTTTTCGTTGTAAATATATCGCTTTCACTGGTCATTCTTCTGATAACCATGTACATAAAAGAGCCGCTGGAGTTTTCAATATTCCCCTCCATGCTGCTGATAACCACCATATTCAGGCTCGGTCTGAATATTTCCTCCACCCGTCTGATCCTGTTCCAGCAGGGCTACGCAGGGCAGATAGTTCAGGCGTTCGGACAGTTCGTTATGAAGGGCAACGCTCTTATCGGATTTATAGTTTTTATCCTTATAACTGTTGTCCAGATGCTTGTAGTTACAAAGGGCGCGGAGAGAGTTGCGGAAGTTACCGCAAGATTTACCTTGGACGCCATGCCCGGTAAGCAGATGGCTATTGACGCCGACCTTAATTCCGGCATAATCAACGAGGACGAGGCAAAAGTCCGCCGTGCAAAAATTCAGCGTGAATCCGACTTCTTCGGAGCCATGGACGGTGCTTCCAAGTTTGTAAAGGGAGATGCAACGTTCTCCATTGTGGCGGCGATAGTAAACCTTCTGGGCGGTGCCATCGTCGGACTGGTATTTGACGGAATGGAGTTCATGGACGTACTTTCCACATATACCATTTCAACCGTGGGCGACGGTCTTTGCTCCCAGATACCCGCGCTGCTCATCTCCACGTCAATGGGTATGATAGTTACCCGTTCCGCGTCGGAGGAAAGCCTTAACGTTGACATCAAGAACCAGTTCACTTCACAGCCGCTGGTGCTTATTATCGCGGGAATAGTTATGCTGGTAATGATGCTTATCCCGGGCTTCCCGAAAGTTCAGCTCGTTGTCCTCGGCGGAGTTCTTCTGGCACTGGGAGTTATCCTTATGCGGAATCAGAGGGAGCTTGCCCTTGTCACCGACAGCGGCGCGCAGGAAATGGCGGAGAACCGCGAGGCACTTTCCGAAATGGAATATTACAAGGATATTGACAATGTTTACAAGCTGCTTAATGTTGAACCCATTGAAATGGAGTTCGGCTACAGCCTTATCCCCCTTGCGGACGAAAGCGCGGGCGGAACGCTTATAGAGCGTGTGGTAATTTTCCGGAAGCAGTTTGCAATAGATATGGGTATGGTTTTCCCGTCGGTCAGAATGACGGATAATCAGCACATAAACCCCAATCAGTATGTTATCAAAATAAAAGGCGAAGTTGTCGCCCATGCGGAAATTCTCATGGATCACTACCTTGCCCTTGACAGCGGAAACGTCACCAAGGAGATTGACGGAATCGACACCATAGAACCCGCGTTCAACATTCCCGCAAAATGGATCTCCGAGCAGAACAAGCTGAAAGCGGAAATTGCGGGATATACGCTTATTGACCCGACGTCGGTAATTATCACGCACCTGTCGGAAATTATCAAGAATCACGCTCACGAACTGCTTTCAAGGCAGGACGTAAAGACCATGCTCGACAAGCTGAAACAGACAAACCCGTCGGTGGTGGACGATATTGTTCCGTCCATCGTAACGCCCGCCTATTTGCAGAAAGTCCTTTGTATGCTGCTTAAAGAGGGCGTTCCCATAAGAGACTTGCAGACAATTCTGGAAACACTTGCGGATAATCAGCATAATATGCGGGATATCGACATCACCACAGAATACGTCCGTCAGGCGCTGAAACGCACCATTACAAGGCGTTTCTCGGACGGCGGTCAGATACGCGTTCTTACTCTTGACACCGAAACGGAAAACAAGATAGTCGCTTCGGTGAAGAAATCCGAGCAGGGTTCGTACCTTGCCATGGACCCCCAGACCATACAGCAGCTTATTGCCGCGCTTAACGCACAGATAGAAAAGGTCAAGGACGTTGTTCCCGTGCCTATTGTGCTGACTTCCCCCATAGTGCGGATATATTTCAAAAAGCTTATTGACCAGTTCATACCCAATATAACAGTGCTTTCGTTCAGCGAAATCGACAACTCCGTTCAGATACAGGCAGTGGGAAATATTTCAATTGAGGACGCTCCCGCCGTCTGAATAAACGCCGCAGGGTGAACAGAGGTGAGTTCCTTTGACCGATACCGAAAAAGAAGAAAGAGCCGCGCTCCTTAAAAGATACAAGGAAACAGGCGATAAGGCTGTCCGGAACAGCGTTATCATGGCATATATGGACATTGTAAAGTTTGCGGCTATTTCCACAAGGAATATGTACCTTAAATTCACCGATACCGAGGACGTTGTAAACGAAGCTACCGTTGCGCTTATGAACGCCGTTGACAGTTTTGACATAAACAAAGATGTAAAATTTGAAACATACGCGTCCATAAAGATCCGCGGCGCCATAATAGATTACATCAGGCGGCAGGATTTTATCCCGCGGAGCGTAAGACGGTTCGCAAAGGAATATGACGCCGCATACAGCGAGCTTTTCAGCGAGCTTGACAGAGAACCTACCAATGAGGAAATGGCGTCAAAAATGAAGCTGACGCTTTCCAGATTTGAAAATTTTACATATCAGATGGCGACTTCCCAGACATTGTCATTTGAAGAACTGCTTGCAGACAAAGGCTTTGACCTTGCGGAAGGCACTGATGAAAACGGCGTATGGTCGGCGGAATCTTCGGTGCATAAAGAGGAAAAATTAAATTATCTTGCGGAAGCTATAAAGGCTCTCAAAGAAAGAGAACGCCTTGTTATTACGCTTTATTATTACGAAAAATTAAGATTTTCGGACATAGGAAAAGTTCTTGATATTTCCGAAAGCAGAGTCTGTCAGCTTCACGCGCAGGCTGTGGGAAAACTAAAAAAATACATGAGCGACTATATCAGAATATAGTCTTAACCATACAGAAAGGACGATGCTGTTATGCTGAGAGGATATTACACCGCGGCAAACGGAATGATAAACGAACAGAGGATAATGAACGTTATCACAAACAACCTTGCAAATGCTAAAACTGCGGGTTACAAGTCCGATGAAGCTATCCCCACGACTTTTGCGGAAAAACTTCTTCTTATCCGCGGCGATCACAGCGACACGGGAACGATCCGTTACCGCACTATAGACTACACTTTCACCGACACGGAGCAGGGCACTTTTGAGAATACCGATTCCCGCCTTGATATGGCGCTTATCGGGAATGTGTATTTCAATATCGAACAGTACCGTACAGGTGAAAGACTTCTTACAAGGAACGGACAATTCACAATAAACGCGGAGGGTTACCTTACTCTCGGTGCCTGCGGCTATGTTCTGGACGAAAACGGCGAACGTATCCAATTGGGAACGGCGGATTTTCAGGTGGACCGTTTCGGGCAGATAACCGTTGACGACGGCAGGGTATTCAATCTCGGATTAAGCTATATTGCGGGCGGAACGGACATTGAAAAGGTGGACGACAATCTTATGCGCCCCTATCAGGATACGCCTATCGGCGGGGATATTCCCGAAAGATACCGGGTTATGCAGGGCTGGTTTGAACGTTCCAACGTTGACGTTGCGGAGGAGACCATAAAGGCTATGGATTCGCAGCACGTCTTTACCGCTTGCAGCACAGCGTTAAAAATTATCAACAGCGTGAACCAGATGGCTGCAAATGACCTTGCAAGAATAAACTGATAAACTTACGGTTTGGAAAATAGTTTCCGGAAAGGATAATTGTTATGAGCAGAATAGGTTATCATACCGCGGCTTCGGGCGTTATGGCGTATCAGATGGCGCTTGACATTACCGCTAACAATATCGCAAACGTGAACACCAACGGTTTCAAGGCGTCAAGACCGTCCTTTGCAGACCTTATATACACCGAAAGAAACAACCGCAACGAGGAAACGCAGTTCGGTCACGGAGTAAGGATTCCCAAAACGGATATGATGTTCGAGCAGTCGCAGGTTCGTGAAACGGGCAGAGAACTGGATTTTGCCGCACTGGACGAGGGATTTTTCGCAACGCTGACTCCGGAGGGGGACATTACTTACACCAAGGACGGTTCGTTCTATATGACCCAGCATCCGGACGGTTACTGGGAACTCTGCAACGAATACGGCGCGTATGTGCTGGATTATGACGGAAACAGGATAACCATTCCCTTTAAGGACGAGGACAGCACGGATATTGACGCCGCAGCCCTTGCGGAAATGGTGGGCGTTTACACCTTTGAGGACCCTTATGGACTGGATCAGGTGGGGGATAACTATTTTATCGAAACCCAGTCAAGCGGTCCTGCGCAGGCAAACCGCGATATAAGAAAACTCCAGAATTACGTGGAGGCTTCGTCCACGAACATCGCAAACGAAATGTCAAAAGTAATAGAGTATCAGAGAGCATTTCAGCTTAATATCAACATGGTAAAAACCCATGATGAACTTGAAAATATTGTAAATAATCTGCGAAACTGATTTTAGGAGGCTGAATGATGTCCATACAGAATGTAGAACAGCTTAAAGCTATACATATAGATGTATTAAGGGAAATAGGAAATATCGGTTCGGGAAATGCTGCAAGCGCGCTTGCGGATCTGCTTCAATGCGAAACGAATATAGCCGTTCCCACGGTGCGGCTGCTGGATTTCAACGACGCGGTAAAATTTCTGGGCGGTCCCGAGAATATAACCATCGGTATGCTTGTAAACATAACGGGAGAGATACACGGCATGATGCTGTATATAATCCAGAGAGCGTTTGCAAGCAAGATGACCATGCAGCTTTTCGGTTCGGAAATAGAGGACATGATGAATCTGAACGAAATGGAGCGGTCGCTTATTTCCGAAGTGGGGAACATAATGGCGGCATCTTATATAAACGCCCTTGCATCGCTGACGGGAATGACAATAGATATTTCCGTTCCCACGCTTACTTCGGATATGGTGGGAGCGATACTGAGCGTGCCTACAATTGAATTTGCAAAGGTGGGAAATAAGGTACTGTTCATAGATGACAGTTTTATTATCGGCGACAGCGAAATAAAGAGCAACATGATACTTGTCCCCGAAATGCAGTCATTGGAGACTCTTTTTGAAAAGTTGGGAGTGGGTGTTTAATGGCGAACCTTGTTACGGTTGGAATAGCCGATCTGAATGTAGTCAAGGCTCCCGATACACTGGTGACTTACGCATTGGGGTCTTGCGTGGGGATATGTCTTTACGATAATGAGAAAAAGATAGCGGGGCTTGCCCATATAATGCTTCCGTTAAGCAAGGACGCGGCGCAGGGAATAGACAACAAGCGGCGTTACGCGGACACTGGGATAATGGAACTTATACAGACCATGAATCTTCAGGGAGCGTCCGCTTCGCGGCTTACCGCGAAAATAGCAGGGGGCGCGCAGATGTTCAGCGTCAGTTCCTCGATGTTCAATATCGGCGAAAGAAACGTTGAGGCGGTGAAGAAAGTTCTGGCTTCCTACAGGATAAGGATAGTTGCGGAGGAGACAGGTCTGAATTTCGGACGGACGGTATTTTTCCACGGTGACACGGGAATTATGGAAGTCCGCGCCGCTATGAAAGAAACAAAAATGGTTTGAATTAAGAGTTGAGATTTAAGAGTAGAGAGTTGAGATATTGCGGTAACGCGTATATCCCAACTCTCAATTTTTTGTAGATTTAATTTACCTCATGGCAGGTATGAAGTGCATTAAGTTGTGAAAAGAACACTAACGGTTTATGTCAACATCTTAACTCTTAACTCTCAACTCTCAACTCTAATGCAGGCTCAGCCTGCTCTCAACTCTTTACGTTATGAGCTTCGTCTTTATTAACGAGCTCTTTGATAGATGTGACCATGCCCGCAAGTCCTTGGATCTCGGAAGGAATGATTATCTTTGTAGCACGTCCGTCCGCGGCTTTGGCAAACGCTTCAAGGCTCTTTAGAGCAATAACGTTTTCTTTCGGGTCGGACTGGTTAAGTTTTACAAGACTTTCCGCAAGAGCATTCTGGACAAGCTGAATGGATTCCGCTTCGCCCTGCGCTTCAAGGATCTTCTGCTGACGTACCGCGTCGGCACGGAGGATCATGGCTTGCTTTTCCGCTTCCGCACGGAGGATCTCCGCTTCTTTCTCCGCTTCCGCTTTAAGTATCTTGGATTCCTTTTCACCCTCTGCAACAAGGATCTGGGACTTCTTTTCACCCTCCGCTTGGAGTATCTTCTCGCGGCGCTCACGTTCCGCTTTCATCTGACGTTCCATGGAATCCTGAATTTCACGGGGCGGAATGATGTTTTTAAGTTCAACGCGGTTTACCTTTATTCCCCACGGGTCTGTGGCATTGTCAAGAATTGCCGTTATTTTGGTATTGATAACATCACGGGAAGTGAGCGTTGCGTCCAGTTCCAGCTCGCCGATTATGTTACGGAGCGTTGTGGCGGTAAGATTTTCAATGGCGGAAATAGGTCTTTCAACGCCGTAGGTGTACTGTTTTGCATCGGTTATACGGTAGAAAACCACCGTATCTATCTGCATGGTAACGTTATCCTTGGTAATAACAGGCTGCGGTTTGAAATCCACTACCTGTTCCTTTATGGAAACGCGCTTTGCAACTTTTTCCAGAAACGGTATCACATAGTGCGGACCTGCCGAAAGCGAGCGGGAATAGGTTCCCAGACGTTCAACAACGTACTCCGACGCCTGCGGAACGAACTTTATACCCGCGATAAAAATTATTATAATGAGAATTAACAAACCTATTATAATGTACTGCATAAAAACGACATCCTTTCAAATAATTATTTTTCTGCTGCGGAAATTATTTCTTCTGCTTTGCGGACGACCACCCGCGAGGAACGGATCTCCTTTATAATGACCGATTCGCCCTCGGGAATGCTGCTTCCGTCCTCCGAAACAGCCGCCCAGTCAACATCGGCAAGGCGTACTCTGCCTTTTCCGGTGCTGCTGTCTATTGTTTCAATAACGACAGCGGTCTTGCCCACATCAAGTTCGGAATTGGTAGGAATGAACTTATTGGGGAACAGCTTTTTCAGCAGCGGTCTTGTAAAAATAAGGGTTATTCCTGCAATGACCGCAAAAACCACAAGCTGAACCGCAAGATTCGCGCCCAGTGCCGCCGCGAATACCGCGCCCAGAGCGCCAAGAGCGAACCAGACCGATACCAGAGCGGAAGTAGCGGCTTCCACAGCGAGAGCCGCCGCAAAGACTATCAGCCAGAAAATTACCATAAGCACTACCTCCCTTACTAAGTATTATAACACATTCTTAAATGATTTGCAACACTTTTTAATTCGTAATCACGGAAATCAATTTTCAAAAACGACCCGCAAAATCGATTGTGGATTCATAAGACAATCAAACATAATATTCGA
>CANRFB010000008.1 GCA_947629785.1 uncultured Clostridia bacterium | reverse complement strand
TCGAGAAGCGTAGACTTTCCGGTGCCGTTTTCACCAACGAAAAAGGTCACATTATCGGAAAATTCAATACCGTCCTCGTGTGAAGCAAGATATTTTACACATGGCAGCTTTGCAAGATAGGAATTTCGCGGGATCTTCTCAATAAGAGACAGCTTTCGGATATATTTATCGTCCATTACCTTACCCTTATTCCCTTGCTTCGGCAATCGTTCTTGACCTGCTCAACGGTAAGTTCCTTAAAGTGGAAAAGTGACGCCGCCAATGCTGCGGAACAGTCGGTTTTCAGGAACGCGTCCGCAAAATCTCCAAGTTTTCCCGCACCGCCGCTGGCAATCACGGGAATTTTTACCGCTTTGCATACCGCGTCCAGCATAGGGATGTCAAAACCTTCCCGAACGCCGTCGGTGTCTATTGAATTGAGACAAATTTCCCCAGCGCCGAGCTGCTCGATCTGCTTTACCCATTCTATAAGATCAAGTTTCATATCAATGCGCCCGCCGTTGATGTAGACAGTCCATTTGCCGTCCGAAACTTTTTTTGCATCTATCCCAACGCAAATACACTGTGAACCGAAAATATCCGCGCCCTCTTTTATAAGCGAAGGATTTTGCACCGCCTGAGAATTTACCGAAACTTTGTCCGCGCCTGCGCGAAGCGTTTCCCGAATGTCGTCAACAGTCTTTATACCTCCGCCCACGGTAAGGGGAACGAAAACTTTCTTTGCGGTGTTCCGGACCACGTCAAGCATAACTCCCCTGCCCTCGTGGGAAGCGGTTATATCGTAGAAAACTATCTCGTCCGCACCCTGCAAATTGTATTCATAAGCGCACTCAACGGGATCGCCCACTTCCTTTATGCCTTGAAAATTCACGCCCTTTACGACTTTTCCGTCACGAACGTCAAGACAGGGTATTATTCTTTTTGCAAGCATTTACTTTCCCTCCCCTGACAGCATAACGAAATTTTCAAGAATTTTCAGACCGGTCCTGCCGCTTTTTTCCGGATGGAACTGCGCGCCGAAAACGGTTTTCCCGTCCGAAACAAGCGCGGGAACTTTGTGTCCGTATTCGCAGTAAGCATATAAATTTTCATCATCGCAGAACGCCTTGTAAGAGTGGACAAAATAAACATATTCGTCCTCGGAAAGTCCGTTAAAAAGCGGGCAATCATGTTTTATTTCCAGCTTGTTCCAACCCATGTGCGGAATAACAAGATCAGGCTCGTTAATTTTATCAACATATCCTGAAATAAGTCCCAGACCCGCACATTCCTCAAATTCAAAGCTTTTGTCAAAAAGCAGCTGCATTCCCAGACAAATTCCAAGGAACGGCTTTTTCTTTGCTTCTGTTTTGATAGTGTCCACAAGTCCGCTTTCCGAAAGCATTTTCATTGCCCACGGAAACGCACCGACGCCCGGCAAAATGACCGCGTCTGCATTTTTGATGTCGGTTTCCGAATTGGTGAGAATGTTTTCATATCCCAGATGATCGAGAGCGTTTTTCACGCTGAAAATATTCCCTGCGCCATAATCAATTACCGCGATCATTATAACACTCCCTTTGTGGAAAGTATCTCATTTCCTGAAATTTCCTTTGCGTCTTTCAGAGCGTGAGCGGCAGCCTTGAAAAGCGCTTCGGCAATATGGTGATCGTTCTTCCCGTATTCGCATTTCATATGAAGCGTTATCCCCGCATTGAAAGCAAACGCGCGGAAAAATTCCTCCGCAAGACAGGTATCGAATTCGCCTATCCTGTCATCGCTGAAACTTGCATTGAACACAAGATAAGGACGTCCGCTTATGTCAAGACTTGCAAAACCCAGCGCTTCGTCCATGGGAATGAACGCCGTTCCGTAACGCTTTATGCCTTTCATATCGCCTATAGCCTGCGCAAAAGCCTTTCCCAGAACGATGCCCGTATCTTCAACGGAATGATGTCCGTCAACATACAGATCGCCCTTGACTTTCACCGTCAAGTCCATTCCGCCGTGAACGGCAAAAGCCGTCAGCATATGATCGAAAAAGCCTATTCCCGTGGAAATATCCGTTTTTCCGCTGCCGTCCAGTTCAAGCTTTACGGTAATATCGGTCTCCTTGGTTTTTCTTGTGATCTCCGCGTTTCTCAAAGCCTATTCCTCCTCGAGTTTGGTAAGAATTTCGTCAATTGCCGAAATTACCGCATTGTTTTCCTCCGGACTTCCCGCAGTTATCCGTATATAATTTCCCAGATAGCGTATCGCTATGGAACGTTCCAAAAGCTGATCGCAAATCTCCTTGCCATAGGCAGTTTTTATAAATACAAAATTTGTCACCGAATCAAATACTTTTTCTATTCCGGAATGTTTCTCCGCAAGTTCCAGAATTTTTTCATGCAGATATTTCCTGCTTTCCACAATTTCAATGCAAAGCCTTTCAAGTGTGGTTTTTTCGGAAAGTACCGTCTTGCAGATGGTCTGTGAAATAGAATCGGTATTATATGGAGATTTTACGCTTCGCAGAGCGGTGGTGATGGTTTTACCTGCAACTGCAAAACCCATGCGGATTCCAGCCAGACCCATAGCCTTTGAACAAGTCTTTAAAATTATCAGATTGTCGTAATTTTCCACTTCGTCAAGAATACTCTGATCCCAGAAATCCATATACGCTTCGTCGATTATCACCAGACAGGAAACATTTTTCAGCAGTCTTATAATTTCAGTCTTAGGCAGTCCGATAGAAGTAGGGTTGCAGGGATTTGAGAAAATTACCGCCTTTATCTTGTTTTCCTTGCAGTAATTGATAACTTTCGGAACGCTTATCTGCAAATTTGGCTCTTTCTGCATGGCTTCAACATTGAGTTCGTAAAGGCTTCCATAAAATGCATACATTGAAAAATCCGGGGAAAGCGTCAGAATTTTGTCTCCCTTTTCAAGAAAACACCCTGCAATTATGCTTATAAGTTCGTCCGAACCGTTTCCGGCTGTTATAAAATTTTCGGGAATATTGTAAAATTCCGCAAAAGCCTTTACCGCGCCCTCAGCCATAGGATCGGGATAGCGGTTAAGGGAAATTTTCTTTATTTCGTTGGCGATTTTATCTCCCAGTTCGTTGTTGATATTATAGTAAGATTCATTAGCGTCAAGTCTTATTTTGTAATCCCCCTCAACGGGATCGTAAGGCTCGACTTTTTTTAACTTTGAGTTAAGTTCGTACATAGAATTTTCCTTTCATTCAAATCTGACCTTAATTGCATTTGCGTGAGCGGTCAGTCCCTCTTTTTCGGCAATACATACAATGTCGTTCTTGGCGTCAAGAAGCGCCTGTTCGGTGTAGTAAATGAAGCTTGAACGCTTTGTAAAACTGTTCACCGACAGAGGAGAAAAGAATCTTGCCGTTCCGCTGGTGGGAAGAACATGGTTAGGTCCTGCAAAATAGTCACCCAGCGGTTCGGGAGCGTATTTTCCAAGGAATACTGAACCCGCATTGTCTATCTTTCCGATGTACATAAGCGGATTTTCTACCTGAAGTTCAAGGTGTTCGGGAGCAAGTTCGTTGGCAATTTCAATAGCGCAGTCTATGCAGTCCGTGACGATAATCGCGCCGTAATCCGAAAGCGATTTTTCTATTATATCCTTTCTGGAAAGGTTCTGTACCTGTCTTTCAAGTTCTGAAATAGTCTCGTCCGCGATCTTTTCGCTTGTTGTGATAAGAATTGCCGAAGCCAGCTTGTCATGTTCAGCTTGTGACATAAGATCCGCCGCAAGATATTTTGGATCTGCCGTTTCGTCCGCAACTACAAGGATCTCGCTTGGTCCTGCGATCATGTCAATATCAACTTTGCCGTAAAGAAGTTTCTTTGCCGTTGCAACAAAAATATTTCCCGGTCCTACGATCTTGTCAACTTTGGGAATAGTTTCCGTTCCGTAAGCAAGAGCCGCAACAGCCTGCGCTCCGCCCGCAAGGAATACCCTGTCAACACCGCAGATCGAAGCTGCAACAAGTATATCCTTGTTTGGAGTGCCGTCTTTAAGGGGCGGAGTTACCATTATAATTTCCTTGACACCTGCAATCTTTGCGGGAATGGCATTCATCAGCACGGAAGATGGGTACGCCGCCGTTCCTCCGGGAACGTACAGCCCCACTCTTTCCAGACCGCGTACGCGCTGTCCTAAAATAACGCCATTGTCGTGGGGATCGATAAATCCCTGCTCTTTCTGTCTGTGGTGGAATGCAGCAATATTTTCCATAGCGTCAAGAAGCGCGTTTACAAAATCCTCGTCCGCCTCGTCAAGCGCGTCATGGATAACATCAAGGGGAACTTCATAATACTGAGGAAGTTTTCCGTCAAATTTCAGCGTGTAATCCTTGACTGCCTTATCGCCGTTTTCACGGACATTCTCGATTATTTCGGAAACTATCTCGGAAATTTTCTTGTCCGTTTCGCCGTTGCGTTTTTCAACTTCTTTAAGAAAAGCGATCTCCGCTTTTCCGTCTGCAATAATTTTTCTTATCATTTATATGCCCTCCGTAATTACAGATTATCTTCTATAAGTTTTATCAGCGACTCGATCTCCTGCTGACGCATTTTCAGGCTTACCATGTTGACAATGAGCCTTGCTGATATGGGAGAAATATCCTCAAAAACCTCAAGACCGTTTTCCCGCAAAGTCGTGCCTGTTTCCACAATATCCACTATCGCGTCCGAAAGTCCCAGAAGCGGAGCAAGTTCCACACTTCCCTCTATTTTTACAATGTCTACGTCCATGCCTTTCTTTTCAAAGAATGTCCGCGAAACATTGGGATATTTCGTTGCAATGGTCTTTACATCGTAACCGCCGTAAAAATCCGTGCCTTTTTTTCCCGCAAGAGCAAATTTGCACCTTCCGAAACCAAGATCGGCGATCTCAAAGAATTTGCCGTTCATCTCCATGATGGTGTCTTTTCCAACAACGCCCATGTCGCAAACGCCGTTTTCAACATATGTGATAACATCCGCCGCCTTTGCAAGAACCACTTCAATGGTGTCTCCGACGGGAAGAATAAGTTTTCTGCCTTTGTCACGGACAGCGGAACAGTCATAGCCTATCTTTTCAAGAAGTCCTACAGTATCCTTTTCAAGTCTGCCCTTTGTAAGCGCAATACGCAGGGGTCTGTTTTTAATTTCCATTACTTAATACCTCCTGCAATTTCTTCACGGACGGTCTGTCCCACGCATACCGCTTTTGGAATGTTCTTCTTTTTGGCGTAGGAAAGCGTTTCCTCAAATGTGGAAAATACCGACAGTTCCGCGGTAAGTCCGTCCTTTCGGAATTTTCCCGCCTGTTCCACAGCCTTTATTTCAAAACCGTCCTCGCCGAAAACAATAACGTCCGGCACAGGTGTGGAATATCCCACCGACTGTTTTATAACTTTTGCCGCCGCATCAATGTTCACCGCAAAACCCGTTGCGGGAACGTCATATCCGAACTCTGCAAGAAGTTTGTTGTACCGTCCTCCGGAAAGCACCGCGTCGCCGTAGCCCTCTAAATAACCCTTTATAACAACGCCGGTGTAGTAGTCCATTTTATTTACAAGACCGAGATCAACGGTAATTTTTCCGTTGTAGCCGAGAGCGGTAAGACTGTTGTAAATGCCGCGGAGTTCCGCAATAATATCTTTGCCGCCGTCAAAAAGCTTTTCGGCTTTTTCAAATACTTCTTCCCCGCCGAACAGTCTGGGAAGCTGTTTTAACGCGCTTGTAATCTCATTCTTGCCGATACTGTCAAGCAAATCGTTCAGAGCGGGATAGTTCTTTACTTCAATAAGTCCGCGGATCTGCTCTGTCGTTTCCTCGTCTGTTCCAAGACGCGCCACTAACGCTTTGAAATAGCCAATATCCCCTATTTCCAAGCGGAAACTATCATTTTCCAGTGAGGAAAGCACTTCAATGGCACCCGTAAGAACTTCCAGATCGGCGCGCTTTGAATCTGAACCGATAAGTTCAATTCCCATCTGATGTATCTCGTCGCTTCTGCCGCGCATGGCAGGCTTGTTGCGGTAAACATTCTGACGGTAGAAAAGCCGCAGGGGCAGTTCCGCATCACGAAGCCTTGTTGCCGCGACTCTTGCTATCGGCATTGTGGAATCGGGACGAACAACGAGAATTCTCCCCTTGTTGTCGGTAAGCTTATACATACTTTCCTGCGGGAAATACACGGAATTCAGGTCGAAAACATCAAAAAATTCCAGTCCCGGGGTAACAATTTCGCAGTAGCCCATTGATTTGAATATCCTTGAAAGCCGTTCTTCAAGATTTCGTCTTACGGCACAGTCCTCGAAAAGCAGGTCTTTTGTGCCTTCGGGGGTAAGCAGGTCGTATCTTTTCATATAATTTGCAGTTCTCCTTACTTTAATGTAGTAAATTAGTATCGTAGTATCTTAGTATTATGATACCACATTATTTCATAAATGTCAAGCGTTTTTCTAAAAAAATGAAATTTGTGTTGTTTTTGGGAGTATATCAAGCGCGCCGACGCTTGCAAGAGCGTCAATTGCCGAGGAAGGCGCTTTGCTTTTTTCCTGAAGTTCCTCTATTGAAAGAAGTTCCCCGCTGTGGGCGGCATCATAGATAAATTTTGCAACATTTGCTCCCACGCCCTTTGCGGCAACATAAGGCATACGGATCTTGCCGTCCTCGATCACATATTTGTATGCGTCCGATTTGTAAATATCTATGGGCAGGAACTCAAATCCCCTTGCCATCATTTCGTTTACAAGCGCAAGAGTTTCAAGAACGCCGTCATCTTTTGCGGTGCGCTTTTCCATAGCTTTAAGTTCCGCAATCTTCTCCTTTACCGCCGCATGACCGTTTATTACAACGCTTGCGTCAAAATCTTCTCCGCGGACTGTGAATATTGTCGCATAAAATGCTAACGGTTCGTAAACCTTGAACCAACCAAGTTTCATTGCCGCAGTAACATACGCTGCGGCGTGCGCTTTCGGGAACATATACTTGATCTTCAGACAGCTGTCTATGTACCACTGCGGAACATTATGTGCAAGCATATCCTGTTTCATTTCCTCGGTAAGCAGTTTGGGAGCGTTTCCTTTACGGGTAATTTCCATTATCTTAAAGGAAAGCTTCGGGTCAAGTCCGTGATAGATAAGATATGTCATAATGCTGTCACGCGTTCCGATAACTTCGGAAATTGTGCAGGTGCCGTCCTTGATAAGATCCTGTGCATTTCCCGTCCATACGTCCGTGCCGTGGGAAAGTCCCGAAACCTGCAGCAGATCGGAAAACTTCTTGGGCTGCGCTTCCACAAGCATACGGCATACAAAATTTGTACCCATTTCGGGAATAGCAAGCGTTCCCGTATCAAAATCTATATCTTCCGGAGTAACTCCCAGAGCTGCCGGCGAAGTGCAAAGGCTTATTACCTTTTCGTCTCCGGGAAAAATATCAGCGGTCTTTATTCCCGTCATATCTTCAAGATGTTTGTAAAGTGTGGGAACATCATGTCCCAGTTCGTCAAGTTTCAGAATGGTGTCATGCAGAGAATGAAAGTCAAAGTGTGTTGTGGTGAATATGGAATTCGGGTCTTCCGCAGGGTGCTGTATCGGTGTGAAATCGTATACTTCAAATTTTGAAGGAACAACGACCATTCCGCCGGGGTGCTGACCGGTAGTTCGCTTTACGCCTGTACAGCCTATGGAAAGTCGGGTCATTTCCGCATTTGAAACGGTTATCCCCTCGTCCTCCAGATAGCCCTTTACATAACCGTAAGCCGTCTTTTCAGCAACCGTTCCGATGGTTCCCGCCTTGAAAACATTTGCCTTTCCGAAAAGTTCTTCCGTGTAAAGGTGGGCGTTTGTCTGATATTCGCCTGAAAAGTTAAGGTCAATATCCGGCGCTTTATCCCCGTCAAAACCAAGGAACGTTTCAAAAGGAATGTCATGTCCGTCGCGGTTGTAAGGCGTTCCGCATTTTTCGCAATTCTTCGGCGGAAGATCATATCCCGAACCTACCGAACCGTCCGTTATGAACTCGCTGTGCTTGCATTTCGGACAAACATAGTGCGGCGGAAGCGGATTTACCTCGGAAATTCCCGCCATTGACGCAACGAATGATGAACCCACCGATCCTCTCGACCCTACCTGATAGCCGTGATCGTTGGAATTCTTTACAAGTTTCTGCGCTATCATGTACAGCACGGCAAATCCGTGCTTGATTATCGAGTTAAGTTCCCTTTCAAGACGTTTTGCCACAAGTTCCGGAACGGGATCGCCGTAAATGGATTTGCACCGTTCCCATGAAATTTTTTGCAGTTCTTCTTCCGAACCGGGAATTTCCGGCGTGAACGTTCCGGGCGGAATGGGGACAACATCGGGATTAATCATATCCGCAATAAGATTGGTATTTGTTACCACAACTTCATATGCCTTTTCCTTGCCGAGATAAGAAAATTCCTCCAACATTTCGTCCGTGGTGCGGAAATAAAGCGGAGTATCATCTCCCGAATTCTTGAATTTCTGATATGTAAGTATCCGTCTGAAAATAGAATCCGACTTGTCCATAAAGTGAACATCGCAGGTGGCAACAACAGGAATTCCCAGTTCATCGCCAAGCTGAACTATTGTCCTGTTAAGGTCGCGCAGATCGTCAAATGTGTTGATCTCGGGGTGTTCAGGGTCTCTGATCAGGAATTCATTGTTGGCAACAGGCTGAATTTCCAGATAGTCATAGAATTTTGCAATATCTTTCAGAGTTTCCCAAGACTGACCGTCTCTGACTGCGGAGAAAAGTTCCCCCGCCTCACAGGCGCTTCCCACGATAAGACCGTCCCTGTGCGCCATAAGTTCAGACATGGGAATACGCGGGTTTTTCTTATAATATTTAAGATTTCCGTAAGAAATAAGCTTGTATAGGTTTTTCAGACCGATAGCATTTTTTACAAGAATGATCTGATGATAAGTATGCAGCGAACGCGGGTCAACTTTCTCCACACAGCCGTTGATCTCACTTATTTTTGAAATATTATGTTCCTCTGCAAGCCGTCCCGCAAGCGCAACGTAAATGTGTGCCAGCATTTTGGCGTCCTCGTCCGCGCGGTGATGGTTAAATTCGCCCAGACCCAGCGCTTTTGCCACATTGTCAAGCTTGTGCTTTTTAAGTTCGGGAAGCATACTTCTGCTCATTACAACGGTGTCGATAACCGAAAAGTCAAAATTTATGCCGTATCTTTCGCAGCCCGCTTTTATAAATGACGTATCAAATCCTGCATTGTGTGCAATAAGAACAGGCTCATTCCCGCAGAATTCCGTAAATTTTTTCAGTGCTTCTTCCTGACTTGGCGCGCCTTTGACCATGTTGTCATCAATGCCGGTAAGTCCGATTATTCTTGGCGGAATGGGCTTTTCAGGATTGACAAAAGTCTGAAAACTTTCAAGTATTTCAAGATTCTTGATTCTGATCGCACCTATTTCAATTATACGTTCACTATGCGGATTAAAACCTGTAGTTTCAATATCGAAAACAATCATTTCCGCGTTTATATCCTTGTCTGTGAAAACAGTGACAGCTTTGGAACGGTCATTTACGGCATAAGCTTCACAGCCGTAAATTATCTTGATGTCTCCGCCGTTCTTACGTATCTTTCCCGCCGCCGCAGCCGCTTCGGGAAATGCCTGTGCAACGGCATGGTCGGTAATTGCTATTGCTTTATGTCCCCAGAGTGCGGCGCGTTCCACCAGCTTTTCGGCAGGAGTAACGGCGTCCATGGCGGACATATTTGTATGCAGATGAAGTTCAACGCGCTTTTCTTCCGAATTATCCATGCGCTGTGTTTTTTCCACCTGCATGATGTCATTTGGTTTCAGATCAAGTTCGTTTGTATAGCTGTCGATTTCCACCTTGCCCTTGATAATAGCCGTGCCGCCCTTTTTGAAAACGGCAAGATAGTTTTCGTTGCTTGGATTTTCAATAGTTTTTAATGTTATTGAGCTTGTATAATCGGTGATGCCTGCGGTAACAATACGTCTTTCACCGTTTTTGGTACGGACTGTCTTTTCTTCATAACTGAAAATATCGCCCCATATGGTAACGCTGCCCATATTTCCGCGTATGTCGGAAATATTTGTTATCGGGGAATCTATATTGCGTCCCTTTATTAACTTTGCACCATCTTTAAGGATAGGCAGATTTTTAAGATCAACAGTAACCGTCTGAACGCTGGCATTTTCTGACGGGAAATTATTTTCGTGTTTTTTCGGAGGTTCTTCTTCGGGCATAGGCATTGAAGCCAACAGTTCCGACATTCTTACAGCGTGTTCTTCCGCGGAATTTTCAACATTTACTCCGTGGATATTCACCGTAATGTTTCTGGAAAACACTTCGCCTATAAATTTTTCTATTTCTTTATCTACCTTGGCGGTCATAAGAATATCCCCGCCGCGTTCTTTAAGATTTATATCTATTGTATCGCCTGTAAGCTTATATTCAGCACCGTTAAAATAACCGTTTATAAGCGCGATCCTGTTTTTCAGACTTTCTATTATATCGGGCATACACTTTTCGGTAAAAAGCGGCGGCGCGTACCTACAGCAAAGGGAAAACTTTTTCAGCCCCAAAACTCTTTTCATAGCCGTTTCAAAATCCGCTATGAAATCGCTCTGCTGAACACGGTCAAAAGACGCGAAAACCGTCAGCTCCCGCGCCTCCTCATGACATATCAGTTTCAGAATATCCCCTTTTGCTATCGAATTGGGAATATCCGCTATGTATTCCGAAAATAACTCCTTAATAAGCATTTTTCACCATTCCTAAAGCTTTTCTATCTCATTCATAAGCGCGGAAAGAATTTCATTTTCCGAAACTTTACCTATAATTTCGCCTTTCCTGAAAAGTACCGCGCAGCCGTCGCCGCCTGCAATTCCGATATCTGCTTCCCGTGCTTCTCCGGGACCGTTCACAACACAGCCCATGACCGCAACGGTAATGTCTTTGTCAACATCTTTCAGAGCCGTTTCGACTTTTTCAGCAAGAGAAATAAGATCTATTTTGGTACGTCCGCAGGTTGGACAGGAAACGAGCTTCGCTCCTCTGCCTTTTCCCACAGCGGAAAGAATATCCTTTGCGGCGTAAATTTCCTCACAGGGATCAGCCGTAAGAGAAACCCGTATTGTTTCGCCGATGCCGTCCGCAAGCAGAGAACCTATCCCCACAGCGGATTTTATTATTCCCATGCGCTTTGTTCCGGCTTCTGTAACTCCCAGATGCAGCGGATATTCCGTGCGTTCGGCAATAAGTCTGTAAGCCTTTATCATTGTAGGAACATCCGAAGATTTTATGGAAATTACAATATCCCCGAAATTGCATTTTTCCAGTATTTCCGCATGGCGCAGTGCGCTTTCTGCAAGTGCTTCCGCAGTGGGCGCACCGTATTTTTCAAGAATATCCTTTTCAAGTGAACCGGAGTTCACGCCTATTCTTATTGGAATGTTTTTAGCTTTACAGGTCTGCGCAACAAGACGGACTTTTTCAATATCGCCGATATTGCCGGGATTTATCCGTATTTTGTCAATGCCCGCTTCCGCGCTTTCAATGGCAAGTTTGTAATTGAAGTGAATATCCGCCACAAGCGGTATGTTTACTGCTTTTTTTATTGCCGGAATAAGTCTGACGGCTTCTTCATCGGGAATAGCCGCACGGATAATTTCGCAGCCTGCCTTTTCCAGCGCGGCAGCCTGTCTTACGCTTCCCTCAATATCCGAAGCGGGAACATTCAGCATTGATTGTATATAAATATGTTTTCCATCAAGTGTGCAGTTCCTGACCTTTACAGCATGAAGCTTCCGCATTTTTACATATCCTTTCGGAATTTTATTTTACAAATATATTTTTCACGTCGTTGAAAGTAACCACGACCATCAGCATCATCAGCAGGGCAAATCCCACAAAATGTATCATTCCCTCCGTTTCGGCTTTCAGCGCTTTTCGGCGGAACGCTTCAATTATCAGGAAAACCAGCCGCCCGCCGTCCAAAGCAGGGATCGGCAGAAGATTGAATATACCTATGTTTATTGTCACAAGCGTTGCAATATCAAGCAGGAAACTTACATCAAAGCCTGTTTCTTCCGCAACATCGCCTATGACCGTAACAATTCCGATAGGTCCTTGCAAATCGTTTATGCCGTACTTTCCGCGGATAATATCTCCAAGCGACATAAGCACTATCCTGCCGTAATATACAGCATTTTTAAAAGCGTATGGCAGAAGATTACCGGCTGTCACTTTTTCCCGCTGTACTTTGAAATCGTAAATAAGAGTTCTCTTGCCTGTTTCGGGGTTTTCTTCCATGGCAAAATGCACTCCGTCCAGACGGACTTTTTCGCCGTCACGCTTTACCACAAAATCAATAACTCCGTCCTCGTCGTTTCCCAACTGATAGGTAATATCCTTTACCGAGAAAATTTTTACACCGTTTATCTCGGTAATAACATCGTTCAGCTGTAAACCATAGTCGGGACTTACCGCATCGTCCGAAAAATACACTATCCGCGAGGAGACGGCTCCGCCGTCCGCAAGTATCATTACTATTGAAAGAATAAAACCGAGCAGAAGATTCATGACCGCACCTGCGGCAATTACCGCAATTCTTGACAGAACAGGCTTTTTGCGGAACGAATCCGGATCGTCATCATCAATATCCTCACCCATTGAACAGAACCCGCCTATTGGCAGCAGCCGAAGCGAGAAAAGCGTTTCTTTGCCCTGCTTTTTGTAGATCACAGGACCCATTCCTATAGCAAATTCGTCAACTTTGATCCCGCAGGCTTTTGCCACGATAAAATGCCCGAATTCGTGTATAACTATTATCAGACAGAAAAAAAACGCCGCCAATAGGATCGAAATTACAGTACCCGAAATTCCCGAATGTCCGGACGTTTCCGTAACGGCTTTTTCAGCTGCTCTAAACAATACAAAACTATTCATATTACATCACCGGATAAGACACTGCGCGGGAGATCCCTGCGCTTTTAATTTATTTGATTTTTGTATAGTTTTCTTTTACAAATTCCCGTGCCGCGTTTTCGGCGGCGATAATGTAGCTGTAAGTTTCCGCAGGCATTTCCCCGAAATGTTCCAAAGCCGCACGGACTATATTACCTATCCCGAGGAAAGGTATTTCCCTTTTCAGGAAAAGCCCCACCGCTTCCTCGTTTGCGGCATTTACAATACATGGATACGCCCCGCCGCGTTTTATAGCATCAATGCAGCTGCTGAGACAATCAAAAGTTTCAAAGTCGGGATTTGCGAAAGTCAATGTTCCGTAATCCGTAAAGGAAAGCGACTTTACATCACATTTAAACCGCTCGGGGTAAAGCAGAGCGTACTGAATGGGTATTTTCATATCCGGAACGCCCAACTGCCCTATAACGGAATGATCCGCAAACTCCACCGCCGAATGAAGAACACTTTCGCGGTTGACTACTATCTCGATATTTTCGGGAGCAACTCCGAAAAGCCAATGTGCTTCTATAAATTCAAGTCCCTTGTTCATAAGCGTGGCGGAATCGATGGTTATCTTGTTCCCCATGCTCCAGTTGGGATGGTTCAGAGCCTGTTCCACGGTGACATTTTTCAGTTCGGATTTCTTTTTACCGAAAAAAGGTCCTCCCGAAGCAGTGAGAATTATCTTCCGAAGCTGTTCCCGCTTGTTTCCCTGCAAGCACTGGAAGATCGCAGAATGTTCGCTGTCTATTGGAAATATCTTCACGCCCTTTTTCGCCGCCGAGGACATTACAAGCTTTCCTCCCGCAACAAGAGTTTCCTTGTTGGCAAGGGCAATATCTGTTCCCGCGTCTATTGCCGTAAGGGTCGGCAGAAGTCCTACCATTCCCACAACAGAATTTACAAACAGGTCATGCTTTCCCGATGATGCAATTTCGCAAAGACCGTCCATTCCGCAGAGGACTTTTATTTTAGTATCGGAAAGCCGTTCTTTCAGTTCCGCATAATGTTTTTCCTCGAAAATGCACACTATTTCCGGTGAAAATTCCCTTGCCTGCGTTTCCAGAAGCGTTATATTGCTTTTTGCGGCAAGAGCATTGACCCGTATGCCGTGTTTGCGGCAAACATCAAGAGTCTGCTTTCCTATTGAACCTGTAGAACCTATCAGGGATATTGTTTTCAAATATATCATTCCTTTATGTGAATATCTGTTTCGCCGTTTTCGGGCGGTTCAAACAGATCATCGCACTTTTTAAGCAAACCTTCATCAACATAATAAGCGCCGAGCTTTCCTGCCGATACCGAAGCGTTCCTGCTTTCGATACGGCGTTTCCGGACATCGCCGCTTATATCTATATAGTGAAACTCAGATTCAATTCCGCGGGAACGGTAAAATTCCCGCGCATAATCGCGCTTTTCCCTTGTCCAGAATCCCCAGTCAAGAATGACGTCCGCACCTGCGGAAACTATATCCGCGGATTTTTCCATAAGCAGCTTTTCTATTGCCGAAGCGTAAAAGTCGTGCTTTTCCCCTGCGTCCTGACCGAAAATCGCCAGCATGAATTCATCTATGGAAAGCAGAACTGCATTTCTTTCCCTGCAAAGCCTTTCCGCATATGTGGTCTTTCCTGCGCAAAGCTTTCCGCAGGTCATAATTACCTTAGCCATATCACTTGAAAGGCGGGAAATACGTCAGCACAAACAGCATGAACGGCGCAACGAACAGAACGCTGTCGAACCTGTCCATAAGCCCCCCGTGCCCCGGCATGATATTCCCGAAATCCTTTATGCCGTGCTGCCTTTTGATAAGTGAAGCGGAAAGGTCGCCTATAATTCCCAGAACACCGCAGATAAGTCCCATTATCACAAGGAAAATGTAGTTTACCTCAAATTCATAGCCGCGCTGAACCTGAACAAGATGGTAGAAAAACGCATAGACCGCAAATACTATTCCCACCGTTATAACTCCGCCGACTGCGCCTTCAACGGTCTTTTTGGGGGAAATTTCGGGGCAAAGTTTCTTCTTGCCCATAAATGTTCCCACAAAATACGCTCCCGAATCCCCCAGCCAAGCGCCCGCAAGGCAAAGAACAACATAGCATATTCCATGAACATCGCTTAGATTTTTCATTGAAACAAGACAGCACATGGGCAGCGTGGAAAATATCGCCGCCGTTATCATGTAGCTTAGTTTTTCGTAGGTGATGTCCTTGTGCTTTGCGATAAATCCCGCAAACATCAGCAGTATGCAGAATCCCGAAAGTATCCAGATGTACTCCATAGCTTCAGTATATTCCACCAGAAACGGCAGCACAGCCGCAAATCCGAAGCAGACTCCCGCATGAAAACGATTTTTCATGCAGCCGCCCGCTGCGAAAAGTTCATACATCATTATAATTGATATTGCCGCCACCACAAGGTCATAAACAGGAGTGTCTGAAAGAAAAAGCACTCCTATTGCCACAATTATCCCCACGACCGCCGAAATAATGCGAGTTACCATTAAATAACATTCCTTTTAAAATTTTATGACGATTTCTCCCTGAAAATGCGCGGTTATCACACCCCGCCAAATCGCCTGCTTCTTGAAGCATAGTCCTCAAGAGCCTTGTCAAGTTCCTTTGACGTGAAATCGGGCCACAGCACATCGGTAAAATAAAGTTCCGAATAAGCCGACTGCCACGTCAGAAAATTGGATATTCTCTTCTCTCCGCTGGGACGGATTATCAGGTCTGCATCGGGAATACCGCCCGTGTACATCAGACTTCCCAGAAGTTTTTCGTCAATGTCTGAAAGCTTTATTTCCTTGTTTAAAACCATTTCCGCCGCACGTTCCGCAGCCCTGACTATTTCGTCCCTGCCGCCGTAATTCATGGCAAGCATAAGAGTCATTTGGTCAAATTCCGCGGAAGCTTCTTCCAGTTCCGTCATTCTGTTCCGAAGTTTTTCGTCAAAAGCGGATTTATCCCCAAGAAACAGCAGTCTTGTCCTGTCCTTGCGGAAATCTTCCGCTTCGTCCAGATATTCCCCGAAAAGGCGCATTATTTCGTCAATTTCCTCTTTTGGGCGTTTCCAGTTTTCAGTAGAAAAAGCATAGAATGTAATGTATTTTATACCAATATCCTTGCAATACCTTGCAATTTTCCGGAACGCCTTTGCACCCTCGCGGTGTCCCATTTTGCGGGGAAGTCCGCGTTTTAAAGCCCATCTTCCGTTGCCGTCCATTATAAATCCTATATGAACGGGCAGCTTTTCCTTGTCAACAGCCATATTCGCTCACCCGTCAGATAGACATTATCTCCTTTTCCTTGTCGGCAACAGCGGAATCTACGTTATCCACAAACTTGTCAGTAAGTTTTTGAATATCTTTTTCCAGATTTTTCATATCGTCCTCGGTAATTTCACTGTTTTTCTTCATGGTCTTGAATTTTTCCATAACGTCACGTCTTACGTTGCGGATAGTTACCTTGGCTTCTTCGCCGTATTTCTTTATCTGTTTAACAAGTTCCTTGCGGCGTTCCTCTGTAGGCTGCGGGAACGCAAGTCTCAGGACAGAACCGTCATTTGTCGGCGTAATGCCAATATCCGAAGCAAGTATAGCTTTTTCGATAGGTTTAAGCTGAGTCTTGTCCCAAGGCTGAACAACTAAAATTCTTGCCTCCGAAACGGATATTGCCGCCATCTGTTGAATAGGCGTAGGCGTTCCGTAATAGTCCACAAGCACCTTGTCCAGAACAGCGGGGTTAGCGCGTCCCGCTCTTACGGTAGAAAACTCGTGTTCAAGGCTCTTGATACATTTTTCCATTTTACCTTGTGCGTTAGAAATTTGCTCGTTCATAAAAATGCTCCTATTCCCGGCGCAATAAATTTTCCGGACGAAACGGCGCGCCGACACCGTGACCGCGTTATTCCAAGCCGAAAACGGCTCATATTACTTCCTGTCGATAACGATAGTTCCGACTTTCTTGCCGAAGCAGGCGTCGTAAATATTGTCGGGACGTTTCAGATCAAACACAAGTATAGGTATATTGTTATCCTTGCACATTGAAGCGGCAGTGCTGTCCATGACCGCAAGATTCTTTACAAGAATGTCGTTGAAGCTCAACTCATCGTATTTAACGGCATCATCGTACTTGTTAGGGTCTTTATCGTAAACGCCGTCAACCATTGTAGCTTTCAGCACAATGTCAGCTTCTATCTCGGCGGCGCGGAGTGTTGAAGCGGTATCCGTCGAGAAGAACGGATTTCCTGTTCCGCAGCCGAAAATGACTATCCTGCCCTTTTCCAGATGCCTTATAGCCTTGTTCCTGATGTACGGTTCCGCCACTTGATGCATGGCGATAGCGGTCATTACGCGGACGTCTGCGCCAAGCGATTCAAGAACATCTGCGACTGCAAGAGCGTTCATAGTAGTGGCAAGCATACCGATATGGTCGGCACGGGACCTGTCCATAGCGCCGCTGGAACGTCCTCTCCAGAAATTTCCGCCGCCGACAACAATTCCCACTTGAACGCCCACATCGGCGCATTTCTTGATACTTTCACAAATTTTCCCGATAACCGAATAATCCAGACCTATTTTTTTGTCACCCGCAAGGGCTTCACCGCTGAGTTTGAGTAAAATTCTTTTATAAACCGGCTGTTCGGACATATGCAAGCTCAATCCTTTCACACTATAAAATAAAAAGGTATCTAATTTATTTTACTACATTTTGGGCAATATGTAAAGAGAAATTCCGAAAAAATTTATAAAAAAACCGTTCTTAATTTTACAAAAAAAGCCAATTTGCCTCATTTTACGAAAAAATCAAAATATTTTTCCAAAAACTCTTGACAAGCTGAAAAAAAAGTGTTATAATTGTAAAGTCATTTGAAAAATGGCAGTAGTAAACGGCATGGAGAAGTCGCCTAGCCCGGTTTATGGCGCACGACTGGAACTCGTGTATGGGTTGATAGCTCATCGAGGGTTCGAATCCCTCCTTCTCCGCCAAGAAAAGCTTGGAGACGATTTAGTTTCCAAGCTTTTTTGTTTTTATATACCGCAAAAATGCCTCGTATCTGCATTTTAATCAAAATTTTTCGCATTTCCAAAATATGCCGTTTCCTGATACGGGTAAAATACAATATCTGACATTTCCTCTCCGAAAATAAGGTATTCCCTTTCATAGCACAGGGGAATAAAGCTGTAATCGCCTATAACGGCGGATTCTGCGCTTTTTATCCTGTCCGCTCCCGACGAAAGGCTGTCTGCGGTCTTTATGCCGTTTACGGAAGTCATAAGTCCGCTGTTTGCATATCCCGAAAACATCTTGTCTCCGCAGAAATAACTCATGAACTTATATGCCGAATTTTCATCACAGCCAACTTCTATCAAAGCAATATCATATGTTCCGTCGTAAATTTTTTCGTCGTATTCATTTTGGGAAACTATTTCCACTCCGCAGTTAAAAAGAAGTTCATTCTGCCATCGGTCGGTTATGTTATATATTATATCACTGCCGGCAAAACTGTCCGGAACGGTTATTTTTATGTTGTCAACAGAATCCAGCCCTGCGGCTTTAAGGGCATTTTCCCATATGCGGACAGCTTCAACATCATAAACAGATAGCGTTCTGTCAGGAATAATGTCGCGGTAGCTTTTTCCCTGAATAGTTATCCCTGACGGAATTATTCCGAACGCCGCGGACATTCCCGCAGGAAGTTCGTGGGAATAAGCTTCTCTGTTGATTGATTTTGCCAAAGCTTCGCGGAACACTTTGTTCCCGAAGTATTTTGATTTGGAATTGAATACCAACCCCGCTGTTTTCGTGTCCGCGGAAATACTTTTATTCGCGGAAAGAGTCTTTTCATCAGCCGTATACGAAACATAGCAGTCTACGTCGCCTTTTGAATAAGCTTCCGCATCAATTGAAGAATCGCCCGTTATGAAAAAATTCAGACTATATGGATAAACAAAGCTGTTCTCCGAATAGGACTTGTTCCTCCGCATGATAATATAGTTATTGTCCCAGTATGGGTCAAAATTCCATTCTTTTATATAGAAAGCGCCGTTTGAGGCGGTCGCATCGGCAGCCATTCCGTACCTGCCCTTTGAAAACGCAAAGAAATCCTTGCAGCAGGGCATGGCAGCAGGTTTTGCAAGAAGTGACAGGAAATCAAAATACGGGTATTCAAGGGTAAATTCCACGGTAAAGTCATCAAGTGCCCTGACTCCCAGACTTTCAAGGGGTAATGTTCCGTTGAGAACCGCCCCGCTGTTTTTTATGCACATATAATCCCTGCTGTATGGGGAATCCGTTTCCGTGTCAAATATCCTCTGAAAAGCAAAGACAAAGTCTCCCGCCGTCACGTTTGCGGTAAAATCTGCTTCGCTTTCCCACATTCTGTCCTGACGCAGGTGGAATGTGTATACCAGTCCGTTTTCCGACATCTCGAAACTTTCCGCTGCAGCAGGAACGATTCCGCCTGTTTCCGAAACCTTTACAAGTCCCTCCATCATATTGGAAATTATCATCAGCGACGATTTGTCCTCCGCCATCTGCGGGTCAAGATTTGACGGATTGCTTTCTATGTTCATTTTAAAAGTATACCCCGAACCGTCGTCCTCTTTGCAGGACGTCAGAGTTAATGCAATTACCAGAAAAATAAATGCTATATTCCGTATAAAGCGTTTCAAGGTCAAAACTCCTCTCTCTATACTTAATATAGCATTTTTTTAATAATATTTCAAGTGCTAAATATCAGCTTCTATAACTTTTTCCGCTTTAAGGCTTTTTGGAACATCTATCAGTCGCTGATTGGAACTTCCGCGGAATTTTAACAGAATATCCCGCTTGTCCAGTTCAAAACGTCCGTCCACAAGAACGTCCGTCACCGAAAGCAGTTTCTCGTAACAGTTTTCCTCGTCGGAATGTTCGGTAAGATATTCAAAAGTATATCCCGTATAGGTGACAATATCCATTCCAAGCTTTTTGACCTCCAGACCGAGTTCATAAAGCTGCCGCGCCTGACAGAACGGTTCTCCGCCGCTGTATGTAACACCGTCCAGAAGCGGATTGCCCTTAATTTTATCTAAAAGGCTTTCAAGGGTAACGTCCTCACCGCCGTTAAAATCATGGGTCTGGGGGTTGTGGCAGCCCTCGCACCTGTGGGGACAGCCCTGCGTGAACACCGTGAAACGTATTCCCGGACCGTCAACTATGGAATCGTTCACCGTTCCCGCAATTCGTATTGTATCGGAAAGCATATCCGCACCTCTTAAATGCTGTGTTTTACGCGGTCGTGAACTTCCGCAAGCTTAGCGTCATTGAAACGGTCAAGCGTTCCTACCAGATAGCCTGTAATTCTCCTGATACGCTCAAAACCGTAGCCGTTATCACCCTCATGTCGTCCGCATTTAGGACAGGTATCGCCTATAATTCCCGTGTAACCGCAGCAAGGATCTCTGTCTACGGGGTGGTTTATAGAACCGTAACCGATACCCGATTCTTTCATGCAGCGGACGATCTTTTCAAACGCAGAAAGGTTATTGAGCGGATCGCCGTCAAGTTCAACATAGCTGATGTGTCCCGCGTTGGTAAGTTCGTGATAAGGCGCTTCTATCTTGATCTTCTCAAAAGCATTGATAGGATAGTATACAGGAACATGGAATGAATTGGTATAATAATCCCTGTCCGTAACGCCTTTGATCTCACCGAAAAGCTTCTTATCCATGCGGACAAATCTTCCCGAAAGTCCCTCTGCGGGAGTTGCAAGAAGCGTATAATTCATGCCGGAACGTCTTGTTTCCTCGTCCATGCGGTTGCGCATACGAGTAACTATTTCAAGACCGAGTTTGCGGGCTTCTTCGTCCTCGCCGTGATGTTTTCCGATAAGGGCTTTCAGACATTCGGCAAGACCGATAAATCCCATTGAAAGCGTACCATGTTTCAGAACTTCGCCCACCTTGTCGTTAGGACCGAGCTTGTCCGAATCGATCCATATTCCCTGTCCCATAAGGAACGGGAAATTCCTTACTGTCTTTTCAGCCTGAATTTTGTAACGAGCCATAAGCTGTTCGCAGACAAGATCCATTATTTCATCAAGGCTGTCAAAGAACGCGCCTACATTGTGGTTTGCGTTTATGGCAAGACGGGGAAGATTTACCGAAGTAAAGCTGAGGTTTCCTCTGCCGGTAACAATCTCACGTGTGGGATCGTATGCGTTTCCGATAACTCTTGTACGGCAGCCCATGTAGGCAACTTCCGTATTGTAGTCACCGGGCTTATAGTATTTGAGATTGAAAGGCGCGTCTATGAATGAGAAATTCGGGAACAGTCTCTTTGCGGAAACACGGCAGGCAAGCTTGAACATATCATAGTTGGGGTCTTCGGGATTGTAATTTATTCCCTCTTTTATCTTGAAAATATGTATCGGGAATATAGGCGTTTCGCCGTTGCCGAGACCTGCTTCATGGGCAAGAAGAACGTTCTTTATTACCATTCTGCCCTCGGTGGAAGTGTCAAGTCCGTAATTTATGGAACTGAACGGCACCTGCGCGCCTGCGCGGCTGTTCATGGTATTAAGGTTGTGGATAAGCGCTTCCATAGCCTGATATGTGGCTCTGTCAACTTCCTTTGTGGTATTCCTGAATGTGAAATCCTGAATACGCTTTGCTGTTTCGGCATCAACGTAACCGCAAAGCTTTTCAAACTCTATTTCCTTGTAGCCGTTGTTATTGTCAAGAACAGGGTAAATTCCCTTTTCGTCGTAAATTTCCTTTGCGATCCTGTCGCTTATTTCCTGACCGTTGTCAACGCGGGCGATCATTTCAAGGCAGCGAGCAATATTGTAAACATACTTCTTGCGGTAGGTTTTCTTGACGCCCTCCGCCATGGCATACTCAAAATTCGGAATACTCTGACCGCCGTGCTGATCGTTCTGATCGGACTGAATGGCTATACAAGCAAGCGCGGAATAGCTGTAAATGTCATTAGGTTCGCGGAGGAATCCGTGACCCGTGGAAAATCCGTTCTTGAAAAGCTTTATAAGGTCAATCTGGCAGCAGGTAGTCGTAAGAGTAAGATAATCCAGATCGTGAATATGTATATCTCCCTGATTATGGGCTTTTGCGTGTTTCGGGTCAAGGACATACATTTCATAGAACTGTTTTGCGCCCTCGGAACCGTATTTCAGCATGGTTCCCATAGCGGTATCGGCATTGATATTTGCGTTTTCGCGCTTGATGTCGCTGTCCTTGGCGGCTTTAAAAGTAAGATCCTCGTATACTTTCATAAGTTTGGTGTTCATTTCCCTTGCCCTTGTGCGCTCGGAACGGTAGAGAATGTAAGATTTTGCAGTCCTTGCGTGCCCCTCCTCCATAAGGACTTTCTCGACCATATCCTGAACCTGTTCAACGGTGGGAATACATTTTCCGTACTTGATCTCTACGGCGTCGCAAACCTTGTCTGCAAGTTCAAGAGATGTATTGTAATCACTTCCGCCGACGGACTGAGCAGCCTTGAATATAGCCTGCGCGATCTTTTCAATATTGAATGTAACCGTTCTGCCGTCTCTTTTTCTTATCTGAGTTATCATTATTTACAGCCTCCCAAATTATACCATACACTACATCTTGTGTTTAAAAGCTTACAAGATACAAGTATATAGTATTTCTTTCAATTTGTCAATAGCTCCTGAAAACATTCATGCACAAAAAGCCGGCACAATTTTGTGCAGATTTCACCAGAAAGAAAAATACCTTTACACAGGAAAAGGCGGGTAAACCGCTTTACACTGCCTGTTTGGTAATCATTCTGATAAGCCGCATTATTGCTGAAACGGCAAAAACTCCCATTGCTATGGAACCCGCTATTCCCACGGCTTCCGCAAACAGGTGGGAAAAACTGTCTATATCCCCGCCTACAAGGGAAATCATGGTATTGTACATATTTCCTCCCGGAACTAAGGGAATTATTCCGATAACGAGATACATATTCACCGGAACGTGGAGCCGCCGCGCCATTAATTCCGCATAAACCGAAACTGCCGACGCCGCAAAGAAATAGCATATCATCTGCCCAAGCCCGCTCATTTCAAAACCCGTGAATATCAGCTGCGTAAGCGCCGCGCCTATCCCCGCCGCCAACATATGCCTGAAACGTATGTTGAACTGCACTCCGAATGCTATTGACGCTATAAAACTGTAAACGCAGGGAAGTATCATTTCTTTAAGAATATCCATATTTTCCCTCCTAAATCATGCTGACAAGCGCAATTGCCGAAGCCGCACCCACTGCCATTCCCAGAGCCACAAGGATAGCTTCCGTCAGGGTATACATTCCTGCCAGAAAATCCCCCGCTATAAAATCCCTCATGCAGTTGGTAAGCGTTACCCCGGGCACAAGATTCATGGAAGCGCCTATTATTATCTTGTCGAAACTTTCCGTAAGTCCGAGTTTTGAAACAAACACCGACAGTGACGCTATTATCACCGAACCTATAAGGCTCTGAAAGAAAACGCTGGGTTTTACCTTGTTTACAAATTTTGACACTCCGAAAACTATCATCGAGATAATTCCGGAAAACAGCGCGTCCGAGCACGTTCCCCCGAAGAACAGCGAAAAAACCGCCCCCACTATCCCATAGCTGAAAAGCCGCACCGTGCCGCCGTAAACTTTCCGACCGTTTATTTCGTCAATGTGTTTCCGTATCTCCCGGATTTCAGGCGTTTCCGCACAGATATACCTTGAAAGATTGTTCAGCTTGTCAACGCGGTCAAGGTTCGTGCCGCGGGCGGATATCCTCACCGTCTGGGTAAGGGGCGGCGAATCGCCGTCATTTACGGTGATTATAAGGCTTGCGGGTATGGCAAATACTTCTATCCGCTTTTCCCCGCCGGAAAATCCGTATGCGGCGGCTATCCTGTACAGACTGTCCTCAACGCGGTAAATTTCCGCGCCGCAGGTTATCAGCATACTGCCTATCCGTGAAGTTATATACAAAAGTTCTTTGGCTGTAATTTCCATAATTAAAAACCCTTACAAAATAAATCCGCCGTCTGCGGATAACACCTGTCCCGTGATGAATGACGCTTTTTCCGAGGCGAAAAACAGTATCGCTTCCGCAATATCCTCCGGCGTGCCTATTCTGCCCACGGGCGTGTTTTCTTTGAGAATTTCCATATCCTGCGCCGAAAGGCGGGCGTTCATGTCGGTGTCAATGACTCCCGGGGCAACGCAGTTCACCGTAATTCCCGAAAGCCCCTCTTCCTTTGCCAGAGCCTTTGTGAAACCTATCAGAGCGGCTTTTGCGGCGGAATAGTGTACCTCGCAGGACGCTCCCGAAATTCCCCACATTGAGGAAACATTGATTATCCTGCCGTACTTTGAATGTATCATATCCGGCAGAACTGCCTGCGCGCAGTTGAACGCGCCCTTGACGTTCACGGCGAACATTCTGTCCCACATTTCCTCGGAAATATCCGTAAACAGCGCCTGTTCCCCTATCCCCGCGTTATTCACAAGAACGGTAATATTTCCAAGCTTTTCCTTTATCCGCAAAATCATTTCGTCCACTTCCGCGCGGACCGAAACGTCTGCTTTAAAGGCTGATGCCTTTACACCGTGATCGGACAGTTCTCCGCAGATAGTTTCCGCCGCTTTGGCAGAATTATTATAATTCACCGCCACATCGTACCCCGCTTTTGCAAAGGCTTTTGCGGCGGCTCTGCCTATTCCCCGCGAACCGCCTGTTATCAGTACAGTCCCATTCAAAAATACCGCCTCCCGTTTTTACAGAAATAACCCTGTTATGAACGCTGCCGCCGATGCGGAAAGCGCCACCACTATCAGCGGAAGCCCGAAATATGAAAACAGCAGTGCCACAACCGTTCCCGCAGCGGCTGTAATAATATTCCCCGTGCTGTAAAAAATTGCGGGAATGGTCATGGCACTCAGAACGGCATAGGGTATGTAATACAGAAAACTCCTGAAAAACCGCGATTTGATCTTTTTGCCGAAAAAGGTAAACGGCACGGAACGCACAAGGTATGTCACACCTGCCATTACGCCGATATATAACGCAATACTCATTCGCTTTCCTCCTCTTTTACCGGAAATACCGCCGCCGCCAGTCCTGCCGCTGTTATAGCCGAAACTATCACCGCAAATCCCGACGAAACAGCCGTAAGTATATATCTGAAAAATATGCTTATCAGCGCCGCGGCTGCAACCGTAATAAGTACGCTGAACTGCTTTCGGGCAGGGGGAATGATTATCGCCAGAAACATTCCGTAAAGAACTATCCCCATGGCGCTGCTGACCGAATAGGGCAAAAGCTCCCCTGCCGCCGCGCCCAGCGCCGTGCCGCTTACCCAGCCCATGAACGCCGCAAGTATCATTCCGTACATATACGCAGGCGTTAAAGGTTCTTTCTGCGCGGAACACACTGCGAATATCTCATCGGTTATGCCGTAGGAAGCCGCAAGCCTGTGGGGCATTGAGAATTTCCCGTCCAGCTTTTGCGAAAGCGATATTGCCATAAGCGAATAGCGGATATTTATCGTAAGCTGAACAAGTATCATTTCGATAAGCGTACCGCCCGCGGCTATGATGTTAACTCCTGCCGCCTGTCCCGCGGAAGTCAGGTTCAGCGCGGAAATTATTGTTGCCGTCAGCGGCGAAAGTCCCGCCCGCACTGCTTGTATGCCGAATCCGAAAGATACCGACAGATACCCCAGCGCGATAGGCACGCCGTGTAACGCGCCTTTTGAAAAATCCTTTGCCATTTGTCCCTCCGGCAGGCTGATAATTTTTGGTGAAAGCCTGCAAAGAAAATTATACTATAAATTCCGGCGGTTGTCAATGAAAAAACCGACACGCCTGCAAGACAAACCCTGCAAGCGCGTCGGCAAAAAGAGTCATTATGGAATTATGAAATCAGAACTCAGCGATCTTAGCCTGAAGTTCAGCATCAACATCATTAACGGCTGTCTCGATAGCGTCAGCAATTCTCTCACGCTCGGTAGCCCAGTCGCTTCCACCGTGGAACGGAACTCTCAGACCGCTGTCACCGTTGTTTACGCAGATGTCGGCAATATCTGTGGAGCAGCCGGGAGCAAAGTCATATACAGGATACTGACGAACCAGATCGTTGCACTCGTTGACCTTATCAATGATCTCCTGTGTCCACTGGTTATCGTCCATAGACTTTCTGTCTGCAATAGCCTTAGCACCCTCGTCCTGACCTGCCATAATATCACACTGAGCATACAGAGCAACACCCTCGGGGTTCTGAGCACCCTTGCAGAGAGCATAACCTGCAATAGTAGCTGCACCGTAAGGATCGGAACCTGCGGGAGACGGAACAGGAACTACCGCAAGATTCTCAGGAGCGATCTGACAAGCCCATGTTGAGGGATCGCCCATGATACCCCATGCACCCTGCAGGTTGAACAGCTCTGTGCCGTTTGCCATAAATTCGGGGTGAATATTCCAGTTAAATTCTGCGGAGGGGAATGTAAGACCCTTCTGGAAGAGTTCATAACCGAAGTTTTCAGCTTCTTCAACCTTTGCGTCTCTCAGCATACTTACAACGTGACCGTCAACGTTTCCTACTGCAACAGCTCCGTTTGATGTCCAGAGAGATTTCTCATAGAACCAGTTATCAAGACCGTAGAGTCCGTTTTCAGCATCAACGAACTGTTCCAGCATACCTTCAAATGTATCCCAGTTCCAGTTGCCTGCTTCATAAAGCTCCCAAGGATCGTCCAGACCGTTGTCTTCAATGGTCTGCTTGTTGTAGATACAGATCTGCTCAGCGGTAATACCTGTTACAAAAGAGAAGTGCTTTCCGCCGAAGTTGAATATCTCCATACCTGCCTTGGTATCCTGCCAGATGGCGTCATTGAGGTCAACATAATCATCTATAGGCTGGAACATTCCGCTTACAACGCCCTTGGGGAAGTTATAAACATCATCGCCGGGGAAGAAGTCAATGCCCTCGCCGCCCAGAACATATGTGGAAAGTTCATCAAAACGTGTTTCATATGTGCAGGTATAATCCTTAATGTGCATACCGTATTTCTGCTCAAACATTTCAAGAGCAACAGACTTGGACTGTCCGTCTGTACCGGGATTCTTGGTATAGTGAGCAAGCCACTTGATCTCTTTGTTTTCAAGATCAGCATCAGGGAGTTTAGCCATAGCGCCTTCAAGGACTTCCTGCTCGCCGTCTTTCAGACCCTCTGTATTGATCTCAACAGTAGCCTGAGTGGTGGTAGTGCCCTCGGTAGTGGTGGTAGTTTCCTCATTGCCGCCGTTGCCGCCGGCATTGCCTGATGTGTCATCTCCGCCGCCGCAGGCAGAAAGACCTGCAACCATAGTCAGAGCAAGAAGCCCTGTAAGAATTTTCTTAGTGTTTTTCATATGTAACCTCCTTAAAAATTACGGTATAACCGCCATTAAAAATCGGGCAAAATTTACGCATAACTTTTGTTTTGCGTAAATGCCGATCAATTTAACACTTTAATTATAACAAAATTACGCAAAATAATCAAGAGGATTTTTTATAATATTCTAAACTATAAGTTGTTTATTTTTTACAAAAAAATTTCACGAAAACGTTTGAGTAAACAATTTTTCCGTGATATTGACAAAAATATCCCACTGTTTTTGCACATGATTTACTCAAAATTCGGGAAATATTCTGACAATATCGGGAAAAACACTTGACAAATCATGAATTTTGTACAATAATATTATTGTAGACTTATTCTGAAAGGAACTTTTAGTATGTTCAGCAAGGATAAACGAACCAACATTGCTTATATCGGCGGCGGCTCTTTCAATTTCGGCTGGAAACTCTTTTCCGAACTTGCCGCTGAGGAGATCTATGCCACCATGCAGCTTTACGACCCCGACAAGCAGCTGTCGCTTTCAAACGAAGCCATAGGCAACAAGCTGCGGGAATCCCCCGACTGCAAAAGCGACATAATATATGTGGCGTCCGACACTCCGGAGGAAGCGCTCCGCGGCGCTGATATAGTTATCCTGTCCTTTACGCAGGGCACGGTGGAAGAATCCGTTACCGAAATGCACCTGCCCGAAACTTACGGAATTTACCAGTCCGTAGGCGAACTTACGGGACCCTCCGGCGTTATCAGATCCCTGAAGACCCTGCCCGTCTACATAAAATACGCCGAGATGATCAAAAAAGTATGCCCCGACGCATGGGTCATAAACCTTACCAACCCCATGCCGGAATGTATGCTGATGATGTATGATGTTTTTCCCGAAATAAAGCTTTTCGGCTCAACGGACGAGCTTTACCCTGCTCTTGATCTTCTTGCGGAACTCTGCGGCAAGGAATACGGCGTAAAAAACGTAAGGCGCCGCGACATAAAATACAATCTTATCGGAATAAGCGGGTTCTGCTTCTTTGACGATGTGCTTTACAACGGCGAAAGCCTTGTTCCCATGTTCAGGAAGTACGCCGAGGAATATTACGAAAACGGCTATGAAGCCAAGCAGGGAGAGTTCAAACTTAACCCGTTCGTTTCGGCGAACAAGATAAAATTTGATATGTTCCTGAGATACGGCTGTATTCCCGCAGTTTCGGACAGGATAATCGCGGATTTCTGCCCGCCGTGGTATCTGAGATCGCAGAAGATCATGTCAAACTGGAAATTCAGCCAGACAACAGTAAATTACATGAAGAAAATGAAGTTAGACAAAATAAGCAGAGTCCGTCCGCTTATGAACGGCGACGAATTCCTGCCTGTCGGCGGCGGAACTACCGACTGCGCCCTGCAGATACGCGCATTAATGGGACTGGGAAATCTTATTACCAACGTCTGCATGAAGAACAGCGGACAGGTAGAAAATCTTCCCATCGGCTCGATAGTACATACAAACGCGCTTATAAGCCGCAATTCGGTAAAGCCTGTTGCGGCGGGTCGGCTCAACGACGAACTTTACGGGCTTACGATACGCCATATCGTCAATCAGGGAACAATCGTGAAAGCCGTCAAGGAACGGGATCTGGATATAGCATTCAATGCTTTTCTCAACGACCCGCTGATGACGACCGATCTGAACAGCGCGGCGGAACTTTACAAAGAAATGCTTGCCGCCGTAAGAGTCCACCTGCTTTATTACTGCTGATAAACGTTTCCCCCTTTTCAAAAAGGGGGATTTTTTATGCCCTGTCACATTATTTTCGGAATTCTGCATACACTATATCCCGAAATCTGTAAAAGGAGTTTTCGGTATGGAAAGAATTGCATTTTTTGACACCAAACCATATGACAGGATATGGTTCGATAAGCTGAACACCGAGTATGACATTAAATACATCGACTACAAGCTGACCCCCGACACCGCAGTCGCCGCAAGAGGCTGCAAAGCGGCGGTAGTATTCGTCAACGACACCGTGAACAGCGAGACCATAGACGAACTTTGCGCGCTGGGCGTGAAACTTATCGCGCTCCGCTGTGCGGGTTACAATAATGTTGACATCAGGTACGCAAAGGACAAAATTAATGTTGTAAGAGTGCCTGTGTATTCCCCTTATGCCGTTGCGGAACATACAATGGCGCTTCTGCTGACCCTGAACCGCAAGATTCACAAAGCGTTTATCAGAACGCGGGATTTTAATTTCAGCCTTAACGGGCTTATCGGCTTTGATCTCCACGGAAAAACGGCGGGCATTATCGGAACGGGTCAGATAGGACGGATATTCATTGACATCTGCAAAGGTTTCGGAATGGACGTTATCGCCTATGATCCGTTCCCCGTCAAGGACTCTGATATAAATTACGTCACATTGGACAAACTTTTCGCGGAAAGTGATGTAATTTCCCTTCATTGTCCGCTGACAAATGATACCAGATATATCATAAACGAGGGAAGCCTTGCAAAAATGAAAGAGGGCGTGGTTATCCTCAACACCTCCCGAGGACAGCTTATTGACAGCGATGCGCTTTTGCAGGCGTTAAAGGACAAGAAAGTCCGCGGCGCGGGTCTGGACGTTTACGAGGAAGAAACTTCCATATTCTTTGAGGACTATTCAAGCACAATTATCAAAGATGACGTTCTTGCGCTGCTTGTTTCCCTGCCGAATGTTATAATGACGTCGCATCAGGCGTTCCTGACGGAAGAAGCGTTACAGAAGATCGCCGAAGTCACTCTTGCAAATCTCGGCGCGTTCTTCCGCGGCGAAGAACTAAAAAACGCAGTCATATACGAAAGCAAGCAATAACAAAACAGGGAGCGTTTCGGCGCTCCCTGTTATATTACCAAAATCAGTTATTGATAAGTTTGTCCTCGTCGCTCCAGCTGTAAAGCTTTCTTACTTCCGCGCCGACGATCTCGGAGGGGTGTTCCGCGGCAAGCTTTCTCATAGCCTTGAAGTGTACCTGAGAACCTGCATCGGACATATCAAGCAGGAATTCTTTCGCGAATGAACCGTCCTGAATGTTTTTAAGGACTTGCTTCATAGCTTTCTTGGTATCTTCCGTGATGATCTTGGGACCTGTTACATAGTCGCCGTATTCAGCCGTGTTGGAAATGGAGTATCTCATTCCTGCAAAGCCCGACTGATAAATAAGATCAACGATAAGCTTCATCTCGTGAATGCACTCAAAGTAAGCGTTTCTGGGATCGTAACCCGCTTCGCAGAGAGTCTCGAAACCTGCCTGCATAAGAGCGCAGACACCGCCGCAGAGAACAGCCTGTTCGCCGAAAAGGTCGGTCTCTGTTTCTGTGCGGAATGTGGTTTCAAGAACGCCTGCTCTTGCGCCGCCGATACCGAGAGCGTATGCCAAACCGATGTCTGTAGCATCGCCTGTAGCGTCCTGTTCAACAGCGATAAGGCAAGGAACGCCTTTGCCCGCCTGATATTCGCTTCTTACCGTGTGACCGGGTCCTTTAGGAGCGATCATGATAACGTTAACGTTCTTAGGCGGAACAATGCAGCCGAAGTGAATGTTGAAACCGTGTGCAAAAGCAAGAGTTTTTCCCTCTGTAAGGTAAGGAGCGATGTCCTCTTTGTACATCTTAGCCTGTTTCTCATCGGGGATAAGGATCATGATAACATCAGCGGCTTTTGCAGCTTCCGAAACGGAAAGAACTTTCAGTCCCTGTGATTCGGCTTTTGCTTTGCTCTTTGAACCCTCATAAAGACCAACAACAACGTTAACGCCGCTGTCTTTAAGGTTAAGAGCGTGAGCGTGTCCCTGAGAACCGTAACCGATTATAGCAACGGTCTTGCCGTCCAGTCTGCCAAGGTCGCAGTCCTGCTGATAATAGATTTTGTTTGCCATTTTAAACAACCTCCGTTATAATTATTGATATTTTAAGAACGGACAACCGTTCATTTGCTGCCTTATTTGCGGATAGTTTCCGCGCCTTTCTGGATCGCAATAACTCCTGTGCGGACGATCTCCTTTATGCCGTAGGGGCGGATCAGTTCTTCAAACCGTGCAAGGTGCATGGTTGTGTCGGAAATTTCTATGGTCATGGTCGTCTGCGAGATGTCGATTATCTTTGCGCCCATTATTTCGCAGATAGTGAGGATCTCATTCCTCTGCTTAGGCTGAGCGTTTATCTTTATGAGCTGCAATTCTCTGGAAAGCAGTTCATCAGGCGCAAGTGCCTTGACTTTCAGTGTATCTATAAGCTTATTCAGCTGCTTTTCAAGCTGTTCAACGGTGTGTTCGTCACCGTCTGCAACTATTGTTACGCGGGAAATTTCCGGATCATCGGTCTCTCCCACGGCAAGGCTGTCTATATTGAATCCGCGGCGGGAAAACAGTCCCGAAATTCTGGAAAGCACGCCCGCGTGGTTCTCCACTAATATTGAAATGGTATGTTTCATTGATCTTTACTCCTTTGCAATATCTCTCCCATAATAAGTTTAGCACTGTATATGATATGCGTAAAGTACATAATTTTTATATTTAATATATCCTTTAGTTATAGCGTAGACTCGTTTCTCCAAACATTACATTCCAGCAGGTAAGCTTCTTTTGAATTGCAGAGATGCTCGATAGCCTTTTCCGCTTCCGCCATTGTGGAGACCCGTTCCGCGTTGATGCCGTATGATTTTGCAAGCATTACAAAATCGGGATTTCCGTCCGCGATATGAACGGCGGTCTGGTTGTCCTTGTAAACGTTGGTTTGCAGTTCCCGAACCATTCCGAGGCGGTTATTCCGCATGATTATGATCTTTATGGGAACTTTTTCCTGAACTATTGTTGCAAGTTCCATCATTTCCATCTGGAAAGAACCGTCGCCGCAGATCGCCACGACTTCCGAATCGGGTGAAGCAAGTTTCGCACCGATAGCCGCGGGAATGGAATAGCCCATTGTACCCATTCCGCCGCTGGTTATGAATTTTCCGTGCTTAAATTGGAAATTATTGCAGGTCCATATCTGATTCTGTCCCACATCAGCGGAACATACGGTGTTTTCGGGAAGCTTTGCGGAAAGTTTCCTGATGAACATTTTCGGGTTGACGTAGCCCTCCGTTTCGTCCTCTTTGGGAACGGTATTTTTTACTTCCGAAAGCTCCGCAAGCCATTCCGAACGTTCCGCGCTGTCTATTCCCGCAGTCAGTTCTTCAAGAATGTTCCTGCAATCGCCTACAAGAGGAATATCAACATGGATATTTTTGCCTATTTCCGCAGGGTCAACGTCTATATGGATAATTTTAGTAGTTTCCGCAAGGAATTTGGGAGAACGGACAGCTCTGTCCCCCACTCTCGCGCCTATGAGAAGCATTGTATCGCACTTGGAAACGGCTTCGTTTGCCGTGCGAACACCGTGCATACCGAGCATTCCCATGAAAAGCGGGTGTTCCGACGGAAAAATTCCCAGTCCCATCATTGTGGAAACAACGGGAATTTTGGTCTTTTCGGCAAAAGCTACAAGTTCCTTTTCGGCTTTTGCGGCAATGACTCCTCCGCCCGCGCAGATAAGCGGACGTTCCGAAGTTTGCAGTGCTTCGCAGACTTTCTTAATCTGCAAGCCGTTTCCTTTAATAGTGGGCTTGTAGGTACGGAGTTCCACCGTTTCGGGGTATTCAAAATCTATCATTGTCTGCTGAATATCAAAGGGAACGTCAATAAGCACCGGACCATTTCTTCCCGAACCGGCTATATAGAACGCTTCCTTGAAAATTTTCGGAAGCTGCGCCGCGTCCTTTATAAGGTAACTGTATTTTACAAAAGGTTCGGCAGTGCCTGTGGTGTCCACTTCCTGAAAAACATCGCAGCCGATCTGATCCGTGGAAACCTGTCCGGTAATGCACACAAGCGGAATACTGTCGGCGTAGGCGGTGGCGATAGCCGTCATAAGGTTCATAGCCCCCGGTCCGGAAGTTGCAATACAAACGGCGGGTTTTCCGGTCATACGGGCGTAACCGCTTGCAGCGTGTCCTGCATTATCTTCACGGCGAACCAATATATGCCTTATATCCGAATGGGTGAGAGCGTCATAGAACGGGCAAATTGCCGCGCCGGGATAGCCAAAGACGACTCTGATCCCCTCGTTTTCCAGACATTTTACCATTGCTTCGGCGGCTTTGATCATTCCGATCACTCCCATCATTGAAATTTCACCATAAATCAGTGTATTACTTAATGATACTACTTTTTTTCATTAAAGTCAAGGATTTTTTGTTAATTTTACCATTATCGGCATATTTAAAATTTTTTTAAAATCTGTAAAATTACTATTGAAATTTGTATAAAAACAGTGTATAATAAGAATATACTGCATTATTGTGCACAAATGTAATTTTTTATTAGGAGTTGTATTGAAATGAGACTTGTTACACGTTCGGACTTTGACGGTCTTGCCTGCGGCGCTCTTCTTAAAGACGTGGGAATTATAGATCACTGGAAGTTTGCCCACCCGAAAGACCTTCAGGACGGTCTTATCGAGATAACCGAGGACGACTGCCTTGCAAACGTTCCATATGTTGAGGGCTGCGGACTTTGGTTTGACCACCATTCCAGCGAGTTTGAGCGGAATCAGCTTGAGGGCAAATATAAGGGTGAAAGCCGTATCGCCCCCTCCTGCGCAAGGATCATTTATGATTATTACGGCGGAAAAGAACGTTTCGGTCATTATGATGACATGATGATCGCCGTTGATAAAGTAGACAGCGGAAATCTTACAAGAGAGGAAATACTTAATCCTACCGGCTGGATACTTGTGGGTTTCCTTATGGACCCAAGAACAGGTCTGGGACGCTGGAGAAATTTTACAATTTCCAACTATCAGCTTATGGAAAAGCTCATTGACTGCTGCCGTACAATGAATACCGATGAAATACTTTCCCTGCCCGATGTTAAGGAAAGAATTGACATTTACTTTGAACAGGCGGAAAAATTCAAAGAAATGGTAAGGGCTCACACTCGCGTTGAAAAGGACGTTATTATCAGCGATCTGCGCGGTGTTGATCCGATATATTCAGGAAACAGATTCCTTATATACAGTCTCTACCCTGAGCAGAATATTTCCGCATGGATAGTAAACGGCAAGGGCGGTCACGGCTGCAGCGCTGCGGTAGGATATTCCATACTTAACCGCACGTCAAATGTCAATGTGGGACGGCTTATGCTCAAATACGGCGGCGGCGGTCACAAAGCCGTTGGAACTTGCCAGTTCACGGACGAAAACATGGACACGGATCTTCCCAAAATGCTTGACGAACTTATCAATTTCAAAGAATGATTCCGATTTACATATAAAAAAGCGGTTTCCTGCAACGGAAGCCGCTTTTTCATGCACAAAAAACGCCTTGCCGGAATTTCCGGCAAGGCATTGATTTTATTCTGCGTTTGTAGTTACCTTTTCGGCATCTGCATATGCGTCAGGAAGCGTTATTCCGAACTGTGCAAGAACATCGGTATTTACAACGGGAGCGCAGTCGTAAACCTGCTGTACGGGAATATCCCCCGCTTTTTCACCCTTGAGTATGCGAACGCCGATATCGCCTGTTGCATTTCCGAGAGCAACATAATCTATGCTCATGGAAGCTATGCAGCCGTTTGCTACCTGCTCGACTTCCGAGCCGTAAACGGGAATATTTGCGGCATTTGCCTGTTCAAGAAGTACAGAAAGGTTATTTACGACATTGTTGTCGGTGAAATTGTTAACGCAGTCTACCTGCGGACAAAGTGAAGCGGCAGCCTGAGGAATATCAGCAGCGCCCTGAACACCCTGCTCAACAATTTCCAGACCCTTGGGTTCTGCAATTTCTTTAAGAGTCGCAAGGTGGGAAACGGAATTTGCTTCGCTTGTTGTGTAGAGAACGCCGATCTTTTTAACATCAGGCTGGAGAGCCATGATAAGGTCTGTCTGCGCGTCAAAATCCAGCATATCGGCAGTACCTGTGCAGTTTCCGCCGGGAGCGGTAAGATCGTCTACAAGACCCGCTGCAACAGGATCGGAAACAGCGCAGAAAACAACGGGAATATCAGTGTTTGCCGCTGCGGCATATGCGGAAATAGCCGCAGGAGTTGCAATTGCAAATATTACGTCATATTCCTTTGCTACCATGTTCTTGGCAATTGAGTCGCAGGTAGCGCTGTCCATGTTGCCGTCCTGATGGTCAATGTCAAGCTGATCGGCAATATCGGAAGCCTTGAGAGCCTCTTCTATTCCCTGATTGCAGTTATCAAGAGAGGGGTGACTTCCGTACTGGATAATACCTACCTTATAGCTGCCTGCGGAAGCGTTCCCGCCGTCATTTGCGCTGTCGGAGGAGGTATCTCCGCCCGAACAAGCTGTCAGCGCGGTCAGAGTAAGAGCCGCAGCAGTCAGCAGCGACGCTATTTTACTTTTTTTCATAAAAAACTTCCTTTCATAGTTCATTTGGGATTTTCGACCTTTTGAATAATATCACTTTACCGCGTCAATATCAAGCAAATTCAATTAATTTTTTGTGTCGCAAGAATTAACGCCCCGAATTGCAAAATCATTATCAAGGGTATTCCTATCATAAAACGCTTGTGTTTGGTTTTATGACGAATCATCAGCATGGTTATATACATTGCGGCAGAACCGCCTGCCAATGCAAGCAGGAACAATGTTTTTTCGGAAATACGCCATTTCCCGCGCTTTGCCCTGTACTTGTCACAGATCGTAACAATGCAGGAAACAAAACTTATAATTGCAAGATATATCAGGAAAATTTTCATATTATCACAACCTTTAACTTCCGTAAGTATAGCATTTCCACACGAAAAAATCAATCCGCTGAATAATATTTTACCCTTTGTCAATAATTTTTTCGAGGAATAATTTCCCAGAAGAATTAAATTTTGTTAAAAATATAAAAAAATCCTTTACTTAATGGGAATTAAGGTGTATAATATGATTAGTATATCTTCAAAGGAGCGTAATAATTTGAAAGTCGATTTCAATAAAAAATATGATACCATAGCAGTATACTGCGTTATTACGTTTGCTGTCTGCCTGCTTCTGGTAATAGTGTTTGTGAAATTTTCAACGGTGTCGGGTTACATAAAAGAAATTTTCAGGGTGCTTGCCCCCGTTACATGGGGAATTGTTATCGCTTATATCTGCAACCCGATAATGAAATTTTGTGAAAAAACTTTCCATAAACTTCTTGAAAAAAAGAAACAGCGCCCAAAAACGGTAAGAGCCCTGAGTGTTGCAACAAGTATGATCCTGCTGACGGCTATTGTTGTCGCGCTTATAACCGTAGTAATTACACAGATAACGACCAGCGTTGTGGAAATTTTTTCGAGTATTTCCGACTATCGGAAACAGATAGAAGAACTTGTTGAAAAATTCCTCGGCGATTATCCGAAGATCGTTTCGGCAATTGAATCACAATTGGATACCATCTACCCGAAACTCCTTGAATATGCAAATAATCTGCTCCCGAAACTGGGCGACATTTCCATGAAACTGAAAGACAGTGCCATTGTTGTTATTGTGGCTATCAAAGACTGCGTTATAGGTTTTATAGTCGCCATCTATCTGCTTTTCAGCAAGGAAACATTTATGGCACAGGTCCGCAAGGTCATTTACGCAATATTCCCCAAAAATCTGAGCAAGAATATTCTGCTTGTTTCATCGGAAGCAAACCGTATGCTTTCGGGTTTTCTTTCGGGAAAATTAGTGGATTCCTTTATAATAGGCGTTATCTGTTTTATTGTAATGACAATAATGCAGATGGATTTTACCGCGCTTATAAGCGTAATAATCGGAGTTACCAATATTATCCCGTTTTTCGGTCCGTTTATCGGAGCGGTGCCCAGTGCGCTGCTTCTGCTGATGGCTGCACCGAAACAGGTCATACCGTTTATAATCTTCATAATAATTTTACAGCAGTTTGACGGAAATATTCTCGGTCCTAAGATAATAGGCGATTCTACGGGACTTACGCCGTTCTGGGTAATGTTTGCAATTTTTGTGGGCGGCGGATTGTTCGGCTTTGCGGGAATGTTATTGGGCGTTCCTGTATTTGCGGTAATCTATGCGATGTTCAGTGAATTTGTTGTATATCGTCTCAAAAAGAAACGTCTTTCCCACCTCACAACGGACTACATGGATTTAGACGTAAATACACCTCCTACGGCTGAACCGCCCAAGACCGATAAGCCCGAAGCCTGAATTTCAAAACTTCTGCCCCCTTTTTTCAGGGGGCATTTTTATGGGTCAGCCTTGTTCTTCAATACGGATAAGGCGGTTATATTTTGCGGTGCGTTCGCTTCGGCAGGGCGCGCCTGTTTTTATCTGTCCCGCATTTACAGCCACGGCAAGGTCTGCTATAAATGTGTCCTCGGTTTCCCCGCTGCGGTGAGAAATTATCGTTCCGTAACCGTTTTCCTTGGCAAGACGTATTGCCGAAAGCGTTTCGGAAAGCGTTCCTATCTGGTTAAGTTTGATAAGGATAGAATTTGCACAGCCGTTTTCGATACCTTTTTTCAGACGTTTCGGATTAGTAACGAACAGGTCGTCTCCCACAAGCCGTATCTTATTTCCCAATTGAGAAGTAAGCGTTTTCCAGCCGTCCCAGTCCTCTTGGTCAAGTGGGTCTTCAATGGAAACTATCGGATATTTTCCGCAAAGGCTTTTCCATTCTTCAATAAGTTCCTCGGTACTTCTGCGGAGCTGTTTTTTCGGGTAAATATATTCGCCCTGCTCTTTGGATTTCCATTCGCCTGCGGCTGCGTCAAGGGCTATTGAAAAGTCCGTACCTGCTTTGTAGCCTGCTTTTTCGACTGCTTCGAGAATAAGTTCAATTGCTTCCGTTTCTCCTTTTAAATCGGGGGCAAATCCGCCCTCATCGCCAACTCCCGTGCTGAGTCCTTTTGATTTTAAAATCTTAGCAAGGCTGTGGTAAACTTCGGAACAGCGGCGTAAGCCCTCACGGAAACTTTCCGCATTTTCGGGAATTATCATAAATTCCTGAACATCAAGATTATTTGCCGCGTGCGCGCCGCCGTTTAGAATATTCATCATGGGAACAGGAAGTTTTACACCGTTTATCCCGCCTATAAACCTGTAAAGCGGCATTTTATAGCGGTTTGCCGCCGCTCTCGCCGCCGCAAGGGAAACAGCAAGCGCGGCGTTCGCGCCAATCTTCGACTTATCTTCCGTGCCGTCCGCATTGATTATAGTGCTGTCAACGCGCATGGTATCGGCAGGGTCAACGCCTTTCAGCGACATATTCAGCGTGGTATTGATGTTCGACACCGCTTTCAGAACGCCCTTTCCGCTGTAACGTTTTTCGTCGCCGTCGCGGAGTTCAAGGGCTTCAAAAATACCCGTGCTTGCGCCGCTGGGAACTGCTCCTCGTCCCGCTGTTCCGTCGGTGAGCCATACTTCGGCTTCAACGGTAGGATTTCCGCGGGAGTCTATTATTTCACGTCCCACGACCCGCTCAATGACTGCTTTTGATGTAAACATATATATTACCATTCCTTTCGGCTGAATTTTACGGTATTATCTGTAAGAAATGCAATAAATATACATTTTCCTTGCCCTAATATCATATATTCGGGAAATAATTTTGCTTTTTAGCCAAATTAAAATAATTTTTGTGTAAAATTTTCTATAAAATCGTTGACAAACCTGTTAATTTTGTGATATAATTATTTAAATATGATTACATTTTCAAGCACAGCGGCGATCATGCCCTGTCGGTTTCTCATAAATCTTTTGTTTTGGGAGGAATTTTATGGAACAGACATTTAACTACGGAAGCTATTCCGCATATAAGGAAACGGTTTCCGACCTTACGGAAAGTCTCAGACAGCTTAAATCCTACAGCGAGGAAATAGGACTTGTACATACCGCAAAGTCCATCGGCGACACCATTGATAAAATATCGGCGGAACACTTTGAAGTTGCCATTGTAGGCGAATTCAAACGAGGAAAAAGTACGCTTATAAATGCCTTGTTGGGTCAGGAAGTCCTGCCTGCCGATGTTCTTCCCGCTACGGCTACTCTTAACAGGGTAACTTACAGCGAAACACCTTATGTTATGGTAGAATACAAATCCGGCGAAAGCGAACGGGTAGGCATTGACCAGCTTGAAAATTATGTTACAAAGCTTTCCTACGAATCCGAAAAGACCGCTGAAAAAGTTAAGCAGGCTACCGTTTATTATGATACCGAATTCTGTAAGAATAATGTTGACATTATAGACACTCCGGGGCTTAACGATGACGAACAGATGACCAATGTCACACTTTCCATACTTCCCGAAATAGATGCGGCGGTATTTGTTATCAGCGCAAACTCGCCGTTCTCACAGTTTGAAAAGGAATTCCTCGAAAAACGTATGCTTACCAGCGATATGGGACGTATAATCTTCGCGGTAAACTGCTTCGGAACATTTTCCAAAGAGGACGAGGACAGGATAGTCGAAACCGTTGAAAAGCGTATCGGCAGTTACGTCATGGAAAAAGCCAAAATGGTAATGGGCGAGGATTCTAAAGAATTTGCCGTATACAAACGTAAGATTGGCAAGCCGAAAGTCATAGGCGTTTACGCCAAAAAAGCGCTTATGGCAAAGGAAAGCGGCGACGCCGCAATGCTGGCGGAAAGCAATTTCCCCACTTTTGAAAGAGTCCTTGAAACTATGCTCACTCAGGAACGCGGTGCAATTACCCTACAGATACTTGCAAACAAAATAATCAGTTCAGGCTCGGAACTTATAAATTCCATAATTATCAGAGAAAATTCCCTTATGATGGAAACAGACGAGTTCATGGATAAATATACCGCCGCTATTGACGAAATAGACGACATACGCACAAAGAAGCGCGCGGAATTCGTCCGTATAAACGACGCCGCAAACAAGGTATTTGAGGACTTGCAGCCTATTCTTGACAGCTACTGGGTACAAATCGAAGAAACGGCCATGCAGGTAATTGACGACTACCCAATGGGTGCGGACGATTTAAAGAAAGATAAGCTGAAAATCGTTTACACAAAGCTCACCGACAGGATAAAGGACAATATTGAAAACAAGGCGCAGCTTATCTGCGAACAGATACAGAACGAGATAAATGTTGCCCTCAGCGATGAAGCAGTTCGTCTGCAGTCATTCGAGGACGAATTCTTTGCTTCCGTAAGCAGGATACAGCAGATGTTCTCGGTGTCAAATAAACATTCCCGCAACGGCGGAGTTGTGGACCAGATAATAGGAGTTGCCATAGGAAGTGTGGGAACGGGCGGTCTGTTTATCGGATTCCGTGAAGCGGGCATCAAGGGCGCGCTTTTAGGCGGACTTACAGGACTTACCACATGGCTGGCAACATCTTTCCTGCTTGTTACAACTATTGTAGGCGGAGCGTTCCTCTCCCCTGCAGGACTTTGCCTTATGGCAATTGCGGGACTTGCGGGAACTTTTACGGGAAAATTCTCCGTTGAAAAACTTCTGGTTCAGGAAAGAATCGACAAATATAAGGCAGGATTCAAGCAGAATGTAAAAAGGCAGTTCCATGAAATGAAAATTTCCAGTGACTTTACCGAAACTGTCCGTCAGCAGGTATTTGCTTCGTTCCAAGGACTCAAAACCAAAATTGAGGACGAAACGGAAGTTATACTTCTTGACACTCAGAAAACTCTTGACAGTCTCAATCAGTTAAAGGCTGAAAGAAAGAGTATGTCCGACAACGAAAAGGAAAAACTCCAGACTATCGCGGAGTACACGGGCGGACTTCTTGCGGAAACTTATAATCTTCACAAGGCTCTTACAGAAGCTATGGAATAATTTTCAGGGAGGTTTTTCAGAATGATAAATTCATCGGAGACTGCGGAATACAATCCGCTGCTTGATATAGAAACCAGCTTTGCCGCGTACCTGAACGCCCGCACACGTTCTTTCAAAAGCCACATTGTAGGCGGAATGGTGGACTACGCTTTTGATGCGGATTTCTCGGTAAAGCAAAAAATAACAGCGTTTTCCGCATGGTCAAAAGTATATAAAACGCTGCTCAGCAAGGATATTCCAAGTAAGATAAAACGTCTTTTCCAGTCCGCGGACGTGGCAGGTTCGCTGAAACATCCGGAAGTTTACGGTGCTGTCCAGATATGTGCGGAAAGGCTTCAGATAAGCGTTCCTACCGTTTATGTAAGAACTGCTTCCGACAAGTATGAAATATATTCAATTGCCGCAGAGGGCGTTGAACCTTGCATTGTAGTTACCACGGGACTTATTGAAAAATGTACGAAAGATGAACTTCGTTTCCTTGTGGGCTGCGAATGCGGGCATATTCAGAATAATCATTGTATATTCAATATCGCCGCGCCGTATTTCGGAATAGACCTGCTGGAAGAAGCCGAAGATATGGGGAATTTTGAAAAAGGAAGTTCCGCAAAACAGACTGCGGGGACAATTTCCGAATGGATAAGGCTTTCGGATATAACGGGCGACAGGGCGGGAATTATCTGCCTTGACAATCCGCAGGCATATTCTCTGATAATGGGCGGACTTTACAATAAGGGAATTTTCAGCTTTTACGGAAAAGAACCCCTCGACCTTAACGAAGTCGTAAAACAGTACGAAACATTGCACGTTACGGCGGCAAGGAGCATTAAAATTCCGCAGAACTGTTCAGCCATGGAAAGGCGTATTCTCGCAGGTATGGAATTCCTTAGCTGCGATCTTCTTTACAAATGGCGTGCCGATCTTAACAAAAACGATATTCACACCGTAAACAAGCAGGCTCTTGAAGTAAGGTGCGAGATAATTCTTGATGCTGCAAAAGGGGGTGTCTGATATGTCCGAAAATACAGAATACGAAGTTTCCATGAGCTATTCCGCCGCCGAACCGGATATTGAAGTAATACAGAATAAACTGCGTTCACTTATAACAAACAAGCCGCTGGGCAAAATACTGGGCGAGGAATTTATCATTCACCTGAAAGAATGGGACAAGGCTATCACAAAACGGCGTACAGAACCCTTTTCCCTTGTGGTACTGGGAGATTTCAAGCGCGGCAAAAGCACAATTATAAACGCGCTCCTCGGTAAATCAATTGCTCCGGTAAATGTTGCTCCCGAAACATTTACAATAAATTCCATAAGCTACAGTGAAACGCCGAAAGCGGAGGCTGTTCTGAAAAACGGTCAGAGGATCAGCCTTGCGGCGGACGATCTTGTCCGCGAAAAGCTGGAAAAGCTTATGCGTGCGTTTCCCGATACCCTTGACTACATTGACATAAAGGACAATGCGGAAATTCTGAAAGAAATACGGATAGTTGACACTCCGGGGCTAAGCGACCTTGACTGCCTTGACAAACAAGTTCAGGATTATCTTGTAAATGCCGACGCGGTAATTTACGTTGCAAGCGCACTGTCCCCTTTCTCCGAATCGGAACAGTTCTTTCTGGCAAGTCACATACGTCCCCTGAGTTTCAGCAAGCTGTATGTTCTGGTAAATATGATAGACGCTATGAACACACAGGAGGACATTGAAAAGATACTGAACCGCATTAACGAACGCTGCGAAGCTATCATGCCGAACGCTTTCGTTTACGGCGTAAGCGGCATTGACGAATACCGCCGCAAGATAGGTCTTAATCGTCCGGATATAAAAGGTTTTCAGGAATTTTATGAAAATGAGTTTCTGAAATTTGAAATGTCCCTGAAACGCGAGATAATCATGCAGAAAGATATTATAAGGACGCAGCGCGTATTTACCATGCTGAACCTTATGATAAAGGACACAGCCGCCCGTATCCACATGATATACGACATGATGGCTATGGACAGAAAAAAGCTGGACGATATTTCCAAGAGTATAGAACATGAACGTTCCGAACTTGCTTCCGTTCTGGAAAACAAAAAGCCGAAAATTCTTCTCAGCATTACGGAAATGCAGCAGGAAGCGGAACAGTGGATGTACGGCTTCTTCTCCAAACTGCGTGAAAGCATACTTGAAAGCCGCCAGACCACTTCTCCGGAAGATATAGATAAGCATTTCTATTCCTATCTTGTGGATAAGGTGGGCGAAGCGTACAGAAGATGTCTTGACATTCACTGGCAAAGACTGAACGCAATAATTTCACAGCTTGGCGCGGAACTTTCCAAAAAGCTGGGCATTTCTGCCCTGACGGAGGACACGGGAAAATCGGTGGAAGATTCCTTTGACGACCTGAATATGCTGGTTTCAAAATCTGTAATGGGCGCGGCTTCTGCGGGAAGCAGTGATGCTTTTCCCAGCGGAACTATGTCGTCATTCAAGAATATCCTGCACAAAAAGCGCCAGACCGATATTATCGACACCGCTCTTGAAAATTACGACGATATACGAAACAGCACCCTTAAAGACCTTAAAGCCGCTTACAAGGCTATGGAAGAAAGTGCCATAGGACAGCTTGACAGCTTATACCAGACACAGGTGGACGTAAGCCGTGACACTCTCAGCCACGCTATGGAAATGTCCTCTGACATAAGCAGCGTTTCGGTCAAGAATTACCTTGTGGAAGCCGCCGATGTGCTTCGTGAAGCGGCAAATATCCTGATGAAATATTCCTGATTACCCGCATCGGCATCGGTTTTTGCGAAAATACTTTAAATTCTATTGACATAATATATGATGTATAGTATAATAAATACAGGCATTTTTTGACCTAATTATACCCGAAAGGCGTTTGAACCATGATATTTGAAGGCTTTTCCACCGAAAACAAGAAGCCGGTGCAGAATATAACCACATCTTTGCAGACTTTGAATAAGGATATATTTGAGTCACACGCGGAGCGTCTTGCTTCAAGAGGCGGACACTTTACTGCGGAACAGCTTATACCGGTATATTTTGCCGCCGTAATAGGAGTTCCAACGGAAAACAGTGAACGTGCGCAGTTCCGTAATATGCTTTTTGAACTTCGGGAAAATCTTATTAAATCGCCGAAACTGCTCCTGTATGTGGAAAACGAATTCAAAGCTCCTGCACCGGAGGAACTTTCAGCGTTTGACGACATTCCGGAAAGCGAAAATCTCATTGACGCTCTTAAAGAAAAGATAAACATTCCATCGGACGAAGTGCGGACAAATCTTGCAAAGGAAACTCTGCCGCTGTTCCTGAAAAATTTAAGCGGCGATGAACTTCTGAAAACCGCGGAAACACTTATTATAAGAATGAACCGATGCCTTTGCTCGGAAGCGTATCAGGCAGGACATTCGGAAATACCCGTGCTGCTTTATTACGGAGAAATAACTCAGGATGCGGTAATGTTCCTGCATTTTATGTCAAGAATCGGAATTGACGTAATATATATTTGCAGCAGCAAGACTCCCCTGACCGTTCTTGCAAGGAATAACATTGAAGGACGTATGCAGATATTTGAACTTTCCGCTTCCGAATCGGTTTCAGCATATCCCGATAAGCCTGTCAGGACAAAACTTTCCACTGTGGCTTATAATGCTTCAAAAGAACTGGACAACATTCTTTACAGCGGAGATACGATGTTCCGTGATTTTCAGTTTGAAGATATGCAGTCGGTAACATTGCGGACGACTTATGACGAAATAGGTATTCTCTGGCATCAGCAGTCAAAATACCGGACAGGATTTGAAGTCAAGGACGATAAGGTCACCGTTCCCACTATCTTTGCAAAAATAAACGGCGTCAAAGACGGAGATATGGGCGATTACTGGGACGATGTGAGGCAAAAGCTTTCCCCTAATACAAGGATAATTTACAAGTCGCCAAGTTATAAGAAATATGCGGAATCGCAGCTTGGCGTTTACAAGCAGTTTATAGACGGCGATAAGATCCTTATTGACAAGCTGAAAAATTCTCCATACAACAAATACAGTTTTCTTTCGGACAGTTTACAGATACTGATATTCAATAAATTGCAGGAAGCCGTTGACAGCAAATTCCTGCTGCTGCCCGCCGAGGAACTTATGCCGATGATAATTTATGTGGGCACAAATATTGACAGGGAGATTCTCAGACTGCTGCAAAAGTACGATTTTACCAAGGATATTCCAAAGCTTATTGTTATAGACGTTATAGAAGATACTTTCAGCAAGGTGGAATGTATTCAGCTGCTGCTGTATAACCTGTTAGGATTTGATATTCTCGTTTATACGCCTACGGGCTATAAAAATATTGAGACCTTTGTTAGCGACGAAGCATTTGAAACTCATACAATGAATGAGTTCCAATACAACGTCCACATTCCGAAATTCAAGATACCGGATTCGGTTCCGGATCCCGACGGTGCGGGACTGTTGGGAAAATTATTCAGGAAAGGAAGAAAGTAAATGGCATTACAGTTCACACCATCATCAGAGGCAGACGCTCAGGCTAAAACCATCACCGCGGAGGCAGAAGTCATAGAAGCCGAGCCGCAGAAGTTTTCCATTGTTGAAAAAACCGAGGAGCTTAAACAGGAACTTGTCAAGAACGAAGAAGTTGACAAGCTTGTAAGCACTATCAACATCAATGATGTAAACTCTATTGTAAAGTTCGGAAACGAAGTAGCGGTAGAAATTTCCAAAGCCTCCGATCAGGTACTTAACACCATGGACGTTGACAAGATAAACGATTCGGGAGAACTTTTGCAGCATCTTTCCGCCATAATGGCGCAGTTCGATGCAAAAGAACTGGAGGACGACGGAAAGAAAGGTCTTTTTGCCAATGTAAGGAAGCAGCTTGATAAGCTTCTTGCCAAATACCATACCATGGGCGATGAAGTAGACAAGGTTTATGTTCAGCTGAAAAAGTATGAGACCGAGATCGAAGCTTCAAATGTAAAGCTTGAAACAATGTTCAATGCGAATATACAGTATTACAAGGATCTGCTTCTGTATATAATGGCGGGCGAACAGGCGTGCGTAGAACTTGATCAGTATATCGCCGATTACCGAAAGAAACTTGAAGAACAGCCCGATTCGGGAGCAGTCGCTATGGACCTCCAGACTCTGGAACAGACCCGTCAGGTATTTGAACAGAGAGTAATGGATCTGAAGATCGCAGAAAATGTTGCTATGCAGACCGTTCCTATGCTTAAATCCATGCAGTTCTCCAACCTGAACCTTATCAGAAAGATCAACTCCGCATTCATCATCACAATGCCGGTATTCAAACAGGCGCTTGCACAGGCGGTAATGCTGAAACGCCAGAGAGTTCAGGCGGAAGCAATGTCCGCTCTTGATGAAAAAACCAACGAACTTCTTGTAAAGAACGCCGAAAACACAGTTGCACAGACGAAATTTACCACACAGCTCGCTTCGGGAAGTTCCATAAAGGTAGACACTCTTGAAAAGACGTGGCAGACTATCGTTGACGGCATTGAAGAAACCCGAAAGATACAGGACGCCGCAAAACAGCAGCGTCAGGAAGATTCGATACGTCTCCAGAAACTCAAAGACGAGTACAAGGCAAAGATGTCGGAAACAAAATAATATTAAGGGCAGCGTTTTCATGCGCTGCCTTTGTTTTTGAAAAATTCAGATAAAATTTATCGGCAAGGTATTGAAATTTTTTGCAAAATCTGATAAAATAAAATGATATATTATGTAAAGGCGGTTTTGATATGGTTTCAAGATTCACAAATCTTATCGACCTGAACGATATGCCCACAGAATGGTGGAACGAAGTTATTTCTCTCGGCGCAAAAATTGCTGATGATCCTCAGAAATATGCTCACGAATGTGACGGCAAGATCATGGGAACGCTTTTTTACGAACCATCTACAAGAACGCAGATGTCGTTCCAGACTGCCATGCTCAAACTTGGCGGAACAATAATCGGTTTTGACAATCCTGCTACTTCTTCCGTTGCAAAAGGCGAAAATTTAAAGGACACCACAAAGATAGTTTCAAATTACGCCGACATAATGGTCATGCGTCACCCCTCCGAAGGTTCTGCAAAGGCGGCAGCCCTTACAGCGGATTGCCCTATCATTAACGCAGGTGACGGCGGACACCTCCACCCTACCCAGACTCTCACCGACCTGCTGACGCTTTCAAAGGAAATAGGCAGGCTGGACAAACTTACGGTGGGACTTTGCGGCGACCTGAAAAACGGCAGAACGGTACATTCTCTCTGTAAAGCTCTTGCCTGTTACAGTGGGAACAGATTTATACTTATCTCAACTCCCGAACTTCGGCTGCCGTTCTACATAAAAGATATTCTTACAGCTTCGGGTTGTAGATTTGAGGAAGTCAACACCATTGAAGAAGCCATCGGAAAGCTTGATATACTTTACATGACGCGCATACAGGCGGAACGCTTCAATTCACAGGAAGAATACGAAGCGCAGAAAGATGTTTACTGCCTTGACAAATCAAAAATGAAAAAAGCCAAGAGCGATCTCTGCGTTCTTCACCCGCTGCCGAGGGTTGACGAGATCGCCATTGAAGTGGACGACGACCCCAGAGCGTTATATTTCAAACAGGCTAAATACGGAATGTACGTAAGAATGGCGCTTATCCTGACAATTCTCAGAAATGAGTACCCGACTAAACTTTTAAGCGGGAAAGTACACAATGATATTTGCTGTCAGAATCCCAAATGTATCACTCAGAAAGAAAAGTACCTCCCCCGCAGTTTCCGCGGTTCGGGAGATACTCTTGAATGTGAGTACTGCGACGAAAGACTTCTCCGCAGACACTAATACTAATTCCTCATTAAAGTGCAGACAAAAAAACTGTGCGCAAGGTTTTGCTTGATTTTTTGTACACTTTATAATCGGAGATTAGTATGAAACGGAAAATCGGCGAAAGGATAACTTTCGCCGATATGACCGTAAATATTAGTTTGCTTTAAAATCATTCAACAATGAACTGCTTGATCTGTGCAAAGAATTCGGACGCATCATCGGTATGTGCTTCAAGCTTGATGGGTTTTGAAAGATCAAGGCTGAAAATACCCATGATCGACTTTGCATCAACAGCATATCTTCCGGAGATAAGATCAACATCGTAATCGCACTGAGATACAACTGTTACAAAGCTCTTGACATCGTTGATAGTACCAAGCATAACTGTGGCTTTGTTCATGATTTGTCCCTCCAATTTCAAAAATTATCTGCTTTCGGGCTTCTGCCTTCAAGCTTATTTATAGCATAGCAGTTTTCCGTCCCCAAGTCAAGGGTATTCACAAAAATTTTTTTATTATTGTGAATACTACAAATTTAATTACAAACCTTTGCAAGAAAATTTTAGCATTTTGCACAAAATAAATGTGGTGTTTTTATGAATGTTTATTTTTTTACCTTTGGCTGCAAGGTAAATCTTTATGAGACAGAAAATATGAAACAGCGTTTTTCCGAAGCGGGATTTGACATTTCCGCAGAAGAATCCGCCGCGGACATATTTGTTATAAATTCCTGCACCGTCACCGAAACCGGCGACAAAAAGATGAAAAAGGAACTTCGCCGCCTTAAACGCACCTATCCGGACAGCATTATCGTGCTGACAGGCTGTTTCCCGCAGGCTTTCGGGGCAGAAGCGGAAAAACTCGGCGAGGCGGACATTATAACAGGCACTAAAAACAGGGGCAAACTTCCGGAAATGGTTTCGGACTACATGAAAAGCCGCAAAAGAACAGTTGAAATATGTGAATATTCAAGAAACGAAACCTTTGAAAGTTGTTCAAACAAAGGTTACGAAAACAACACCCGCGGGTTCATGAAAATTCAGGACGGCTGTGGAATGTTCTGCACTTACTGCATTATCCCCTATTCGCGGGGAAATTTCCGTTCAAAACCGCTTGCGGACATAATTTCCGAAGCTGAAACTCTTTCAGCAGCAGGTTACAAGGAAATAGTCCTTACGGGAATAAACCTTTCATTTTATGGCATTGACTTAGGAAAGCAGCTTGCGGACGCAGTGGAAGCCGTCTGTTCGATTGACGGCATAGAACGTGTCAGGCTGAGTTCCATAGAACCTGAAATGATAACAGATGACACTGTAAAACGGCTTTCCGCTCTTGAAAAGCTCTGTCCCCACTTTCACCTGTCGCTGCAAAGCGGCTGCGACAAGACTTTAAAGGCAATGCACCGCCGCTATCTTTCGGCGGACTACGCAAAACTTGTGGGAACGCTGCGGGAAAATTTCCCCGACTGTTCCATAACGACCGACATTATGGTGGGTTTCCCGGGGGAAACTGACGAAGATTTCAGGAAATCGCTGAAATTTGCCGAAAGCATAGGCTTTGCAAAAGCGCACATATTCCCCTATTCACGCCGAAGCGGTACTACTGCTGCGGAAATGCCCAATCAGGTTCCGCAGGAGATAAAACACCGCCGAGCCGCCGAAATGGAATGCGCCATGTCCCGAAGCAGGAAGAATTTCCTTAAAAGTCAGGTGGGAAAAGTGTTTCCCGTGCTTTTTGAACGTGAAAAAGCGGACGGTGTTCACAACGGATATACACCGAATTATACAAAAGTAAAAATATTAACAAAATATTCAGAGAAAAGTTTGCGCAATAAACTTTTTTATGTTAAAATAGTAGAAGCAGGGAAAGATCATTGCATAGGTGAAATCGTATCAAACCATTAAGGAGAGTATAAAATATGTCAGTATATCGTATTTATGTTGAAAAAAAGCCTGAATACGCCGTTGAAGCAAAGAATCTTCTTTCGGACGTCAAAACAGCTCTGCGCCTTGACGATTTGCGGAATATCCGCATTCTGAACCGTTACGATGCGGAAGGATTAAGCAAGGAGGATTTTGAACTTGCAATTACAAACGTCTTTTCCGAGCCCGCTGTTGACGTTTGCAGCAGAACGCTTCCGCAGCTTAAAGACACCGAGTCGGTATTTGCCGTGGAATTCCTCCCCGGACAGTTCGATCAGAGAGCCGATTCCTGCGAACAGTGCATACAGATTCTCACTCAGGGAGAACGCTGCCGCATACGCAACGCACGCATTTACATTATTGACGGAAAACTTGACCCCGCGGAAACTGCAAAGCTTAAATCATACATAATAAACCCTGTTGAAAGCCGTGAAGCTTCCCTTGATGAAGCGGACACCCTTGCTTCGGACTATGATATTCCCACGGAAGTAAAGACTCTGGAAAATTTTATACATCTTAAAGAAGTGGAACTTGCAAAGTTCATTGATGATTTCGGTCTTGCGATGGATCTGGACGATATTAAATTCTGCCAGAATTACTTTAAGAACGAGGAAAAGCGCGACCCCACAATTACCGAAATACGAATGATAGACACATACTGGTCGGATCACTGCCGCCACACCACGTTCTCCACAATTATTGACAATGCGTCCATCAACGCCGACTATATCAGAAAGACCTATGACAAGTACATTGAAGTGCGCAAAGAACTTGGCAGGACGGACAAGCCCATAACTCTTATGGATATTGCCACAATCGCCGCTAAAAAACTGAAAAAGGACGGCGTTCTCAAAAATCTTGACGAATCCGAGGAAATAAACGCCTGCTCCGTTGAAATTAAAGTAGATGTTGACGGCGAACTTCAGGACTGGCTGCTGATGTTCAAGAACGAGACACACAACCACCCCACCGAGATCGAACCTTTCGGCGGCGCGGCTACCTGTCTTGGCGGTGCGATCCGCGACCCGCTGTCGGGACGTTCCTACGTTTATCAGGCGATGCGCGTTACAGGCGCGGCAAATCCCCTTGTTCCCGTTGAAGATACCATTCACGGAAAGCTGCCCCAGAGGAAAATTACCGTGGGCGCGGCAAACGGTTACAGTTCCTACGGAAACCAGATCGGTCTTGCCACGGGTCACGTTTCGGAAGTTTATCACCCGGGATATGTTGCAAAACGTCTTGAAATAGGCGCGGTTCTCGGTGCTGCCCCGAAGGAAAACGTTATCCGCGAAGTCCCCGTTCCCGATGATATTATCATACTTCTGGGCGGAAGAACGGGACGTGATGGCTGCGGCGGCGCAACGGGTTCTTCCAAATCCCATACAGAGGCTTCCCTCGAACATTGCGGCGCGGAAGTTCAGAAAGGTAATCCTGCCGAAGAAAGAAAGCTCCAGAGACTTTTCAGAAATCCCGATGTTACAAAGATGATTAAGCGCTGCAATGATTTCGGCGCAGGCGGCGTTTCGGTAGCTATCGGCGAACTTACGGACGGTCTTGTTATAGATCTTAACAAAGTTCCCAAAAAATATGACGGTCTGGACGGCACGGAACTGGCAATTTCTGAAAGTCAGGAACGTATGGCAGTAGTTGTCCGCAAAGAGGACGAGGAGAAATTTATTGCCGAAGCCGCCAAGGAAAATCTCGAAGCCACCAAAGTTGCCATTGTCACCGAAGAACCACGTCTTAAAATGACTTGGAACGGAAAGGTAATAGTTGACCTTTCAAGAGAGTTCCTCAATTCAAACGGCGCGGAAAAGCACACTACAGTTGCCGTTCCCGTTCCCGTAACAACACAGATGAAAACTTACAGCGACACTCCCGAAAGCTGGGAACAGCTTATGAGCAATCTCAATGTATGCTCGCAAAAGGGACTTGTAGAGCGCTTTGACTCGACTATCGGCGCAGGAACGATCTTAATGCCTTACGGCGGCGCTTATCAGCTTACTCCGACACAGACTATGGCGGCAAAGATCCCCGTTCTTAAAGGAGAAACGGACACCTGTTCAATTATGGGCTGGGGCTACAATCCGTACATCAGCGACAAGAGTCCGTACCACGGAGCGATATTTGCTGTCATTGAATCAATTGCAAAAGTCGTTGCCGCAGGCGGAAGCTACAAAAACTGCTGGCTGACTTTCCAAGAATATTTTGAAAGAACGCAGGACAATCCCACCCGCTGGGGAAAGCCTTTCTCCGCGCTTTTAGGTGCGTTCAAGGCACAGCTTGAACTTGGCTGCGGCGCTATCGGCGGCAAGGATTCAATGTCGGGAACATTTGAAAATATAGACGTTCCCGCAACGCTTGTTTCCTTTGCTGTATCGACTGCCTCAGCAAAGAAGATCATTTCCCCCGAATTCAAGAAAGCGGGCGACAAAGTTATCCTCATCACCCCTGATCTGGACGAAAACGGACTGCCTGTATTTGACAGTGTAAAATCCTGCTTTGAACGTGTTGAAAAACTAATTGCGGACGGTTCTGCCGCTGCCGTATGGGCTTTAGGATTCGGCGGCGTCGCGGAAGCGGTGGCAAAAATGTCCTTGGGAAACCGAATAGGCTTCAAGTTCGGCAAGAAACTTTCCGACGATCTGATGTTCTATTCAAGATACGGTTCATTTGTCATTGAACTGAACGGCGATCCGTTCACGGTGGAAAATGTTATCGGCGAGACCATTCCCGAATATATCATTGACTGCAAAACTTACACCGTTGATATGGCAAATATCCAGAAAAAGTGGGAGGACAAACTTGAACCTGTTTTCCCCTGCAATATAAGGACAGAACAGAAGCCCGCAAAGATATTCACATACACCGCAAAAGAATCCGTTCAGCACGCTTCGTCATTTGCAAAACCGAGAGTGCTTATACCCGTATTCCCCGGCACTAACTGCGAATATGACACTGCAAGAGTCTTTGAACGCGCGGGAGCAGTTCCTGAAGTTGTGGTAATAAAGAACCTTTCCTCCGCAGCACTTGAGGACAGCGTTTCATACTTTGAAAAGGCTGTAAAGCAAAGCCAGATAATCATGATCCCCGGAGGTTTCTCAGGCGGCGACGAACCAGACGGTTCGGGAAAATTCATTACCGCATTTTTCAGAAATCCCCGCATAAAAGACGCAGTCCACGATCTTCTTGACAACCGTGACGGACTTATGTTAGGCATATGCAACGGTTTCCAAGCGCTTATAAAACTGGGACTTGTTCCGTACGGAAAAATTGTTGACATGACGGAGAACTCCCCTACCCTTACTTTCAACACCATAGGCAGACACCAATCAATGATGGTCCGCACAAGAGTTGCTTCAAACAAGTCTCCATGGCTTGCGGGCTGTGAAGTGGGAGAAATTCACAGAGTTGCGATCTCCCACGGTGAGGGACGTTTTGTAGCTTCTCCCGAACTTATAAAACAGCTTGCGGACAACGGACAGATAGCGTTCCAGTATGTTGATATGAACGGCGAACCGACTCTCGATATTCGTTACAATCCCAATACTTCCTATGAAGCAATTGAGGGAATTACTTCGCCTGACGGACGTATTCTCGGAAAGATGGCGCACAGTGAGCGTATCGGTTCGGAAATATGCAAGAACGTTCCGGGAAACAAAGACCAGAAGATATTTGAAAGCGGAGTTGCGTATTTCAAATAAAAAAACTTTTCGGCGGTCACTATTATTATGACCGCCGATTTTATACGGAGTTTTTATGAACGCATTTCAAAAAATTAAAAATTATTTTTCAAAGGGAGAACTTATTTTATGGAGTTCTTCGGTAATTCTGATAATCGTTTCGTTTTTCATATTTGACAGGGTAAATTATCTGACGCTGACGGCTTCGGTAATAGGCGTGACCGCGCTTATTTTCAACGCAAAAGGCAATCCCATAGGACAGGTGCTGATAATAATTTTCAGCATATTCTATGCTATAATTTCATACTCCTTTGCCTATTACGGAGAAATGATAACCTATCTGGGAATGTCCGCGCCTATGGCGGCGGTAGCTCTTGTATCATGGCTCAGAAACCCCTACAAAGGCAACAAGGCGGAAGTAAAAGTCAACCGTCTGAAATTAAAAGAAGTAATTTTCATGCTTGTGCTTACCGTATTCGTGACGATAATTTTCTATTTCATATTAAAAAATCTCGGAACTTCCAACCTTGCGCCAAGCACATTTTCGGTAACTACAAGTTTTATCGCGGCGTATCTGACATTCCGCAGAAGTCCGTTCTTTGCGCTTGCATATGCTTCAAATGATGTAGTCCTGCTGGTGTTATGGATAATGGCGGCATTTGAGGATATTTCCTACCTGTCGGTAATAATCTGCTTTGCAATGTTTCTGATAAACGACCTTTACGGTTTTATAAACTGGACTAAAATGGAGAAAAGACAAGCGGAATAAAAAATCGGAACGGCATTTTTAAACCGTTCCGATTTTAATATTATTTTTTAATTATCGGCTGACGGATAACCGTTTTAAGCCTTTCGGGAGCGCATTTCCGCGGGTCGGAAAGGTAAATTTCATGGTGCAGTCTTTCTTCTGAAACGTCCGTGGCAAATCCTTTTTCCTCTGCAAATTCCCGCATAAGACGAATGGTTCCGGGCTCGTTGTCATACGGACCGATGTGCATACACTGAACGCATTTCCCCTCATTATAAGTTAAAAATTCCACCTTTGAAAAATCGGCTTTCTTTTTGTTTTCCGCTTCGGAAACTGCCCAGTCAAATTCCTCTTTCGTCACAAAATCAGGCAGGCGTATTACGGAAATAAATTCAAAATTCTCTTTATGGGAAAAGTCAATTTCCCCGCCGCCCGACTGTTTCCAGAATCCCTCAAGCGGCGGAACTACATAATCAAAATATCCGTCAATTTTATGTGTTCCCATTTTGCTCATTTTAATTGTAAAGGCAATTCCGTACAAAAGCCCGATAGACGCTTTATATTCGCCGTTCTCGGCGTTGGGGTCACCCTTTCCCCGAACGGCGATATAATTCATTTCGGGAACGGTAACTATTGTGGGCTTTTTAGGCGGCATATAAAATTCCTTGTATTCTTTTTTGAAATCAAATGACATGATCTTTACCCTCTTTATTTGAAGTTGTCTATTTCGTCTTTTTCGGTTTTGGTGCAGGCAGTTCCTCATACATGGCGTTAAATAAACCTGTCAAAAACTCTCTGTTATCAACTTCGTCTACCAACAACATCTCTTTTGCTCCTTCATATGGTAATTCATAGGTCGCTGTCGGCATATAGCTGATTGCTGATTTTATTGGTTTTACAAGCAACCTGTCATCATAGATACCGCCTACGATTTTGCCACAGTAATAGATGATAAATTCTCCCATCATAGCCCGATATGTAATTTCATCCAATTCGGATAATTGCCCTAAAATAAAATCTAAATATTCTTTACTTGACGCCATTATTCCACCTCAAATCCCGATTTGTTTAAGACATTTTTTCGGCAAGATCTCTGAGCTTTTGGACAAAGTTTTCTTCCCATGTTGCGGTTTTACAAAGCCATTCGCAGGGAAATTCTTCACACAGTCCGCAGAATTTTACGCCGTGTTTTTCGCAGCATCTGAATATTTTACAGCCGTTTTCCCACATATGTACACATTCGCCGTGGTTTTCAAGACAGCCTGCACATTTGCCGCTCTGAAAATGTTCGCAGTCGGAACAGTTTCCTCCGCAGGGAGTAATTTTACTGAGATCAATAGTTTTTTCCATACAGTATACCTCGTTTCATATGCTTTTAACAAAAGTATACCATACTAAACCTGACAACAGTATGTCATATTTCATATTTTTTTGAAATTTTTTTCAGGAGTTCGGCAAACTGTTCACGATATTCTGTCGGAGAAATGATTTCCGCATTATCTCCGAAAGTAAGAATATATCTGAAAAACGACGGCACGTCCGACCATGTAAAAGTTACCTCGATTTCGTCGTTTTTGTTATATTTAATAAAATCAATGCCGAATTCGTCGATTAACCGCCATTTTACCGAATCGTCAAAACGCACTACAGCCGTTATTTCTCCGTCGGTATGCAATAATTTATCGGGAACATACGCGGGAATTTCCCTTTTTTCGCATTTTTCGCCTGTATTTTTCAGATCGGTCATTCGGGTAAGTTTGAACATTCTGTAGTCTTGTTTGTCTGTGCAAAAACCCCACACATACCAACCGGACCACTGATAAATAATGTGATACGGTTCAATGACCCTGCTGCTGTCGCCGTTCGGAGAATGATATTCAAAAGAAATTTTGTCTTTGTTTTCTATCGCGGTTTTTATAATTTCAATTTTATCCGCTACTGCACTTTTATCCCAGCCTGAAAGATCAATAATTATATTTTCGTTTGTAACGGACATTGACGAACCTATCGAGAATTTTTCCATAAGTCTGCTGTAATAATTCGTATTGCTTACGCTGTCAAGGCTTCGCAGTCCGTCAAGCACGGCGCGCATTTCTTTTGAAGAAAGCAGCGTTCTGTCTATTTTATATCCTTCCATTATAGAAAAGCCCCCGCCGTTTCCCCTTTTGGAAAATATAGGTATGCCTGCCATTCCAAGTGTATCAATATAACGGTATATGGTACGGTCGGAAACTTCATAAAGTTCTGCAAGTTCATGAACGGTAACTTTTTCTTTCTGAAGAAGAATTGATAAAATTCCTACAAGTTTGTCTATTTTCATATAATTTCCTCCTAAATGATAAATAATACATTTTCGACACAGTTCGACAAAATAATAAACAACAAAATATATATTTTTCCGAACATATTTTACAAAGTTTTTAAATGCCTATTGACAAGGCGTATATTATGTAATAAAATAATGAAAAAGAAAGAAAGGACAACTATTATGACTGATCTAAAAAACAAAATCGAAATGGGAATGAAACTTCAGGCTCTGCATGATGAATTCTGCCCGCATTTTGAACCTGACTGGGAAAACACCACAGTTTTAAAATTCTACATATACCTTAATAATGTTACAAACAGGTATTCTGTAGGATATGTTTATGACTTCTGTTATGCTGCAAGCGTGTGGTTTCCGGATATGCGTGTCGCTTATAAGGTTTGCAATATCCTGAATAACAAAACCAGACACGGAAAGTAACAGCATCAGAATCCTTTGCGTATCTCATCTATAAGCTTTTCGGCTATGGGTGAGAAAACCTGATATTTTTTCCAGATAACGTACAGTTTTGTTTCAAGTTTCGGAGAAAGCGGACGGAATACCAGTCCGCTTTCTTTGCTTGTGTCTATAAGCCGGTCAAAGCTCAGCATAAGCCCAAGACCTTCCCGCACAAATACCGAACCGTTATAAGCTAAATTAAATGTTCCCGAAACGTCAAGCATATCCGTCTTTTCTCCGCACCAACGGGAAATATCGTTTTCCATACTCTGTTCCGAACATATCAGCGATCTGCCCGCAATATCTGAAAAGCATATCTCAGATTTTTCTGCAAGAACATCATCGCTTTTCATGATAACTCCCCAGACATCGGTTTCGGGAATTTCGACATAATTGTACTTTGAAAGATCCGGCGGTTCACATATTACCGCAAAATCCAGAAGTCCCCTGTCAAGGCGTTCCGCCGCCTGCTCGGTATTTCCGCTGGTGATATGGTAGCGGAGCCCGGAATAGTGCCTGCGGAGTTCACCTATTTTCTGTGCAAGAAAATGTATCTGACAGCTTTCCGCACAGCCTATATAAACGTCCCCGCCTGTGAGTTCGTCAAGAGTGCGGAATTCTTCCTCGGTCTTGTCCACCATTGAAAGAATATCTTCCGCACGTTTCCGCAATAACATTCCTTCGTCCGTTAATCTTACACTGTAATTTCCGCGGTTAAAAAGCTTTTTTCCCAGCTCCTCCTCAAGCTGTTTCAGCTGTCTGGAAAGCGTGGGCTGCGTGATATGAAGCTTTTCCGCGGCTTTTGTGATGTTCTCCTCCCTTGCAACGGTAAGAAAATAACGCAGGACTCTTATTTCCATAAAAATACCTCCCAAATACATTATAACATATTCAGAAATGCTTTTCAAGCATTTTCCGAAATAAAAAATAAGTATTAGACATTCGGGAAATAATGTTATATAATATATTCAGAAAGGGAGCGAGGGGTATGGCTTTTACGGAAGAAAACAACTTTTCGGAATGTTTGTCGGATATAGGGATATGCGGAAAGGAAAGCGCGGAGATCCTCAATGCCTATTCAGAATGCGATATTCCCGAAGTTTTAGACCTGCTGAAAAAGCACAGAAAAGCCGTTCTCTGCGAATCTCACAAGTTAGAAAAACAGATCGACTGTCTTGATTACCTTATCTATCGTTTTGAAAAGGAGATCGGGACAAACACGGAAAGGCGGTAATTTTTATGTCGGAAAAATTAACTCTTGTTTCGGAATGGGACAAAACATTTCCCAAAAGCGAAAAGGTAAACCATAGCAAGGTAACATTCACAAACCGTTACGGTATAACGCTTGCGGCGGATATGTACGTTCCAAAAAATGCAGACGGAAAACTTCCCGCAATTGCCGTTTGCGGACCTTTCGGCGCAGTAAAGGAACAGGCTTCGGGACTTTACGCACAGACAATGGCGGAACGCGGTTTCCTGACAATTGCTTTTGATCCGTCTTTTACAGGTGAAAGCGGCGGAACTCCACGTTATATGGCTTCCCCCGATATAAATACGGAAGATTTCATGGCGGCGGTGGATTTTCTGTCTGTGCAGGAAAATGTTGATCCCGAAAAGATAGGAATTATCGGCATTTGCGGTTGGGGCGGACTGGCTTTAAATACTGCCGCTCTCGACACCCGTATAAAAGCAACTGTCGCTTCAACAATGTATGATATGGCGCGGGTAAACGCCAACGGATATTTTGATTCGGAAAACAGCGAGGAACAGCGTTACGAAAAGAAAAAAGCCCTTAACGCACAGCGCATAACCGATTTCAGAAACGGTTCATATCAGCTTGGCGGCGGAGTCGTTGACCCGCTTCCCGAAGATGCGCCATTCTTTGTAAAGGATTATCACGCGTATTACAAAACCGAAAGAGGCTATCACAAGCGTTCTCTTAATTCAAACGGCGGTTGGAACGTTATCGGCGGTATGTCGTTTATGAATCAGCCTATAAATTGTTATATAAATGAAATTCGCAGTGCCGTTCTGATAATTCACGGTGAAAAAGCACATTCCTGCTATTTCAGCAAGGACGCTCATGCCGCCATGACAAAAGACAGCAAATATGCTGACAACAAGGAACTTCTCATAATTCCCGACGCCGTTCATACGGATCTTTATGATAATTTGAATGTTATACCATTTGACAAATTAGAGAAATTCTTTAAAGAAAATTTTGCATGATAAAGAAGGTCTACTATGCAGATAATCGAAAATATGACATTTGACGAAGAACGCGCTTTATATGAAAGCCGTGACGTTACCGCAAGAAAATGTTCATTTGACGGTCCTGCCGACGGCGAAAGCGCGTTCAAAGAAAGCCGCAATATTACCGCGGAAGATTGCTATTTCAATTTAAGATACCCGTTCTGGCACAACAGCGGGCTTGTAATTGCCGATTCGGAAATGACCGAGAACTGCCGCGCGGCACTCTGGTACACGGATCATGCGGAAATTTCCCGTACAAAACTTCACGGAATAAAAGCTTTGCGGGAATGTTCGGATATTACGCTTCGGGACTGTGATGTAATTTCTCCCGAATTCGGTTGGTCGGTAAAAAATATCACCATTGAAAATGTCAATGCGGTAAGCGAATATTTTATGCTCCGTTCGGAAAACATGAAATTCACAAATGTTGAGCTTGACGGGAAATATTCTTTTCAGTATATAAAAAATGCGGAATTTGAAAACTGCCGTTTCAACACAAAAGACGCTTTCTGGCACGGAGAAAATATAACCGTTCGGAACAGCACCGTTAAAAGCGAATATCTTGCATGGTATTCGGACGGACTGACGCTTATCGACTGCAAAATTATCGGAACACAGCCGTTCTGCTACTGCAAGAACCTGAAACTCATAAACTGCGAAATGATCGACACAGATCTTGCCTTTGAAAAAAGTTCTGTTGACGCGGATATTATTACGCCTGTGATCAGCATAAAAAATCCCGCAAACGGAGTTATTAAAGTTCCTGCAGTAAGCAAAATTATCCGCACAGACCCAAATTCAGAATGCGAAATAATTATAAAAAATTGATAAAAAAGCGAGACTGCCATATAGGAAAGTCTCGCTTTTCGTTTAAAGTATAAAACAGATAAGTCCGCCGCAGCCCTCATTTATAATGCGTTCAAGGGTTTCCTGAAGTTTAAGGCGGGCGTCAACAGGCATTCGGTAAAGCTTGTTGTGAAGTCCCTCGTTGACAAGTTCGTGGAGAGATTTTCCGAAGATGTTAGATTCCCAAATTTTTTGCGGACTCTCCTCAAATTCTTTGAGAAGATACATAACAAGTTCTTCGGACTGCTTTTCCGAACCTACAATGGGACTGACTTCCGTTACGATATCCGCTTTCATCATATGAATGGACGGCGCGGACGCACGGAGACGAACGCCGTATTTTCCGCCTTGCTTTACGATCTCGGGTTCTTCAAGAGAAAGTTCGTCTATGGTCGGCATAACTATTCCGTAACCTGTTGCTTCCACTTCGGAAAGGGCATTTTCGATTTTCTCGTACTTTTTGCGGATAACGGTAAGCTCTTTCAGCAGCGGCATAAGGTCGCTTTCTCCCGAAATATCTATTCCCGTTTCCTCACCTATTATCTTATAGAAAAGATTATTTTTCAGATCGACTTCAACTTCCGCACTTCCCTTTCCGAGGTCAATATCGGTTATCATAGCGCGGCAGATATTTTCATCGTCCATTATTTTTTCTTCAACGCCGTTTACATCGCGGACAAAGCGGACGTTTTCATATGCGGAACGGATAGTATTGAAAACATCATTTTTCAGCCAGTGCCCTTTTGCAAGACCTGTTATCCATCTCGGCATACAGATATTTATTTCTTTAATTGGAAATGCGTATAACACCTGTCTGAGAATATCGTTAATATCATTTTCCTCTAAATCAACGCAATTTACGGGAATAACAGGCGTGCCGTATTTTTCGGAAAGCTGCTTGGCAAGCTGTTCCGACTCTTTTGATTCGGGATAAAGACAGTTCAGAAGCACCACAAAGGGTTTATTTATTGAATTTAGTTCATCAATTACCCGCTGTTCCGATTCCTCATATTCTTCACGGGGAATATCGGAAATACTTCCGTCAGTCGTGACAACAAGACCTATTGTGGAATGATCCTGAATCACCTTGCGTGTGCCCACTTCCGCAGCCATGGCAAAGGGAACTTCCTCCTCAAACCAAGGAGTTACCACCATTCGCGGCGCTTCATTTTCAATATACCCTATAGCGCTGGGAACTATATATCCCACGCAATCTATCATACGTACATTGAACCTTGTTTTGTCGCCTATAGTAACTTCCACGGCTTCTTCGGGAATGAACTTCGGTTCGGTGGTCATGATGGTTTTTCCCGCCGAGGACTGAGGAAGTTCGTCAACGGCTCTTTCCCTGCGGTATTCGCTTGAAATATTGGGAATAACAAGCTGCTCCATGAATTTCTTGATAAAAGTCGATTTTCCCGTGCGGACAGGTCCCACAACGCCGATATAAATATCCCCGTCTGTACGTTTAGCTATATCACAGTAAATATCATTATTTGTCATTGTTAATACCTCCATTTTCAGACTATGGGAATGAGGATCATTCCTTTTCCGCTGAGTTTATCGTCCTCAATTTCGTTTTCGTCAATTATAGCAGAAACGGAAGTGCCGTATTTCTTGGCAATTTCCCACAGGTCCTCATTTTCCTCGGCAAAATAAAGTTTCAGCGCATAGTTTGAATTTTTCTTTACCGATTCGTTTTCGTCAATATTCAGGTCGGTTATGCAGGAAACATTTACCGTTCCGGTGATCTCGCCCGTAATTTTAAGTTCCGACTTAGCTTCGATGCTGTTATCCGAAGCAAGATTGTAGGAACAGGACACCGGAACTAATTTTACTTCCGCGCGGGAAAATTCATTTATATTTTCCGCGGGGATATTTACCGAAAATCCCTCGTCCTTTTCAATAATTACCGGTTCGCCCTCTGAACTTTTCGCCATTACACAGTAAGAAACATTTCCGTTTACGGCGATATTTCCGTTTTCGGTGTCGGGCTTTGCGGCAACTCCGTTTACGCTGCACCAGACGTCGTAAATGCGGTCTATGCCGCCGTCACCGTATTCCATAGAACATTTTACCACGCAGGAAGAATTTATCTGCTGCGGCGGAAGTTCTATCTTTATTTCGGAACGCTGACTTTCGGTCTTATAAGAAGTGGAATATTCGTCCACGGCAAGTTCTGCGGAAGCCTGACGATATGCTGAACATACTATTAAAAGCGAAATTGTACATTCGGCAATTTTTGAATTTCCGTCGCCGTCGGAACGGGGTTCAATTTCGCATGAAATAATTTCCGGTTCAACATTACATACAAAACGTTCGTCAATGCCCTCCAGATCGATTATCTGCGAAAACGGCAAAGTAAACTGCATTGCTTCTATGCTGTCTGAATCGTCCTTTTTGCAGCTGTAAAGCATATTTATGTATATTTCGCCTTTTGAAATAAGCTTGTTGGCAATTACTTTTTTATCGGAAGAAGCGATCACCGCGTCGCTTCTTAAAATATTCACAATGGGCGGCTTGGACATTCCGAGGTCAAACTCTTCCGAAACCGTTACACGCTTGGTGGTGTACAGTTTTGACGACGGATATGTGACGGGAATTTTTTTCAGCTGTATTCCCCCGCCGAATGCGTCGCAGACAATTTCTTTCTTTTCCGGCGCAGAAACTTTTACTTTTATGGAAATTGCCCCCCGCACGTCAAGGCGGCGCTGATTTACCGCTCTGCAATTTATGTAGTCGGTACTCGGAACAATACTTACCCGCGGTTCGGAAACAGTTCTGCCAAATTCAACGGTTTTTGTGTAGGTAAGCTTCTGCTGAACGGAATTTACCGCGCTGCTGCCTTCGCTGCAATACAAAACGCTTATGCACACCGCCATTTCATAAGTAAGTCTGTCTCCGCCGATGTTGTAGGACAATATTTTCGGAACGGTCACGCACTTGATTATCTTGAAAATTTCCGGATAATAATCCGGCAGCACATAATCAAGTTCTACCGACTGCTCCTGTGTATCGTCAAATATGACCTCCGCGGCTGCAATCTCCTCTCGGTTAACTTTAAAGTCCATACAAAATCCTCCTTATTTTCGCGTTTGCTAACACATTTATATTCGTACAAGCGGGCTTGTATTCCCAAATTTGCAGAAAACCTTGTGAATAATTTTTCTTTAAATGTTGACAAGCCGCGGGGAATGTGCTATAATCTGATTAATCAAATAAAATGCAATTTATACGGGTGCCCCGAAGCGGCTTCTGCTGCAGACGGGGATAATAGGGAAGCTTAGCACGGTCCTGCCGCCGTAATGACGAGGTTCGCCGCTTCGCGCATATGTCACTGACTTTTTGTCGGGAAGGCGCGCGGAGTTCCGCACAAAACGGATAGTCAAAGTCGGAAGACCTGCCCGTAGTTACGCCGTTTTAAAACGGCGTTGGCTGTGCGCCGCAGTGAACGGTCGATCCGGTCTGCATGAAATAAAGCGGAGGGTTTGAATTTTTTTCAGAAGTCTCACCGCTTAGCTTTGCTTTGGCAAAAATTTCGCAGCAGATAAGTCAACCCTTTCCGGAAGCGCACGGAAAGGGCTTTTTATTTGCAAAAATGAAAGGATATGATCTTGCATGAAACTCAGAAAAATTACCGCAATGCTTGCAGCATTTGCCGTTGCTCTCGGAATGTCTGCCTGCGCAAACGACCACTACACTCCCGAAGGCGGAGAAATTACCACTTCCGAGATAGTTCCCACCGAAACCGTCATGGAATCCGCCGAGGTTACCGACACACTTTCCGAAAACGATACGGAATTATCCGCCGATATGGAAACCATTGAGGACAGAGAGGGAAACATGGTGGAAGTCCCTTCTTCAATAAATACCATTGTTTCCGCCGCACCATCCATAACCGAAATACTTTCGGGGCTTGGTCTTGCAAATAAAGTTATCGCCGCCGATGTTTATTCCGCCGATGTTGAGGGAATTGATCCCGCAGTCTGCACACTGGATTTCTACAATCTCAATATTGAAGAACTTGCCGCCCTTGAACCCGACCTTGTTATTATAAACGGCATTTCAATGACAGGCGCTGACGATCCCTACGCTTCTCTTAAAGACGCGGGAGTGAATGTTATCTATATCCCCACATCATCTTCTATAAATGCTGTAAAAATGGATATTGAATTCCTTTCAAAATATACAGGCACTGCTGCGGAGGGCGAAAAACTTATTGCGGATATTGACGCTGCTGTCGCAGATGTTTCCGCAAAGGCTGTCGAAATATCAGACAAGCGTTCCGTATATTTTGAAATAGGTGCTGCCCCCTACCTTTACACCTGCGGAAGCGGTACATTTATTGACGAAATTCTGAACCTTATCGGCGCGGAAAATATCTACGGCAGCGAAGAGGGCTGGATATCCAATTCGGAAGAATCTGTCATAGCCGCCGACCCCGATGTTATACTTACCAACGTTGCCTATGACGGATACGATTTTAACGAAATTAAGACCCGCGCAGGTTGGGAAAGCATTTCGGCAGTAAAGAACGACCGTGTTTACTACGTTGATTCCAACGCTACAGCCCGCGCTTCTCAGAATATTGTAAACGGCATTTACGAAGTAGCAAAAGCCGTTTATCCGGAAGTTTTTGAAGTTTGAAAAAACATCAGACAACTAAAAGAATAAGAAGGGCGCACAAAACCAAGCCATCTGAAAGTGGCTGAAA
>CANRFB010000007.1 GCA_947629785.1 uncultured Clostridia bacterium | reverse complement strand
TTTGACGAATACACCGACGGCGACACCACCGAGGAGAACCCCTGCTGGTCGCAGACGAGGAACGGCATATATTTTTCCGCCGCGGGACACGCAAGGGATCAGTACGGATCTGTTTCCGCCACAAGTCCACGGGCAATATCTTTCCTTGACCTGAACGCAAAGTCAATTACGGAAATTATTTCCGATGAGAAATACGATTTTCTCCACCCGAGAGAGGACAAACAGGGGAATCTGTACTTTATCCGCCAGCCCTACGGCGGCGAAAAGCCCGATGGGGGAATTACATTCAAGGACGTTATAATGTTCCCATACCGTATAATAAAAGGGCTGTTCGGCTTCCTGAACTTTTTCACCACGATATTCGGCGGCGAATCATTAAAAAGCGGCGATTCCGCCGACGGAACAAAGGCAAAGAACCGTTCGCAGAAGGATATTATAATTGAGGGAAATATCATCAACGCCGAAAAACTTAATAAGATAAACAGCGCGTCCGATGACAGCAGTTCGGGAATAATGCCCCTCAGCAGAGTGCTTGTGAAACGTTCTCCCGACGGCAGCGAGGAAATTCTCAGAAAAGGCGTTCTGGATTTCAATTTAACGGACAGCGGCGAAGTAATTTTTTCAAACGGAAAACATATATACAAGATTGACGAAAGCGGCGGCGAAACGCATATTGCAAAAGCCGCGCTGGCAGTCAATATTTCAATAAAATAAGAAAGGCAGATAAAAATTGGCAGGAAAAAAATCTAAGGATTACGGCAACGAAAGTATTACCAAACTGAAAGGCGCGGACAGAGTAAGGCTTCGCCCCGCGGTAATTTTCGGTTCGGACGGAATTGAGGGCTGCGAACACGCGGTTTTCGAGATAATTTCCAACTCCATAGACGAAGCCCGTGACGGTCACGGCGATAAAATTATCGTCACCCGCTATCAGGATAATTCCATTGAAGTTGAGGATTTCGGACGGGGCTGCCCCGTGGATTTCAACCCGACGGAAAATTGTTACAACTGGGAACTTGTTTACTGCGAACTTTACGCAGGCGGCAAGTATCAGAACAACGAAAGCGGCGACTATGAGTATTCCCTCGGACTTAACGGTCTGGGCGCCTGCGCCACTCAGTATGCTTCCGAATATACCGACGTGGAAGTTTACCGCGATGGGTTTAAATTCAACCTGCATTTTGAAAAGGGCGAAAATATCGGCGGACTTCAGAAAACAGCCACTAAAAAGAAGCAGACGGGAACACGCACAAAATGGCGTCCCGACCTTGATGTTTTTACCGACATAAACGTAAGCAGGGAATATTTTGAGGAAACGTTAAAAAAGCAGGCTGTAGTAAATCCCGGCATTTCATTTGTTTTCAGATATGAAAACGAAAACGGCAAGTTTGAGGAAAATACATTCCTTTACGAAAACGGAATTGCCGATTACATGAACGAGATAGTAGAAAATAATTATCTCACTCCGCCGCAGTTCTGGCAGTGCGAACGCAAGGGGCGCGACCGTGAGGACAAGCCCGAATATAAGGTAAAGCTTTCCTTTGCGGTGTCCTTTTCCAACAAAGTTGCGCAGATAGAATATTACCACAATTCAAGTTTTCTGGAACACGGCGGCGTTCCCGACAAAGCCGTACAGGCGGCGTTCGTTTCACAAATTGACGCTTATCTGAAAAACAATAACAAGTATCAGAAAAATGAAAGCAAGATAAAATTTGTTGATGTTCAGGACTGCCTTGTGCTTATTTCCTCGTCGTTCTCGACTCTTACTTCCTACGAGAACCAGACGAAAAAAGCAATTACAAACAAGTTCATTTACGAGGCAATGACGGATTTTCTCAAACATCAGCTTGAAGTTTATTTTATTGAAAATCCCGACGACGCCCTTAAAATCGCCGAACAGGTAATTCTCAACAAGCGCAGCCGCGAAAGCGCCGAGAAGACCAAGCAGAATCTTAAAAAGAAACTTGCGGGTAATATCGACCTTTCAAATATGGTTCAGAAGTTTGTGGACTGCCGTACAAAAGACCTTTCCAGACGGGAGATCTATATTGTGGAGGGAGACTCCGCTCTCGGCGCCTGCAAAACAGCCCGCGACTCGGAATTTCAGGCGATAATTCCCGTCCGCGGCAAGATATTAAACTGCCTGAAAGCGGATTACGACAAGATATTCAAGAGCGATATCATCACCGACCTTATAAAAGTTCTGGGCTGCGGCGTGGAAGTGCGTTCAAAGTCAAATAAGGAACTTTCCACATTCAATATTGACAATTTAAAATGGAATAAAATTATTATTGCCACCGATGCGGACGTGGACGGTTTCCAGATAAGAACGCTTATCCTTACAATGCTTTACCGCCTTACGCCTACTTTAATTGACGAGGGATATGTTTATATTGCAGAGACTCCGCTTTTTGAAATAACCACCAAGGACAGGACGTATTTTGCCTATAACGAAAAGGAAAAAGGCGAAATTCTCGAAATGATAGGCGAGCAGAAATACAAAATTGACCGTTCAAAAGGACTTGGTGAAAACGACCCCGAAATGATGTCTCTTACCACCATGAACCCATCTACAAGGCGGCTCATAAAGGTAACTCCCACCGATATTGAAGCGACTGCAAATATGTTTGACCTGCTTTTGGGCGACAATCTCCAAGGCAGAAAAGACTATATTGCGGAATTCGGAAATCAGTATCTTGAAATGGCGGATATTTCTTAAATTAAAATTGCGAGGAATTATTATGGAAATAATAAAATACCCCGACGAGGAAAATTTCAATGCCGCAGTTGACGTGGACGACCCGCTTTTAGTCCTTGTTTCCCATGACGGAGAAAGAATTATTGCTTCGCAGATAGATGATGGTTTTGAACATCATCTTCTGCTTAAAAAAGCGGGATTCCCCGAAACGGACATTGATAAATATTTCCGCCTTGTGGTAAATAAAGACGGAGCGGATTGGACATTTGTCTGTCCCGAAAATTATAACAGCATAACAAGAAAAGAGAAAAAAATAGAAGCATTTTTCAAGGACGGAATGAGAATAATTCCGCCCGCATTAAAGAAACTGGGTTATGATGTTCCCATTGAAATTCCCAAACGCTACCGACGTCATTTTAATATAATGAATAATTAATTTGGAGTGAAAGAAATTGCCGAGAAAAAGCAAAAAAAACGAAACAAAAAATACAACCCCCGCTTCAAACGCATATATTGCGGGAAGCGGAATTATCGCCGAGGAACAGATAACAGATACTCTGGAAAAAAACTATATGCCCTATGCCATGAGCGTTATCGTTTCCCGAGCCCTGCCCGAAATTGACGGTTTTAAACCGTCTCACAGGAAACTGCTTTACACTATGTACAAAATGGGACTTCTAACGGGTCCGAAAACAAAATCCGCAAATATCGTCGGACAGACCATGAAGCTTAACCCCCACGGCGACGCGGCTATATATGAAACTATGGTTCGTCTTGCCCGCGGAAATGAAGCGCTTCTTCACCCGTATGTGGACAGCAAGGGCAATTTCGGAAAAGCCTATTCCCGCGATATGGCATATGCCGCTTCACGTTACACCGAAGCCAAGCTTGACCCTATCTGCAACGAACTTTTCCGCGATATTGACAAGGACACCGTGGATTTTGTTCCGAACTACGACAACGAAACCGTGGAGCCTACTCTGCTGCCTGCGGCGTTTCCGTCGGTGCTTGTAAATGCAAACGTGGGAATTGCCGTTTCAATGGCAAGCGCGGTATGTTCCTTTAATCTGGAGGAAATCTGCGAGACCACAATTGCCCTTATCAAAAATCCCGACCACGATATTCTCTCCACCCTGAAAGGTCCTGATTTCGCGGGGGGAGGTTTCATGCTTTACGATGAGGACGAACTTGAAAAAATTTACCGCACGGGACGCGGTTCGGTAAAAGTCCGCTCCCGCTACAATTTCGACAAGGAATCAAACTGCATTGAAATTACCCAGATACCTCCCACCACCACCGTGGAAGCAATTATGGATAAGATCATCGAGCTTATAAAGGGCGGCAAGATACGCGAAATTTCCTATATCCGCGACGAAACGGACATTAACGGTCTGAAACTTGCCATTGACATAAAGCGCGGCGTTGACCCCGATAAGCTTATGAAAAAGCTGTTCCGCATGACGCCTTTGCAGGACAATTATTCCTGCAATTTCAACATACTTATAGGCGGAACGCCTAAAGTAATGGGCGTTTACGAAATTCTGGACGAATGGATAGCTTTCCGCACGGAATGTATAAAGCGCAGAACGTTCTTTGAACTTTCCAAGAAAAAAGAGCGGCTGCATCTTCTGAAAGGCTTGCAGAAAATTCTCCTTGACATTGACAAGGCGATAAAAATTGTCCGTGAAACGGAAGAAGAAGCGGAAGTAGTTCCAAACCTGATGATAGGATTCGGAATTGACGAAACTCAGGCGGAATATGTTGCGGAAATAAAACTCCGCCATTTAAATAAGGAATACATTCTGAAACGCACCGCCGATATCAAGGACTTGGAAAAAGATATTGCCGAAATGGAAGCAATTCTCAAAAGCGAAAAGAAAATAAAGAATATCATAGTCGAGGAATTAAAGGAAATTTCCGCAAAATACAAACAGCCCCGCCGCACAATGTTCTATTATGCAGGGGACGAGGAAGAGGAGGAAGTGGAGGACGATACTCCCGATTATGCGGTAAATCTGTTTATGTCAAGCAGCGGATATTTCAAGAAGATAACTCCCCAGTCTTTGAGAATGGCAGACCAGCAGAAGCTTAAAGACGGAGATGTCATGGTATTTGCGGAGGAAGCCTCAAACAAGACTGAACTGCTGTTCTTTACGGACAAATGTCAGGTCTACAAGTCGCGGGCAAGCGAATTCAAGGATACAAAGGCTTCTGAATTGGGCGATTTCGTTCCCGTAAAGCTTGGCTTTGACGAATATGAAAATGTTTCCTCGCTTATTGCAACCAACGATTACAGTGGCTATCTGATAATGATTTTCGAGAACGGCAAAGCGGCGAAAGTTCCCCTGAACGCGTACGAGACCAAGACCAACCGCAAAAAGCTTGCCAACGCATATTCCGCAAAATCAAAGCTTGTAAAAATGTTTGCGGTGACGGAAAATACGGATATCCTTGTCCGCTCCTCAAACGGCAGGGCTATCGTGTTCAATACGGGAATGATACTTCCCAAAGCCGCAAGAGATACCATCGGCGTTCAGGTAATGTCTCTGAAATCCAAAGCCGTTGTGGATAACGCGTATATCGTCACCGAGGAAATGCTCGGAAACACCGAAAAGTATTTCGTAAAGAATATCCCCGCGGCAGGACTTCTTGCAAAAGACCTTATCGACCCCGACCAGATGAAATTAGAATAATTTTAATGGGAGGAATTTTTATGGTATCAAATGATCGTTCGTGTTTATCGTTCATTACGGGAGCCGTATTATTCTTTTTCGGAACGGCATCGGCAATTAAATTTATAATTAATTTATTTATGTAAAATAAATTCCGGAAATTTTATTTTTCCGGAATTTTTTATTATAACTCGGACATTCCATAACGTTCGGCGATGAATTTGTAATATTTATACGGAACAAAATATCCCTGCGCGTGCTGACATACGGGACATTGTTTGGGCGCGCTTTTTCCTTTCAGAATGTGTCCGCAGTTAAGGCATATCCATTCGGTGTTTTCGTCGCCCTCAAACATTCTGCTTTTCTCGATAAGTTCCGCAAAACAGCCGAAGCGGTCGCCGTGTGCCTTTTCGATTTCCGCAATTTTTTCAAAGGAAAAGGCAATATCGTTAAAGCCTTCCTCCTTGGCAATTTTCGCAAATTCGGGATAAACGTTTTCATACTCGTCATATTCGTTTTTCTGCGCGCTCCGCAGAAGTTCCTCTATTTTGTCGTAATTATCCACGGGGTAATCCGCGCTGTCAATGGTAATTTTCCTGCCGTTTTCCTGTTTAAGGTGATTGTAGAAAATTTCCGCGTGTTCCTTTTCCTGATTTGCGGTAAGAGTAAAGATGTTATAAAGAAACCAACAGTTCATTTTCTTGGCTTTATCGGCGGAAAACGTGTAGCGGTTACGCGCCTGACTTTCGCCGGCAAACGCCCGCATAAGGTTTACTTTTGTGCGGCTTTCCGAAAAATCAACGGACATAATATCAGCTCCTTTTCTGATATTATATCCGTTTATTTGGGAAATATACAAATTATTTTTTGTCATAATCATCAAGAAAATTATGCACTTTTCCGTCCTGTTTGTAGGCTATTACCGTGCTTAAATTTACATTTTCCACGCTTTTGAAAATATTCTTTTCCACCTGCGGATTTGTCTTTTTCATTTCGGCAATAAGGGATTTTATTTCCAGACGTTTTGAAAGATTTTCTTCCGGAGAAATTTCGCAGTTTTCGGTGAATTTACAAGCGCACCTGAGAAAATGCAGCTTATTGTAATCCCGCCAGTGGATTATATCTTCTTCGCGAATAAAATACATTGGGCGGATAAGTTCCATTCCCGGGAAGTTGGTGCTGTGAAGTTTCGGCATCATGGTCTGTACCTGCCCGCCGTATAACATTCCCATAAGAATGGTTTCAATAACATCGTCAAAATGATGCCCCAGCGCAATTTTATTGCAGCCCAGTTCCCGAGCCTTGTTGTAAAGATGTCCACGCCGCATACGCGCGCAAAGATAGCAGGGATTTTTCTGAACGTGGGTTACCGATTCAAAAATATCCGATTCAAAGATCGTTATGGGAATTGACATTGCCGCGGCGTTTTCCTCAATAAGACGGCGGTTAGCGTCCGCGTAGCCCGGGTCCATTACAAGGAATTTCAGTTCAAACGGGAACTTGTCGTGCATTTTCAGTTCCTGAAAAAGCTTCGCCATAAGCATGGAATCTTTCCCGCCGGAAATGCAGACGGCGATACTGTCATTTGGCTTTACAAGTTCGTAAGTTACTATCGCCTTTGCAAACCTGCTCCACAACGTCCTGTGGAATTTCTTCCGTATGCTTTTTTCCACCTGTTCGGTGATGATACTATTATCCATAAAATTACTGCTCTAACTTTTTCAGGAACGCCCTTGTGCGTTCGTTTGACGGATTGTCGATAACGTCCTGCGGCTTGCCCTGTTCGAGGATCACACCGCCGTCCATGAAAATAACATGGCTTGAAACGCTTCTTGCAAAATCTATTTCGTGGGTAACTATGACCATGGTCATTTTTTCCGCCGCAAGTTCTTTGAGAACTTTTAAAATTTCCGCCGTAAGTTCGGGGTCAAGAGCGGAAGTGGGTTCGTCAAAGAATATCATTTTCGGCTTCATGGCAAGGGCTCGGGCTATGGCAACTCGCTGCTGCTGTCCTCCCGAAAGCTGATACGGATAAAAATCCCCCTTTTCGGAAAGCCCCATCTTTTTAAGCAGTTCCTGAGCTTCTTTCATTACCTCGTCCTTATCGCGCTTTAAAACGTTTATGGGCGCGTCGGTGATGTTTTTCAGAACGGTGTAGTGGGGGAACAGATTGAAATTCTGGAAAACAAGGCCGAAACTGTGCTTTATTTCTTTTAGTTCCTCTTTGGAAACGTATACGGGCTTGCCGTCCTTTTCGGAAACGGCGGGCTTGTCGCAGTATGTCATGCTTCCGCCGTCAATGGTTTCAAGCATGGAAATACAACGCAGAAATGTGGATTTTCCCGAACCTGACGGCCCCAGAACGGAAACCACTTCGCCCTCTCCCACCGTCATGGTAATATCCTTTAAAACTTCTAAATCCCCGAAACTTTTTTTAAGATTTTTTACTTCAAGCAAATTCATATTATCACCGTCCTTATCTGAAGAAATTGAGCTTCTTTTCAAGCTTGTCCATTATCATCGCAACTATGAAATTAAATACATAGTAGAACACGCCCGCTATAAACAGCGGCATGATAGTCGCTTCCGCAGCGGCTACCTGCTTTGCCAGTGTGAACATCTCCGTGTAGGAAATTGCAAATGCAAGGGACGTGTCCTTGACAAGAGTTATGACTTCATTTGTAATTGAGGGGATTATGTTTTTCAGCATCTGGGGGAATACTATCTTGAAAAACTTCTGCGGCCTGCTGTAACCGAGAATTTCGCAGGCTTCGTGCTGCCCTATGGGAACAGCCTGTATTCCCGAACGGTAAATTTCCGCGAAATATGCCGCGTAATTCAGCGCAAAACCGATTATTACCGCGTAGAAACGGTAATTTCCCGAAGTGCTTACCCCGAACAGGAAGTACGGTCCGAAGAATACTACCAATAACTGGAGCATAAGCGGCGTTCCGCGGACAATGGATATATACAGTTTTACAAGCAAACTCAGCGGTTTGAATTTTGACATTCTGCCGAAAGCGATAAGCAGTCCGAGGGGCAGCGAAAACAGCAGCGTCAGCAGGAATATTGCCAGAGACGCGCCAACGCCTTTCAGGAGCTGTCCGCATATGCTTACTAATTTTTCGCCGAATGAAGTGCTTTCCTTTACGACCTCATCGGTAACGTGATCCTCCGCGCTGAGGCAGACGCTGTCGGAAAGTCCCCAGTTCTCGGCGATCTGGGCGAACGTTCCGTCGGCAAGCATTTCCAGAAGAGTTACCTGAACTTCATCGCGGAGTTCGGTATTTCCAAGCAGGAAACCAACGCCGTATTCCTCAGAGGAAATATGCTCGTCCAGCATTATGAAACCGCCGCCGCGGGCTTCCATTTCGTAATTTGCCACGCCGATGTCCATGCATACTGCATCCACAGCGCCGCTCTGAAGATTCAGGAACGCGCTGTTGTAGTCGCCCACCTGCTGAAGTTCCTTGAAGCTATCCGCAAGGGCGATATTTTCTTCCGAAGCGTCCTCGCCGGTAAAAGCGGCAAGTGCGGAGCTGTCTGTCTGAACGGCGACAACTTTTCCCGCAAGCTGACCGAGTTCGGTGATGCCTGAGTCGGCTTTCACCACCGCCACCTGAGAATTGTCAACATATGGAGTGGTCCATGTGTAGTCGTTTTCTCTGCCGTTCATGGTAAAACCGTTCCAGATACAGTCGATAGCGCCTGTTTTCAGTTCCATGTCCTTGGAATTCCAGTCAATGGGCTGTTTCACAAGTGTCCAGCCGCGGCGGTTGCAGACTTCCTCGGCAAGGGAAAGGTCAAAACCCACATATTCTCCCGTTTCGGTGTCCTGATAGCCGTAGGGCGGGAATTCCGCGTCAAATCCCACGGTGAATGTGGAACGCTCCGTTCCGTCTCCTGCCGCGAAAGCGTTCACAGGCAGCAGGAACACTGTCATTACCGCCATAAGCAGCAGTAAGATACTTTGCTTTTTCATACAATATTTTCCTTTCTTTGTAATGCGGAAATATTTTTCCGGTGTCTTGAATACATTATATAATTTTTCCCTGCAAAAGTCAATAGTATAAAGAAATTTGCACGGAAACAATTTTTACTTTATGCCCGAAATTGACAAACGGGTATTTTATGATAAAATTATATTTGCCGGATAATTGCCCGAAAAATAATTTTTATTTTTCTTTCGGAATAATGTAAGATTTTTCGGAAATATTGCGACTTATATATATGAAACGTTTCAAAGAAAGGACTGAACATATGACGGACAACGAATTGCTGCGGCTTCTTAAAACAGACCCGCGGAACGGTCTGGCGGAAGTTGTGGGACAATACAGCACATATGTTATGAAAATTGCATATCTGCGGCTGAATGATATTTGTACAAACGAAGATATCGAAGAAGCGGTCAGCGATATTTTTCTGAAATTTTTTCAGTTCGGCTGTAAAAATAATTTTGAGATCTCGTCCGTAAAGGCGGTGCTTTCGGTAATTTCCGCAAGGCATTGTGTGGATATATTCCGGAAGAAAATGCAGGAAATAAGCTCTGTTTCCTTTGATGAGATCCCAAACGAAATAGGCATATCCGAAACATACCCGTCTGACAGCATTGCTGCTGATATTCTGAAAAAATTAAGCGATACCGACCGCAGGATAATTGTGCGCAGATATTTTTTCGGGCAGAAAAGCAAAGAGATCGCAAAAGCCCTGAATATGAAACCGTCCGCAATTGACACCCGCATCTCGAGAGCGCTTGTCAGATTAAGAAAAATGATAGAGGAGGATAACTTATGAAAAAAGCTGAAAACATGGGAACGGAATTTGAAAATTTGCCGTATATGCTTACACCCGAAAATTCGGACATAATTGATGAAGCATTTCCGGATATTGAAAAGAAATTTCCTGTCGGCTTTGAAAAACGTATTCTCCGCAGCGTAATGAGAAAGGCAGGATATGAAATGAACGAACCTATAAGCAATAAACGAACTGTAAAAAAATTAAGCAAGCCTGTTGTTTTTGCGGCTGCCGCGGCTGTTTTGCTTACAGCTGCAATATCGGCGGCTGCATACGGTCTGCGAAGATCCAAAGAGGAAAATATTGAAGATCAGCTCGGAACGGAAGCCGTCAGAATACTTGCGGATAACAACATTGACAATGCGCAGTCAGCGGAAAATTCCCATTTCAGAATTTATCTTGACACTCTTATTTCCGACGGAAATTTTGCAGAAATGGTTTTTGCGTGTGAGGCGCTCGATGATGAAGCAGATCAATATTTAGTAAACGACGAATATTCGTGGTGCTATCCCGAACCGGTATTTTGCTATGAAGATACGGGAGAGCCTGTACCTGTTGCAGGTTCAAGTATCGGAGGAAGAATGACAGATGATGATGATCCTTATATGTATTACACTTGTAATTTACCGTTATATTTCATTGATAAATCACGCGAAATAAAAATTTCGTTTGATACAAAATATGACAGAGAATTTAATGAGATGGATCACAATCTTGCAGACGATATTGAAATGACAGTGAATTTCAGCCCGAATGTAAAGAGGAAAATTTTTGTCGATGAAAACGGTACGGAATTTGTCCTTTCACCCCTCGGGTTTAGTACATTTGCTCCCATGGATAAATTAGAATATCTTTTAAATGAAAAGCGCACATACGAATATGTAGCTTTGATCGGCAGTGACGGTACTGAATATCCTAAGGACCGTCTCAGCGGATACGGTTTATGTTATCCATCAAGTCCGGAATTAGAAAAAGAATATTTAGATCAGTTCGGCATTGACGGTCCTTACGATATAGGACAATATCAAATTAGTTTTGGTGATCTGTTTGACGTTGAAAATTATATAGGAGTAAAGATCGACGATAATTACATTATGGAAAAAACAGAATAATTTTATTTCATCTGCCGGCTTTTATAATTAAGCCGGCAGATAATTTTATTTAACGGCTTATTTCGTCACTTGACATTCCGTCTGAAATATGTTAAAATCAGAAAAAATATATAAAGGAGCTGTTTCACTTGGTAGACGTAAAAAAAAGATGGGCGCTTATTACAGGCGCGGCAAGAGGTATCGGTTATCTGACCGCAAAGCTTATGGCGGAACGGGGCTGTAACCTTATTCTCCATAGCAGGGATATTTCACATACCGAAAAGATACTTGCGGAAGTCAAAGCCATGGGCGTGAAAGCCTATGCGGTTTCGGCTGAACTGTCCGACCTTGACAGCGTAAAGGCTATGCTTGAAGATATTGACCGCCTCGGCGTTGACGTTGATATTGTTATGAATAACGCGGGTATGCAGATCGCCTACCGCACGGATTATTTCAAAACGCCCGTGGAGGATTATACCGAAAGTTTCAAGATAAATACCGTTGCCCCTGCTATGATATGTTACCATTTTATGCCTAAAATGATAGAGCGGGGGTTCGGAAGAATATTGAATACCACCAGCGGAATCGCCCTTGAACCAGAACAGGCAGGATATTCTGCAAGCAAAGCGGCGCTTGACAAAATAACCATCGACCTTGGTTCTAAAGTCGAGGGTACGGACGTTATGATAAATCTCACCGACCCGGGCTGGTGCAGAACCGACCTCGGCGGTCCTCATGCCCCCAACGCACCCGAAAGCGCCATTCCGGGAATTGCCGTGGGCGCTTTTGCGGACGACAAGAAATCAGGGCGTTACCTCAATGCCCCGTTCTTTACGGGAATGACCCTCGAGGACGCCGTTGCCAAAGCGGAAGCCGAATTTGACAGCCCGTATAAGAAATAACGCATTTCATTTCAGGCGGTAAAGATAACTTCTTCCGCGCTTGCCTATGCGTTCCGCCGCGCCGGCGTCGGTAAGGATATTCAGCATGAACGAACCGTATTTCTGCCCAACTCCGGATAATTTCCCGAAATCGTAAGAAGTAAATTCCTCGGGAAGTCCGTCAGGAATGAAATATCCCCAGCCGTTTTCGCCGCCAATGTAAATTTCCTCTGCAAGTTCGCGGGGAATACGGTCATAGCGTACATATCCGCGCCGCCTGCCGCGTTTCAGACCGGAACTTTCGGGCGGGGCGCGGTATTCGTCCACATCGAGCATTATAATGCAAAGACGGAAATTTTCATTTGCAAGGAACGGCTTTATTTTGTAAAGTTCAGGAAAAACGTCCGCAGGAACGCCTGTAACAGGCGACTTGCGGCGTTTTCCGTATTCGCCTGTCAAAGGGTCTATGCTGATAAGCCACTTATTCCGAGGAATGGGATAAACTACCGTTACCCTGCTTACCGAAAGGAAAACTTCCAATTTTTTGCGGAGCTTTTCAAACCCGCCTGTCTGTATCTCTATAATTCCGTCCTCGCCGACAATGTCCGCCACGAACCCGCCGATTTTCTGTTCATGACTGTCAGGGTACGGTTCAAAATAATTTTTAAGCACGGCGTGAACGGTCTTTTCACCGTATGTGCCTATTCCCGAACGCTGATGTTCTTTTCCGACGACTTTTTGTACCGAATCCAGAAATCTTTCTTTATCCATAAAATTTCTCCGTGTAATAATTTGCGGCAATCAGAATTCATTTGATTGCCGCGATTTTTTATTTTTTCCGTTTCTTTACAAATCTTCTGCAAATCAGCCACGCTGTTCCGGCAAGAACAAATATCGTTCCGACGTAAATAAAGCTTCCCGCCTGTTCAAACGCCGCTTTCAGACCTGCCGCCGAACTTACGTCCTCGCCCTGAGCGTTGTTTTTGTAACCGCCCGGCGCTCCGAATATATCAGGATAACCGTAATCATCTGGAAGAACCGGACGGGTCGTCGGCGGAACGGGTACATTCTGATTTCCGCCACTGCCATTACCGCTGTCACCGCTGACGTTTCCGCCGCTGCTTTCATTATGTTCCGAAAGCTGAGCAAGAACGTAAATACTGAAATGGGTCGTTTGGAAACTTAACTGATTTGTTAAGCTGTCATACTCTGTTTCCATTCTTGTGAAACCGTTGCCCTCCCGGTGATATACCGTCAGGGCTTCCCCGTTCAATCCGTCGGGAACGGGGATATTTACTTTAATTACACCGCTTGGCTGAACTTCAATTCCGTTATTGGACATAAGCGTAATATCATACATTGCCTTTATATCTGAGTCATACTTTTCCGTAATTTCGGACGCGGCTATAAGTTCTTCTTCCGAAATCATTCCCGTGTCAATTTCCTCGACCTGCGTTTTTATCTCGTCTTTCGGAACGCTTTCCACGCTGCCGTTTTCGTCAATGTAGGTAAATACCACATTTTCCGCGCCTTTGACGGTTTCAAGTCCGACATTTGGCGGAGAGGGGAGCGGGGGGATTATTTCACGGCGAATTTCATATCCGCAGACCGTGCAGGAATAAGTCTTTACGCCTGCCGAACCTATTTCGGCGTCTTTGGTAACAATTCCGCCGTTTTCGGTGTGTGCGGAATAGTCGAAAACTTCTCCGCAGTCTTGGCAGGTATGCCAATGCGCGGTGCTGTCGCTTTCAAAAAGAGCCGAATATGATATTGAATGTTTATGCGCGGCTTCGGGCGTTTCCGTCCGTATAAGCTGTCCGCAGACCGTGCAGGAATATTTTATTACCCCGTCTGAACTTACGCCGCCGTCCTCGGTGTGGATTGAAATATCCGATTTTTCGCCGCATTCCGTGCAGGCTTTCCAGTGTTTTGTGGAATCGCTCTGCCAATTGTTGTCATAGCTATGGGTGTGAACCGTTGGTTCTGCGTAAGACGGTTCTCTTACCGTTGACATAAGATATTCACATTCGGTACAGTAATAATCCAGAACGCCATCTTCTCCCGTGGGAACGCCCTGAGTGTCCTTGATGTGCGGTTCTGTAAGGTCTTTCGCTCCGCAGACGGAACATTCATACCAGTGTCCCGTTTCGTCAAAATTCTGAACGGAATATCTATGTTTTGAACGTGGAATGACATATGTCAGCGTTTCACCGCAGCCGTTTCCGCAAATTGCTGTAAGGATAATGTCTTTATCGCAGGAGGGAACGGTGTTTTCAAATTCAAAACTGTGACCAAGCGCGGAGATAACTTCGGTTTTTACGATTTCTCCGCAGGCTGTGCAGCTTGTTATTCTGCTGCCCTCAGCGGTGCAGGAAGCGGGAGTTTCCGTTGTTTGAAGCGAAGCATGGGTGCTTGCGGGGAATTTCTCGTCTATGTACGCTCCGCAGTCGGGAACGGAGCAGTAGGTTCTCTTAATGCCCTCCGCCGTGCAGGAAGCTTCGCTTATTACGCTTGATTTTCCGTTAAATGAGTGTTCGTGTCCGGAATTTCCGGAAATTATCGCAATATTTTCGGAAATTCCGCAAATTGCGCATTGTCTTTGAACGTGATTTTCCGTTTGTGAAATTACCGTCCACGAATGTTCACCTGTGGGCGGAATGGTTTCGCGGGATATTTCCTTGCCGCAGACAACGCAGGAAGTTACAATGCTTCCCTCTGTTCCGCAGGACGCATTTGTAACAACGGGAGTTGCGGGGTAATGTCCCGCTGCGGGCGAAAATTCTTCGCCTATTATCTTGCCGCAGATACGGCATTTTGTCGTATATAATCCCGAACTGTCACAGCCGGCGGTGTCCTCTTCGTCCAGAATGTCATGGACGCAGCCGGAAAGCTGTAATTTCAGGTTATAGACTTTTGAATTTCCCTCCGCGGAAGTGACTGTTATTTTTACGTTCTGTTCGTCCGCATTTCCGTCAATGCTGTTAAATGACACGACTGCGGGTTCAACTATTACCGCCGATGATGAAACAACGGCTTCCGCGCTGATGTTGTAAATATTCCCCACGGCTTCACGGTCTTTATAATTTACCTTGTAAACAAATTCAGACGCGCCGTTGTCAAATTTTATATCCGAATTATTTACTTTTATACCGTTCAGAAGAATATCGGGGTCGGGCAGCGGGAATTCCGCCGTAACAATGTCGCTGGGGTCTTTTCCGTTTTCGTAGGAAATTGCCTTTACGGTCAGGGTCCTGCAGTCCATAGGCAGACCAAAGTCGTCCGCGGAAATGTAATTGTAATATCTGTTTGAATATCTGTCAGGGTCGGTTCCGTCCAGAGTGAAATACACTTCGCCGCCCGCGTGAATGTAAATATCGGTATTTCTTAAAACGGGTGTGCTTGCGGGGAAAATGACCGGAGCGGCTGATTTATTGGAAGTATCCTCAACAAAGCGTATTTTGTAAATAGTATCTCTCTTTGCGCTTACTCTTACGGTTGCCGTATCGTTGAGTTTTTCAGCCTGAACTATGTCGGCAGTCACGCCGTTGTCGAGAACGGCTTCAACGCGGGGGATAATACTTTCCGAAACGGGGACTGCAAATTCGTATTCATGTATATCCTGAGAAAACTCGGGAATAAGCGTTCCGGAAGAACCTCTGAATTCAAACCCTGTAATACCCGTGTCTACATGAACACCGCCCGTAATGTCTGCTTCAACAATGCCGTCATGGGCTTCGTCCGACGACTGTGAAACGGCAATATTTTCCGAATTGATATTTTTAGGCGGGTCGTTATCGTCAAAATAGAATTCAACGCTGCTTATGCCGTTTTCCGCGTTTGGTTTTACGGTAAATTCCAGCGTTACCGCAGTGCCGCTGAAATTCACGTCGTTCGGCGAGGAAAACGCAAATACGCACACATCGTCTGCGGAACCGTCCGTATAGTTAAGCAGCGACTGTTCCGGAGAAACATTTCCGCCGCTTCTGATAAACGGCACATATGTAAGTGCAGACGCCGAACCGGTATTTCCCGAAACAGCATTTGTGAGTTCAAGGCAATCCTTGTCCCACTTGGCATTCAGCGCAAAAGTGCTGCATTTCATGGGACTGACCGAAACGTCAACATAAATTTTATCGCCCGGCTTGTAACTGTTTACCCTCGAATCCGTTATTTGCGCCTCTACGGACGCGCCGCCGTTATCCGCATTTGCGGTATAGCCGACTGCGGGAAACATCTGGCATAAGCACAATGCCGCGGTAAGGATAAAAGCTGTGGTTTTCTTTTTCATACTATCCTTCCTCCGTGCCGGAAAATTTATATTTCTTGTCCGGCTATAATTCTACATTTTACATTATACCAAAAATAACTACATTTGTCAAGCAGAAGTAACACGATATTTCATATTTTACTAAATTTTAAAATTTTTCGCCGGCTTTTAAATACCGGCGAAAATTTTTAAAGGGAAATCAGCTTGCTTTTGCAAGACCTGTTATTATTATTTTGGAAAACATATCCAGTGCTTTCAGGTGCAGCTTGTATATATGCCGTACGCCGTAAGTCATTTCTTCGGCGATAAGTTCCCACTTCTGATACATGAGGTATCGGCGGGTGAGAAGTTCGCGGCAGGTCTCGTCGGGAACGGCGGCTATCTGCTGTTCTATCTCCCTGCGCTTGGCGGTAAGCGTATTTATTTCGGAATTGATGTAATTTTCAAAGTCCATTACACGGGCAATGGATTCCTCAATACCGTTTTTGTTTGTGCTTGTTCCGACACGGTCGTAATTTACCGCCCGACATTGTAAAGACGCTTTCGCAGCTTCCAATTTTTGCAGATCGAGTTTTATCTTCTTGTCAATAGCATATGCTTGCTGTAAATATTTCTTCGGATCCATTGATATGACCCTCCTCTTTTTAAATGTTATAGAATATTTCCGAACACCGTCCGCATCGCCGTTAAGAGTGGTTTCCGGCATTTCATTGAAAGAGGACGGGCTAAATCCTCTTTCTTGATCGGAACGTTTGTTCTGAAATTATTATAGAACATACGTTCCACAAATTCAATATACAAAATAAACAAATGTTCGTACGCTTTTTCTCAAATTTTGCACAAGACGGCGTATCTAAAGCTTTTGCGGGGCGTTTAACGGCGCGGAATATTTTTTTGCCATTGACTTAATAAGATTTTTGTGGTATAATATCTTTAATTTATTTTGAAAGGAATTTTGAATATGACATTTCAGGAAAATTTTGAGAAAATCAAAAAAATATTTGTTAAAGCGGATACTTCCAAACTGTCCGGCGATGTTGCCATTCAGGTAAACATTACAGGCGACGGCGAGGGAACTTTCTACGCCGAGTATAAGGGCGGAAAGCTTTCCGTTGAGCCTTACGATTACCACGACCGCGACGCGCTCCTTATTGCCGATTCCAAGAACTTTATCAAGATCTGCGAGGGCAAAACAGACCCCATTCAGGCGTATTTTACAGGCAAGCTGAAAGTTGAGGGAAATCTCGACAAGGCTCTCGTTCTCCGCGATCTTATAAAATCAAAGTAATGGAACACCTGAAAACTATTTTCGAGGACGTTCCCGCAAGGATAATTATAAGCAAGCCGCCCGCAGGCTCGGAATTTCTGAAAATACGCATTTCCCGCACGGAAAAGGGTTTTCTGCTTGAAAAGCTTACCTAAAAACAAGCTTTTCACGAAAATCTTTCTCCGGAAGATACGGAGAAACGCTGCGAAGAACTGCTTTCCGAGGGCTGGCGGCAGCTTAACGCTTGGGGAAGTTCCTGCGAATTTGAACTGTCCGTTTCTAAAAAGGGGAAAGTGTTTTTCAGCAAGCGAAAAATTTCGCAAAACGGCAATTCTTCTCCGGAAAATTCGCATAACAGGAAGAAGAACTATATTATCGCCGAGGACAAGCCGTTCCCCGCGCTTGTGGACATGGGAGTTTTTACAAAGGACGGGAAAGTCGCAAAGCCGATGTATGACAAATTCCGCCAGATAAACCGTTTTGCGGAAATAATCGACGATGCGGTGAAAGACATTCCAAAAGGCGGAAAACCCCTGCGGGTAATGGATTTCGGCTGCGGAAAGTCCTATCTTACCTTTGTGCTTTACCATTATCTTACGGAAATAAAAGGAATTGAGACCGAAATGCTGGGTCTTGACCTGAAAGCGGACGTTATCGAAAAATGCAATGCCGCCGCGGCGAAATACGGTTACAAGAACCTCCGTTTTGAAACGGGGGACATAGGAAGCGCTTCCATGAACGGCAAGCTTGACATGGCGGTAACTCTCCATGCCTGCGACACTGCCACCGACTATGCGCTTTTCAACGCGGTAATGCGCGGCGCGGACATGATATTTTCCGTTCCCTGCTGTCAGCACGAGCTGAACGGGCAGATGAAAACGGAAAATTTTTCTATACTCACCAGATACGGAATTGTAAAGGAAAGAATTGCCGCGCTTTGCACCGATTCCATACGGGCAAATCTTCTTGAAGTCTGCGGTTACAGGACTCAGCTTTTAGAATTCATAGACTTTGAACATACTCCCAAGAATATCCTTATCCGCGCCGTGAAACGTAAAACTTCCGAAGAAAACCGTAAAATGTATCTTTCCGAAGCGGAAAAGCTTATTGAGGAATTTTCCTTTGAACCCACTTTTTACAAGCTTTTAAAAGAAGAGGGAAAATTATGAAATTGTTATTTTCAGGAAAAAACAGTTTATCTGTAAAATCTAAGCCCATCGTTTCACCCCCCCGTTTGGCAAAAATTGGTATCTGATATCCTTTTTGTGCGGGGCATTGCCGTTTTTTATAACAGCACTGTCATTTACGATACGAAATGGCGGGATATTCTATTTTTACAGCGATTTTAACGTTCAGCAGATGCCGTTTACCATATATCTTATTGAACATCTCAGGGAAATGGATCTGCCGCAGTTTGATTTCAATGCGGGAACAGGTCTGGATTTTTTCAGTGCATATCTTTTTTACAACCTTTTCAGTCCGTTTACGTTCATATATGCGCTTTTTCCGAATGGGGCGGTCATCTATGCTTTTACATTTGTCATAGCTCTGAAATTCGGGGTTTGTGCGCTTTCTGCGTACATATATGCTTCAAGATTCTGCAAAAGGTCCGAATATGCTGTTCTGTGTGCGATGCTTTATGCTTATTCGGGATACAACATGGCAAATTTTTTATTTCATTATCTTGATGCACTGGCGTTTTTCCCGCTTCTGCCTGCTGCGCTTGAAGCTGCCGTTATTGATAAGCGGCGGTGCGTTTTCGGGCTTTCGGTAATGCTTTGTGCTTTCATAAACTATTACTTTTTCGGAATGGAAGTTATTTTCATTGTAATTTACTTCCTTGTGCGGCTTACGGACGAAAAGTTCCGTATAAACTTCAAAGACTTCTGCTGTCTCGGTGCGGAATCGGTTCTTGGGGTCATGGCTGCGGGAATAGTCCTCATACCTGCGGCGGCGTATATTATAACAAGTCCGCGCCTTGGAGAACCATTCGGGAATATAAGGGATATGCTTTTATATGAGACGCCTTGGCGGTATGCGAGAATTTTTCAGGCTATGTTTACAATGCCTGATTTACAAGGATACACAAATATTTTTCCCGACTATAAAGGCGTTTACCCAAACGGTTCAAGATGGTCGTCGCTGGGAATGTATCTGCCGATGTTCGGAATGTCGGGTGTTATCGCGTATGCACTTTCAAATAAGAAAAGCTGGTTTACCAAATTAGCGGCAATATGTATAATAATAGCAATAATTCCGGTTTTTAACAGTATATTTTCCGTTGGAAGCTCGGTCTACTACGCAAGATGGATGTTTGCGCCGACGCTGATCATGTCGGTAATGACAGGTCTGGCACTGGAAAACGATTCAAAATATTTCAAAGCGGGTACTGTTGTCCAGATGTCGGCAACTGTTCTTATGATAATATTCTGCATAATTTTCCCGATAGAAAAACTTACAATATGGCAGTCCGATGCTTATTATAACAACATTATGAAATGGATGCAACTTGCAGTAACATTTGCAGGCGCGGCAATTGTCTTTGCAGTACTTTTAAAAATGAAACGGGACGGCAGTTTCCCTCTTAAAATGCTGACGCTGACCGTTGCGGCGGCATTTTCGCTTTCGGAAGCGACGCTGCTGTTCGGAATGAGTGAGAATCCATATCCGGAAGCAATAACAAGCAGCTATCCGGAAGAATTTAATACGGAAATTTCCAAGAGCGGCAGAATAACAACAGATAGCAATACAGAAAACAGAAATCTGTTATGGAACGTTCCCGCCGTATATATTCTCAACACAACTATTTCACCGTATTTCAACGAATACATGGACGCTGTCGGAATAGAGAACGGTGATATTCCCGAAAATTATCATGTACAATGTCTGCTGTCGGCGGAAGAACTTGCAGTGTACGTTCCGCCGTATTTATCTGATGATACCGGATTTATTGAAAGTGCAGGCAATCTGCATATGGGAGAGTATTATGACCTGCACTGTTTTGACGGGAATATTGCATATTACAGAAACAAGAATTTTGTTCCAATGGGTTTCTGCTATGAATACTTCGTTTCCGGAGAAGAATTCATGGCACTTGACAAAGACGCGCGGGTGAAGCTGATGCTGAAAGCAATGGTTCTTGAGGACACCGCCGCCGCGGAAGAATATCTTTCGCCGCTGCCAGAAGAAGAACTCCGCGATCTGAGCGATAAAGAATTTGCGGAGGAATGTGCAAAGCGCGCCGAAAAGACCGTTTCGGGCTACTATACGGACGATGATTCCTACAATGCGGAAACGGATTTTTCCGAGCCGGAGCTTGTATTTTTCAGCGTTGCCTATGATAAGGGATTCACGGCTTATGTGGACGGAGAGGAAGTTCCGCTCATAAAGGCAAATTTCGGATTTCAGGCAATACCCGTTCCCGCCGGGAAGCACACTATAAAATGCGTATATCATTCCCTGCCGCGGGACATAGGCGGGATAGTTTCCGTATCGGGGGCTTTGGGAATGACAGCTTATTCCATAATAATGATAATTTCCAAGCGGAAACGGACAGTTTGAAAAATTGCACAAAAATTGTCTCTTTATATTGAATAAATTTTACCTGCAAATTCACAAAAATGACTTGAATAAATGCGCGTAAAGTGTTATCCTATATAGAAATATCCGAAAAAAGACGTTTGAAATCCAATAAGGAGGTAATTTTATGCTGGAAACAGACTGCTCAAAAAAGTTCGTAAAAGAAGGTCTTACCTTTGATGACGTGCTTCTTATACCTGCACGATCCGACTGCACGCCGAACATGGTGAACCTTGAAACACGGCTGGCAAAAGATATTGTACTCAACACTCCTATTATGACTTCCGCTATGGATACCGTTACAGAAGCCAACATGGCAATAGCTATGGCAAGAGAAGGCGGTATCGGCATTATCCACAAGAACATGACTATTGAAAAGCAGGCTGACGAAGTTGACAAGGTAAAGCGTTCAGAAAACGGCGTTATAGTAAATCCGTTCTCCCTCACTCCCGACAGGCTGGTCGCAGAAGCTGACGAACTTATGGGAAAATACCGCATTTCCGGCGTTCCCGTTGTTGACAAGAACGGCAAGCTTGTGGGAATACTTACAAACCGCGACCTGCGTTTCCTGACAGATTTCAATATCCCCATAGGCGACGTTATGACAAGGGAGGACCTTGTTACCGCCCCCGTGGGAACAGACCTGAAAGCCGCTCAGGAAATACTTATGCACCACAAGATAGAAAAGCTTCCTATTGTTGATGAAAACGGCACTTTAAAGGGACTTATTACCATAAAGGACATTGAAAAAGCAGTTCAGTACCCCAATTCCGCAAGAGACAAGTCGGGCAGACTTCTCTGCGGCGCGGCGCTTGGAATTACGGCGGACGTTCTGGACAGAACGAAAGCCCTTGTTGACGCACAGGTGGACGTTCTGGTTCTGGATTCGGCACACGGACATTCACAGAACATCTTCTCATGTATTGACAAGATAAAGAACGCGTTCCCCGATACTGCGCTTATTGCGGGAAACATTGCCACGGCTTCCGCGGCGGAAGATCTGATAAAAGCGGGAGTTGACTGCATAAAAGTCGGCATAGGACCCGGTTCAATATGTACCACAAGAGTTGTTGCGGGAATAGGCGTTCCCCAGATAACGGCAGTTTATGACGCTGCTTGTGTTGCTGCAAAATACAACATTCCCGTAATTGCGGACGGAGGTATAAAATATTCGGGCGATATCGTAAAGGCACTTGCGGCAGGCGCAAATGTTGTAATGCTGGGTTCGCTGCTTGCAGGCTGCGACGAAGCCCCCGGCGAGGAGGAAATTTTCCAAGGCAGACGTTTCAAGGTTTACAGAGGAATGGGTTCTCTGGGAGCGATGGCAGCGGGTTCAAAGGACAGATATTTCCAAGAGGGCAGCAGAAAGCTTGTTCCCGAAGGTGTAGAAGGACGTGTTCCTTACAAGGGAATGGTATCCGATACCATATTCCAGCTTGTAGGCGGAATACGTTCGGGAATGGGTTACTGCGGCTGCAGAACCATAGAGGAACTTCACGAAAAGGCACAGTTTGTAAAGATTACGGGCGCGGGTCTGAAAGAATCCCACCCCCACGATATTTACATTACAAAAGAAGCTCCCAACTATTCGGTGCAGATATAAAATTCAAGGCGCTCCTGCGGGGGCGCTTTTTCTTTTGCAAATGCCGCTGTCTGCACCTTGACAAATCGGGAAAAAAGGTTTATAATTTTAAAAGGATATTTTTTGGGAGGAACATTGTTATGATAATGAAACTGGACGGTAAATGGAATATACGGAAATCAGACAGCGAAGAAAGCTTTTCCTCCGCCTTGCCCGCTTCGGTGTATGATGTGCTTATCAAAGCTAAAAAGATACCCGACCCGTATGTGGGGGAAAATCAATACAATGTGCTGAAAATAGCCGATTCCGACTATATATTTGAATATGATATGCCCTTTGAGGAAAATGTTGAGGATTACGATAAATTCCTGCTGAGATTCAACGGAATAGACACCGTTGCGCAGGTGTATTTCAACGGCGAACTTGTGGGGCATACGGAAAATATGCACCGCATTTATGAATTTGATGTTTCTAAACTTATTGCCCCGCTCAACAGGATAACGGTGAAGATATTCTCTCCTGTAAAATACATACAGGAACATCAGGAAAAGGACTACCTCTGGGGCGTAAACTCCACAATGGACGGTTTCCCACATATCAGGAAAGCCCATTATATGTTCGGCTGGGACTGGGGTCCCGCAATTCCCGATATGGGTATCTGGAGAGACGCGGAACTCGTTTGCATAAAGGGCGGACGGATAGACAGCGTTTATGTCCGTCAGAACCATTACGGCGGAAATGTCCGTCTGAATTTTGAAACAAAGCTTGCCGATGTTTCTTCCGATAAGCTGAAGCTGGATATAAACATTACGTCTCCCGACGGCGAAGAAGCTCTTATGTCCGTTGACTGTTCCGGAGATACCGTTACAAATGAATGCGTCATATCCTCTCCTGTCCTCTGGAACGTAAGAGGCTACGGAAAGCAGGCGCTTTACATGATACGCGCCATGCTTTACAATAACGGCGAACCTGTGGATATAAAGGAATTCAACATCGGTCTCAGAACGGTGGAAGTCTGCCGCACTCCCGACAGCGTAGGCGAGGAATTCTGCTTCAAGGTCAACGGAATAAAAATTTTCGCTATGGGCGCAAACTACATTCCGGAGGATAACATTCTTCCGAACCGCTCCTCCGAACGCACAAAACGCCTGCTTCAGAGCTGTATTGCCGCAAATTTCAATATGATAAGAGTCTGGGGCGGCGGTATCTATCCTGACGACAGCTTTTACGATATATGCGACAGGCTCGGTCTGTTGGTATGGCAGGATTTTGCCTTTGCCTGCGCCGTTTATGACGCGGATACGGAATTTTCCAAAAATATACGTCAGGAATTCATCGACAATGTAAAGCGGCTGCGGAATCACCCGTCCCTTGCCATGTGGTGCGGAAACAACGAGATAGAATCCGCCATACAGTATTGGGGGATCCCCGTCACCGATGAACAGAAGCAGGGCTATCTGCGGATATTTGAAAAGCTTATCCCAAACGTTATAAAACATTATGACCCGCAGCGGTATTACCATCCGTCGTCACCGTCGTCGGGAGGAGGGTTCTCCGACCCGAGTTCGGACGTGAAAGGCGATACCCATTACTGGGCGATGTGGCATAATTTCCGCCCTGCGTCGGATTTTATGAACTATAGGTTCAGGTTCTGTTCGGAATTCGGATTTGAGTCTGTTCCGTGCATGAAAACCGTTCTCAGCTTCGCGGGAAAGGACGACCTTAACCTTATGTCTCCGGTTATGGAAGCACACCAGAAATGCGAAGCAGGCAGCGAGAAACTTCTCTACTATATCGCAAAAAATACCCATTACCCGTATTCCTTTGAAAATCTTATCTACGCCACTCAGCTTGTTCAGGCAGAATCGCTGAAAGTATGCGTTGAGCATATGCGCCGTAACCGCGGAATCTGCATGGGTTCACTGTACTGGCAGCTGAATGACAGCAACCCTGTTATTTCTTGGTCGTCAATTGACTATTTCGGACGGTGGAAAGCCCTGCATTACTATGCGAAACGTTTCTATGCGCCCATACTTTGTTCTGTCGACGACAGCGACAAGGAAAAACTTCTTGTATGCGTTACAAATGAGAATACAGAGGGCTTTTCGGGAAGCATACGCTGGCGGGTAAGAAAGAACGATACGACCATAATTTCCCACGGCGCGGCGGATATTGCCGTTCCGCCCATGATAGCCGCAAGCTTTCTGGAACTCACCCCAAGCCTTACGAAACTTACTCCCGATATGTACAGGAACTGCTATATAGAATATTCCCTTGTGCGTAATAACGCCGTCATTTCTGGAGGAACGTATATGTTTGTTCCGTTTAAGGAATTTAAGTTCCTCCCGCCCGAAATAGAGGTAAAGGCGGATCAGGTAGGGGAAATGTACAGATTTTCCGTAACGAGCAAGAATTTTGCAAAAGGCGTTTATCTGGAATTTGATGAATTTGATTGTCCGTTCCGCGATAACTGGTTCGACCTGCACGGACAGCTTCACTCGGTCCTTGTAAGCAAATCGGGAGTTCCCGCAAATCTTACGCCCCGTGATCTGGAATCAAAAATTAAGGTAAAGAGCTATTTTGACCTTGTTTAAAAATATAGGATAGGATCGCTGTTATGGAAACATTCAATGGGATAATAAAAACAATTGACGGCTATGTCTGGGGTATACCGCTTATTGTAATTATCATGGCTTGCGGAATACTTCTTACGGTGCGCGGACGGGGATTGCAGTTCAGGCATCTTCCGCAGGCGTTCAAGTACATGATAAAGGACGATGAAGCAGGCCCGGGGGAAATAAGCAGTTTTGCCGCGCTTTGTACGGCGCTTTCGGCTACTATCGGAACGGGAAACATTGTGGGAGTCGCTACCGCAATTGCGGCAGGAGGTCCGGGCGCGCTGTTCTGGATGATAGCCGCCGCGCTTTTCGGAATGGCTACAAAATATACGGAGGGCTTTCTGGCAATTCGGTACAGGACCCTTGACAAAGAGGGGCATTTCCTCGGCGGACCGTTCTATTACATTGAAAACGGCATGGGAACAAAGTGGAAATGGCTTGCGAAAGCCTTTGCCGTTTTCGGCGTTCTGGCGGGACTTCTCGGCATAGGCACTATAACCCAGATAAACGGTATCACTTCCGCGGCGAATAATTTCTTTGCTTCAAAAACGGCATTCAGCATAGGCGATAACGAGATAACTTACGCTACTATAATTGTAGGATTTCTGGTAACGGTCTTTGCCGCGCTTGTAATTATCGGCGGGATAGAGAGGATCTCTCAGGTCTCGCAGGTGGTAGTGCCGTTCATGGCGGCGGCGTATATACTGTTCAGCCTGATGATAATTATTCTGAATATAACGAAAGTTCCCGCGGCTCTGGCGGAAATTTTCCGCAGTGCTTTCGGGTTTGACGCCGTGGCGGGCGGAGCATTGGGTTCAATGATGATCTCCCTGCAAAAGGGCGTTGCAAGGGGAATTTTCTCAAATGAAGCGGGACTTGGTTCCGCGCCTATTGCGGCGGCTGCGGCTCGGACGAAAGAACCCGTCCGTCAGGGGCTTGTTACCATGACGGGAACATTCATTGATACCATAATCGTATGCACTATGACAGGACTTTCAATAGTTATTTCGGGGGCATGGAGCGATCCGACGCTTGAGGGCGTGGGAATAACCACCGCGGCTTTCCAGAGCGGACTGCCTTTCCCGCCGCGGGTAACGGCTTTCATACTGATGATATGCCTTGTGTTCTTTGCTTTTACAACCATTCTCGGCTGGAGTTACTATTCGGAAAGATGTCTTGCGTATCTTACAAACGCAAAGAAAGGCGTGACTGCCGTTTATCGCTGGATATACATAGCGGCTGTTTTTGTAGGTCCGTATATGACGGTAGAAGCGGTATGGAACATTGCGGATATTTTCAACGGGCTTATGGCTTTGCCGAATATAATCGCCCTTGTAGTGCTTTCGGGAGTAATGGCCCGCGAGTCGAAGGAATATTTTGCGCGGGAAAAGCATCTGAAAAAGGTTCTTGACAAAAGCGGCGGATAGATTTTTATAAAAGTTCGGAGGCGTATGCCTTTGGACTTTTATTTTTGTAAGATCACGGAATTTGACTTTGCATATGCTTGACAAATTTTACGAAATATGATAAAATATTTTTATATTATTTATGATTTTTTGGGGGGCGATTTCATGAAAAAAATTATTGCAGCTCTGCTGGCAGTCTCTGTCCTGTCCTGCTTTTCTTCCTGTGAGAAAGAAAATACACCGGATAACGGCAGGATAGTTGTAAATATGATGTATACCACCGAGCTGCCAGAATTTGAAAAATTGGTGGAAACTACATATCCCGATATTGATCTTGAAATTGAGATAAACATGGAAGCTACCATTGACGGCGAAAGCGAACGCCGCCTGAGAAACGGTCACGGAACGGATATTGTCACCACGTCTATGCCGTCAGGCGATGTTCGGGACTATGTTCTTGACCTGTCCGCGGAGCCGTTTACGGACAAGTATCAGTCGGGAATAGTCCAGTCAACTATGATAGACGGTCGATCCTGCTTTATTCCGACTCCGGGACAGTATTACGGATATATCTTCAATAAGACGATCATGGAAGAAAATGGTCTGGATTTCCCCGAAAAAGCGTCCGATTTCCCCGCGCTGTTAGAGAAAGCCGCGGGAATGGGCGTGGGCATCGGCGAGGACGGATCGCTTTTCGGAATAAATTCGGCGTGGTTCACTATTTCTTCCTATTTTCTGGGAATACAGATACCCGACTTCCTCGGCGTTTCCGACGGAATAATATGGAGCAGGGATATTAAAGAAAAGAAGTCGTCATTTTCGGAGAAAATGCAGAACTGTCTCGCTCTTGACAGCATAATGGTGGAGAAAGGCTATTTCAATCTGTCGGGACTTGACCTGAACGGCAACGAGGTACCTGTCGAAAAGCGTATGCTTGACGGCACTTTGTTGGCGGTATATTCAAATACAAGTTTTTTAAACAGGCTTTCGGAACTTACGGACAAGTACGAATATGAAATGAGACCGTTCCTCGGTGAAAACGGCAACCAGCCTTGGATAATCGCACAGCCTGATTCATATCTTGCATTGAATTCCGCGCTTTCCGATGCGGAAAATGCAGATAAGCTTGACGCCTGCGAAAGAATTATGTCTCTGCTTTCCACCGTTGAGGGGCAGTCTGCGTTTATAAAAGACACAAGCGCGGAACATTCATACCTTGCGGAAAACGTTCCTTACAGCGACAGGATACCGTCGGGCATAAAGGAATGTGCTGACGGATGGTTTATCTACAATATAAGAATACCCTCAAACGTAACAAGATATTTCGGGAACAGAATGGTTGCCGTTCTGAGAGGCGATACGGATATTTCCACAGCACTTGCTCAGGTGGACGATTATTACATAAACGGCAATGAAAGTATCGAGTACGATCAGACACTGATCGGCGTTGTTGACGAGGATATGCTTTACGAAAATTACAATACCAGATTAGGGGAAACCACTATCGGCAACCTTGTTTCGGACGCTGTACGCGAAGCTACAGGCGCGGATATGGCATTTGTAAACGGCGGCTCTATAAGAGGAAGCCTTTATAAGGGAAATGTTTTCGGCTCGGACCTTGATGTGGTTTGCCCTTATGATAATATGCTTGTTACTCTTGAAGTCGATGCGGAAACTATCCGTCAGATGCTTTCAAACGGCATTTCGGGGTTCGTTCAGGATAACGGCATACCTGCGGGACGATTCCTGAATGTTTCGGGGCTTTGCTATTCTTTCAGAAAGCCCGCGGAGGACGGTTCTACCGAACTTCTTGATGTGACGCTTCCCGACGGATCGCCTCTTGACGAAAGCAGAAAATATATAATTGCCGTCACAAGCTACATGGCAGGCGCAAACGGCTATTTCAACAATAACGGCGACGGTTTTACCATGCTGAACGTATTCAGCGATGAAGCACCGCTTGCGGAGAACGTAAAGCTTATTTCGGAAACGGAATATACTTATGCAGGTGCTTTGCAGTATTATTTTGAAGAACATAATAAGGAATATATTTCTTCGGGTATTGAGGGAAGGATCAAGGTGATCGGTTGATATGGATCGACCTGTAAAAAGAAGATCAAAGCGTTTTATGATCCTGCTTACAAGTGTGATCATAGCGGTATGTCTGCTTTGTTTTGTATGGCTGATATTTTCGGCAAGGGGAATTACGGCGGATTTTGTTGCAAGTCTTAACAGCGTGTATCTTCGGGAAATGATGGAACAGACCGCAAGTCATTTCGACACGGGGCTTTCCGCGCGTTTTGCAAATCTCAGGACCGCCGCGGACTGCGTTTCGGATAAAGACCTTAAAGACAGCGATTCGCTGGCGGATTATTTCATCAGAATGGAAGAATACAACGGCTTTGATTTTATGGCGTTTATTGATGAGAACGGCATTTATTACAGCAAGGACGGGGCGTATTCCGCCGTTACAAAATTGAGCTTTCTTGCGGAACTTCTGGACGGAAATTCCGACCAGATCTCTTATGACGAGACTTTTTTCGGCGAAAATATGATAGTTATAGGCACTCTCACCGAGCCTGTAAGTTTCGGGGATAAAACTTTTATCGGCGCGATAGCGGGATTTTCCAGCGATGATTTTTCGGATCAGCTTGCCCTCAGCAGAAGCGGCGGAAAGACATATGCAAGCATTATAACCAAGCAGGGCAGCATGGTAATATACAATTCGGCAGATACCACGCTTCCGTACGGCACGAATATGTTTTCCATGATGGAACGTTATGCGCAGTTTGAGGACGGGTATTCCGCAGAGCAGGTGGAAGAGGATATTTCCGAAGAAAAATCGGGAATGACCATCTACCGCAACAGCGAGGGCTTACAGTGTGTGTACTATGCACCTTTAAAGGACACGGAATGGTATATGATGATAGGAACTTCCTATGACGCCGTTGACCTCAGTGTAAACAAGCTTATATGGCGGCTCAACAAGAATGCCATTTCCACGCTGATAGTAGTCCTTGTACTGATAGGAACTTTGTTTGCGGTGACGCTTTCAAATATGCGCAGGCACGCCCGCGAACTTGCTTCGGCAAATGAGGAAGCCCGCGCCGCCCGCGAAAAAGCGGAGTACGCAAGCGCGGCAAAGAGCGAATTCCTAAGCAGAATGAGCCATGAGATACGCACGCCGATGAACGGGATCATCGGCATGAGCACTATTGCAAAACAGCACATCAACGAGCCTGCAAAAGTTGAGGATTGCCTGAAAAAAGTCGAGCTTTCCTCAAAACATCTGCTTGCGCTGATAAATGATGTTCTTGATATGACCAAGATCGAAAGCGGCAAAATGGAGATACGCAGCGAACCTTTTGAGTTTGAACAGCTTATAGAAAATCTTGACAATATCTTTCAGATACAGGCGGAAACAAAGAAAATTTCCTTTGAGACCACTATCAACGGCAAATTGTACAGCCCGCTGGTAGGCGATTCGCTGAGGCTGAACCAGATACTTTCAAACCTTATTTCAAACGCCTTGAAATTCACATCGGCAGGCGGAAATATTACATTTTCCGTAAGCGAATGCGGACACGAAGCCGACAGAATATGGTTCAGGTTTGACATAACCGATACGGGAATCGGCATAAAAGAGGAGAATTTCGGGAAGATATTCGAGTCTTTTGAACAGGAAAATTCGGGAACGGCTCACAAGTACGGCGGAACGGGTCTGGGACTTTCCATTGTGAAGCGTTTTTCCGAGCTTATGGGCGGAAGCGTTTCGGTTTCCAGCATTTATCAGAAGGGAAGTACATTTTCCGTAATGCTTCCTTTCGGAAAGACCGAAAATACTGCTAAAACCACATGGAAAGCCTATGACAAAGGCAGTTCCGCGGACGGGATCCGGAAATATGATTTCCACGGAAAACACATACTTCTTGCGGAAGATAACGAGCTTAACCGCGAAATTGCAAGGGAACTTCTGGGAGCGTCAACAGGCGCAATTATAGAAGAAGCGGTGGACGGTTTCAAAGCGGTCGAGATGTTTGAAAATTCCGCTGTAGGATATTACGACCTTATCCTTATGGATATCCAGATGCCCAATCTGGACGGCTGCGGCGCGTCCATGAAAATACGTGAAATGGAACGCCCTGACGCAAAGACCATTCCTATATTTGCCATGACCGCAAATGCCTTTGCGGAGGACGAGGAACGCAGCAAGGCGGCGGGAATGAACGCACATCTTTCAAAACCGCTTGATATAAACGCAGTATTTGAAAAGATGGGAGAATATATTTCCGACGGCAGGGGGAATCCGGATGAAAAGTAAGATACTTCCAAGGAAGTTCTTTTGCAGGGATTGTCTTGAAGTCGCTCCCGAACTTGTGGGAAAGCTTATTGTCCGCACCGACGACAGTGGGAATAAGATCACGCTCCGCATAACCGAAACGGAGGCTTACCGCGGTGAAGAAGACACCGCTTGCCATGCAAGCAAGGGCAGAACGGCAAGAACGGAGATTTTATACGGTAAGGCAGGCTACCTTTATGTTTATCTTTGTTACGGTATGCACAGCCTTATGAATGTAGTTACAGGCGAGGAAGAAATGCCGCAGGCTGTTTTGTTCCGCGCCTGTAAAATTTATGACGGTCCGGGAAAGCTTACAAAGGCACTGGGCGTTGACAGAAGTTTCAACGGTCAGCCGCTTTTCGGGAATCCGCGGATATGTATCCGTGACGACGGTTATCGTCCCGAAATAATAACTCTGCCGCGGGTGGGGATAAATTACGCCACTCCGTATTACAGGGATATTAATTGGAGATTTGCAGACAAATCGGAAAGGAAGTAGCTTATGGTAAATGTTATCGCCGGCGGCGCGGGTTCCGGAAAGACCTGCGAGATGATGAAACGCATAAAAATTGCGGCTGATGAAAACAAAGATGTTACGGCAATAATTCCCGACCAGTTTTCATTTGAGTTTGAAAAAGACCTTTACGACCACATGGGAGCGGAACTTTTCAACCGTGTAAATACAATGTCCTTTACAAAGCTTGCAAAGGAGATATTCATTCAAAACGGCGGGGCAAAGGGCAGATATGCCGATGATATTGTAAAGAATGTAATGATGTTTCAGACGGTGTCGGATATTCTGAAAAATGAGAAATTCTGTTTCTACAACAGGCAGGCGGCGCAGCTTTCTTTTGTTGACAGCTGTCTTGACATAGTAAAGGATTTTACGGTCAGCGGAATAACTCCCGGGCAGTTTTTAAGCTGTGCCGAACGCGCCGACGACAGCGTAAAGGACAAATTCACCGATATTGCGCTTATTTATGCCGAATATACAAGGCGGCTTGCGGAAAAAGGCTACAAGGACGGCGAAAGCGATATTTCCGAGGCGGCGGAAAAAGCCGTGCGGAGCGGTTATTTCAAGGGGAAAACCGTGTTTGTAGACGCGTTTAAAAGTTTCACCGCCGATGAATACGATATGTTAAGGGCAATAATGAATGACGGTGAACTTACGGTCTGCGTTGCTTCGGAGGAAATTTCGGGAAAGTTCGATTCACTGTTTGAAGCGGTAAACAAGACGTTTTACAGGCTGAAAAACACGGCGGAAAGCATGGGCGTTGAATTTACGGTGGATATGCTTACGGAACAGAAGCGTTTCAACGCGCCCGAAATAGCATTTTTCAGCGGGAATGTTCTCAGAAATGTCAACTGTAAATATGAGGGCGAGTGTAAAGCGATAAGTATTTACAACTCGCAGGATATTTACGGGGAGGGGGATTTTGTCTGTTCGGAAATACGGCGGCTTGTAATGGAGGAAAATTTCAAGTATAAGGACATAGCCGTTATCGCCCGTCAGAAAGAAACATATTCTTCGGTAATGGAAAGCGGTTTCGAGCGATACGGAATACCGTTTTACACCGATGAAAGCTTTACCGCGGCGCATAAATCCCTGTTTATTTTTATCAAAACGGCGCTGAAACTTGCTTCTTCCGAAAAATCGTCAACGGAGGACTGGCTCCGCTATATGAAAACGGGAATGTTGGGGCTTACGGACGATGAAATTTCCGCGGCGGAGGATTACTGTTACAAGTGGAACGTTGACGGGGCGATGTGGAACGAGAATTTTCCCGAGGACAAAGTTCTGAAAGTTGACGCGGAAGCCGTAAGGCAGAAAGTTACTTCTCCGATAGCGGAACTTCGCAGCGCCTGCAAGGACGCGGACGGAAAGACTATCTGCCGCGCGGTCACGGATTTCCTTGATAAAACGGAAGCCGCGGAACATATTACGGAAATTTACAACGGCTGCAATACTGCCGACAGCGCCGCTTTAACAGCCGTAAGGGAGCTAAAGCAGCTCTGGGATATGCTTTGCGTTCTTCTGGAAACTCTTAACAAGGCTATGGGCGATGTGAAAATGTCGATTTCGGATTTTTCGGGATTGTTTTCCTCGTCGGTGGAAAGGCTGAAACTTTCCTCGCCGCCGCAGACGCTGGACTGCGTGAGATTTTCGGCGGCGCATACCGCAAGGCTTTCAAACGTAAAAGCTGTTTTCCTTATCGGCGTAAACGAGGGGCTTTTCCCGTATGCGGCAAAATCATCGGGGCTTCTCAGCGACAAGGACAGGCTCGTTCTTGAACAGGCGGGAACTGTTATTTCGGGAAATTCCCGCGATATGCTGGCGGAGGAACGTTTCACGGCGTACACGGCGGTTTCGGCGGCTTCGGACAGGCTGTATATATCCTATTCCCGCGCTGATGTTTCGGGAAATGCACTTTACCCGTCGGTTATTGCAAATCAGGCGGAAAAATTTTTCGGAAAAAGCATTGTTTCCGATTTTGAAAAGCGCGGGCTGCTTTCTTTCTGTTCGACTCCCGAAGCGGCGTATTATCAGTATGTTCAGAATTACCGCAGCGGCGACAGCGATTCTGCGAGCCTCCTTGCCGTTCTGAATGAGATTCCCGAATATTCGTCAAGAATAAAATATCTGCGCGATGTGGAAAATTCCGCGGAGCATAGCCTTTCACGGGAAACAAGCAGGAAACTTTTCGGACAGCCGATATATTTTTCAGCGTCAAGATTCGAGGACTACAAGAAATGCCCGTTTATGTACTACTGCAAAAAAGGTCTGGGCATTTATCCCACAAGGAAAATGGACATGGACAGTCCCTCAAGAGGTACGGCAATACATTACTGCCTTTGTGAATTTCTGAAAAAAAACAAGAAGTCGAAATTTATTTCCATGAAGCGCAGTGATATTTTCAAAGAGGTAAAAGCCAACCTGAAAACCTATTATCAGAGCGACGCCATAGGCGGGGATTTCGGAAAAACACGGCGGTATAAAATGACCTTTTCGCAGCTTGCGCAGACGGTCACGGATATTCTTATGCACATGACGGAAGAATTCAGGCAGAATGAATTTGTACCCGATAAATTTGAATACACCATCTCAAAAAACGGCAGCGAAACGCCGCTTAAACTTACCACTCAGAACGGGATAGACGTGTATTTTGAGGGAACGGTGGACAGGATAGATGTTTTTTCAAAAAACAACAGGAAATATATCCGCGTAATTGACTATAAATCAGGCGTAAAGGAGTTTAAGTTCACCGATCTGCTTTACGGGGTGAATATGCAGATGCTGCTGTATCTGTTTGCCCTTACGGATAATACCCATAAGGGAATTTATAACGGAAATATCCCCGCGGGCGTGCTTTATATGCCCGCAAAGGACGCAAAGTCCCAGCTTGACAGGGATTCCGACGAGAATGATATTGAAAAGATCTACAGCACCACATATAAAATGAACGGCTTTGTTCTGGAAGAAAAAGACGTCATAGAGGCAATGGAAAAAGATGTGGGGGGAAAATTTATCCCCGTAAAGATCTCTAAAACCACAGGCGGATATAGCAAAAAAATGTCCTCGCTTGTTACCGATAAGCAGATGGATAATCTTCGGAAATATTCCTACAAGCTTATAAAACAGACGGCGGAGGATATACTGAACGGTAAGATAGAAGCAAGCCCGCTTATGCCGCCGGACAGTTATCTTCCATGTGATTACTGCGACTATTATTCGATTTGCGGTAAATATCCGCCGCAGGAAGTGCGTACATACGGTCCGGACGATGAAAAGCGTATTTCCGAAGTTCTGGAAGGAAAGGGGATATAATTATGAGTGAATGGACCAAGGAACAAAGCAGCGCCATAAATGCGGACAGTTCGGGAATAATCGTTTCGGCGGCGGCGGGAAGCGGTAAAACTTCCGTGCTGGTGGAGCGGCTTATAAGGATAATTTCGGACACGGAAAACAAGACTCCCGCCGACAGGCTTGTAGTAGTTACGTTCACGAATGACGCGGCTTTGCAGATGAAACAGCGGCTTTCGGAAGCACTTTCAAAACGCATAGAAAATGAACCCGACAGCGAATGGCTTTGCAGTCAGCAGGCGCTTTTGCAGACGGCGAAAATTTCCACCATACACTCTTTTTGCTTTGATATGATACGGGAAAATATTCAGTCCCTTGACGTTTCTGCGGGATTCAGGATAATGGACGACAAGGAGGAATCCCTTATCAGGCGGAATGCGGCGGCGAACACTTTTGAAAAGTTCTACGCCGAAAAGCCAAAAACCATGAAAAAATTATGCGACTTTTTCAGCGGTACGAAAGCGGGAGATTCGGAACTTGAAGAAGTTCTGCTTGAACTTTATAATTTTCTGGTTTCAATACCGTTTTATGACGACAAAATGAATGAGTGGGAAAATTTTTATGCCGCGGGATTTTCTGAGAACGACCCGAAAATTATCGCTTTGTACGAAGAATATGTCAAAAGCGCATATGAAAAATTTAAAAACAAAGCAATTCTTTTGCAGAATGAATATAATCAGCTTATGGGGGAAAGATCCGCCGCTTTGGAAAATGATAAAAATACGTTTGAAAGCCTGATAAATAATATTTCCGCAAGCGGTACATGGGATAAGAAATTTGCTGTTCAAAGCGTGGTGTTTGCAGATTTTGAAAGAAAAAAGATAACAGATGAGAAAATAAAAGAAAAACGCAAAAAAATCATGGACAGGCGGAACAATTACAAAACGGATTTTAAAAAATTCAGCGAAAATATTTTTACTTCCGATATGATAAAAGACGACTATAAAAAGCACGCAAATATACTTCATTCGCTGTTTGAACTGGTAAGATGTTTTGACGCCGAATTAAGGTCGCTGAAAAATGAAAAAAACGCTCTGGGATTTTCAGATGCGGAACAGTTTGCGGTAACGCTTCTTGCGGATAAGGACGATCAAGGCAATATTTATAAAACAAAGCTTGCGGAGGAACTTTCCGAATATTACGCAGTGGTGATGATAGATGAATTTCAGGACGCAAACAATAATCAGGACCTGATCTTCAAAATGCTTTCCAAGGGCGGAACTGCCGAACGGGGCGGAACCAATCTGTTTACGGTGGGCGACATGAAACAGTCCATATATCGTTTCAGACTGGCAAACCCGCAGCTTTTCAAAAATGCTCTGAATATTGCCGAGGATTATTCGGAAAACGGTGATTACAAGCCTAATGTTAAAATTCTGCTGAATAAGAATTTCCGCAGCAGCAGGAGCGTTATTGATTTTGTAAATTTTGTATTTGAAAATCTTATGACCGAAAAAGTCGGCGATGTGGACTACACTTCCGGCGAAGCATTGGTTGAGGGAGCAAAATATCCCGAGGACGAAAGAGATACGGAAATAATAGTAATTTCTGGAATTTCCGCAAAAAAAGCCGGCTCGGATAATTCCCCAAAAGACGAAGTTTCCGACAGCGACGCAGAAGAAAAAAGCCTTGCGGAAATTGAAGCCGCGGCTGCCGCGGAAAGAATACGTTCCATGCTTGGCGTGAAAAAGGTTTACGAAAAAAAATCGGAACGCCCGTGCGAACCAAGGGATTTTTGCATACTGGCAAGGAGCAGGAAGAATTTCGAGGCGTATTCAAAAGCTCTGGCAGCAGCGGGAATAAAAGCGCACGCGGAAGAACCGGAGGGGTATCTGCGCTCAAGGGAAATTTCCGCGCTTATGAGTATGCTTGCGGTAGTGGACAATCCCATGCAGAATATTCAGCTTACGGCGGCGCTTATGTCACCGATGTTCATGCTGAATGCAGAGGACATGGCGGTCATTTCCCTTGTGAAAAAAGATGAGAAGAAATTTTTCAACAAAATAAAGGCGATAATGGCAGGGGAAACGGAGGGCATAACCGTTTCAGACGAACTGCACGCCAAGCTTGACAGATTTATGAAAACTTTTGAAAAACTGCGTTACTGCGCCGCTTCACAGAAATTAGAAAGATTCATCAGAACAATTTACGACAGTACGGACCTGCTTTCCACCGTGCAGACGTACAAGGACGGAAATGTCAAGAAAGCAAATCTGCGGCTTTTGCTTGAAATTGCGGACAGCTATGAGAAAAATTCAGGCGGCGGAATTTCGGGATTTATACGCTATGCGGATAATATGATCCGCCGCGGCAGCGACATGAGTATGGCTTCTACCGTATCGGCAGGCGAAAATGCCGTTTCCATAAAAACGATACATAAATCCAAAGGACTGGAATATCCTTTCATTTTCCTTTGCGGGACCTATTCGGAATTTAATGATACCGATATGAAAAAACGTATTCAGATAAATGCCGATTACGGTATCGGTCTGAAAATTCAGGAAAGGAAAAAACTGCGGCTCTATAATTCATTCCCACGGCTGATGATCTCCGAGATAAACAGGAAAAATTCAATAAGCGAGGAAATGCGTTTGCTTTATGTTGCGCTGACAAGGGCAAAGGAACAGCTTTTCATAACCGTTCCGTTAAACGACGGCGTTTTAAAGAAAATCAGATCGGCATATGATAATTTTACCATGCCCGACGGAAATGAAGAAGCCGGCAGTACGGCAGGAAATACTTCGGGCGGTTTGTCGGGAAATGCCGGTAAAAAGCTTTCTGAAAAGGCAAATGCGGGTTCAATGCTTGAATGGTTAGCGGAAGTTCTGTTCAAAGCTGATGTAAACTGGCTTGGAGATATTGAAAAGATTTCCAACGGCGATGAAACGCCCAAGGACAAGGACATGACCATCGGCAGCGGAAAGGTAAATGTGCGGGTATTCAGACCGACAGGAGCGGAAGTTACCGTTCCAGAAAAGACGGACGCAAAGGCGGACAGTTCAAAGGTAGAAGCGCTTAAAAAGCTTTTTGCCTTTAAGTATGACGACGAAAGGGTAATTCAGTCGGCTAAACTGACGGTAACGGAAGTTGCCAAGAACAGCCCGGAGGAAGAATTTATACTGCGCCGCCCCGACTTTTCCGAGGAAAGCGGTCTGACAGCCGCGGAAAGAGGAACGGCAGCGCATACGTTCATGCAGTACGCGGACTATTCCAAGGCGGAACAGGATATTATCGGCGAAGCACATCGGCTTGCGGATTCGGGAATTATGAGCAGCGAGGAAATTGACAGTCTGAAAATCGAGCAGATATCGGGATTCTTTGCTTCGGAACTGTATTCCCGCATGAAAAATTCAGGCATGATCCGCCGCGAACAGAAATTTTTAGTCAGAAAATCCGACATTTCACTTGACGACAGCAGATTAAAGGAGTATAATAATGATAGTATGCTTCAGGGAACAGCCGATTGTTTGTTTGAGGAAAACGGTGAGATAGTTCTGGTGGACTATAAGACCGACCGTGTCAGATCTCCCGACGAGCTGGCGGAAAGGTACGATCTGCAAGTAAAACTGTACGCCGCGGCTCTGACAAAGATCTTTGGCAAGCGTGTAAAGGAAGCGTATCTGTATTCATTTGCACTGGGAAAGACGGTGCGGATATCCTGATAACAAGGAGGACGATGCAATGGCAAATCAATCAAATCAGCGTCCCGCAAAACGTTCGGGCGGGATAAGTCCGACGCTTTTAGCGGCGGTTTTTCTGGGAATATGTATACTTATTGCGGGGATAAACATAGGCGGCGGAGTGCGGAAGCTGAACAAGACTCTTGAGGAAAAGCAGTTTGCACCTACGAATACGGTAAACGTACCGTCCGACATGGGAATTTCCCAGAAGAAGTATCTTACCGAGGAGGAAGCTGGGGAGTACCTTAATCTTTCTACGGAGAAGATAACCGAGCTTATCAAGACAGGCGAAATAACCGAGTATGTGGAGACTGCAACGGGGTATTCGATCTCCGTAACAGTGTTGGATAACTGGTTCGACAATGAAGCATATCAGAACAAACTGCGTTCAAACGCGGCTTCCGAGCCGACGGAGGACAATTCCGAAGAATAATGCGATCCGTACAGAGCGATCATGCTTTGTACGGATTTTTTACGGTTTTCTATGTTCTGTAAAATATGTTTTATCTTTTAAACATCAATGTGATGTCAATGTGATTGCATACATTATGAAATATATCCGGTATCATAATAATTAAACGGAGGTATCAGAAATGGCTGTTATAAAATCTCAGTTTACATTACGTCTTGACCCTGCTGATTATGCAAAGATCAAAAAAATATCTAAAAGTGAAAATCGTTCAATGGCAAATATGATAGAAACTTTGGTGAAAATAAAGATACGACAATACGAAGATGAAAACGGCGAAATAGTTCTTACAGATGAAGATCTGTCTATTGAATAGGAGAAAGCTATGGAATTGAAGCTGAAAGAGATCCGCTTAATACGGCAGATGACACAGCATGAAGTTGCCGAATATCTGCATTGTTCCGACGCTTCATATTCAAGGTATGAAAGCGGAGAAAGAAGTCCTGCTCCCGATATGCTTGTAAAAATGGCTGATTGCTTTGATGTTACTCTTGATTATCTTCTGGATAGACAGCATATTTCTGCAAAGGCACTGACTCCATATGAAACAAAATTGGTAGAAGCTTCAAGAAAAGCCGATGAAAGAGCAAAAAGCGATGCCTTAAAGCTGTTGCTGGAACATATTTCAAATCATTGAGTTTATAATAATTGCGGAATTTGCGGGCTTGCGTGAGAATTTCAAAAAAATTTTGAAAAAACCCTTGACAAGCGGAAAAATATAGTGTATAATATAATCCGTTGGCGGCTTGAACGCCTTAATAAAGCAGAACTTTCCGTTCTCACCCTGCCGCAAAGCGAGCAGCGGTCAATATCAGAATGTTTGCGCAGGCTTGCAATAGGCTTGTGTGTGCTTGATATGGGCGGAATGTTTTGTTCCGTCTATTTTTATTTTTGGGGGTGCTTACCATAAGCAGCAGCAACAGCAAAGAAGTTCAGATCAATGAAGAGATCCGCGATAAGGAGATCCGCGTTATTGACAATGACGGTTCACAGCTCGGCGTCATGTCGGCTAAGGAAGCTCTGAAGCTTGCCGAGGAAAAAGACCTTGATCTTGTAAAGATCGCTCCGCAGGCTGAACCTCCCGTATGTAAGATAATGGACTACGGGAAGTATGTCTTTGAACAGAATAAACGCGAAAAGGAAGCCAGAAAGAACCAGAAAGTCGTTGAGATCAAGGAGATAAGAATGTTCTCCACCATCGACACGAACGATTTCAACACCAAGGTAAATCAGGCTATGAAATTCCTTAAAGCAGGAGATAAGATAAAGGTTTCGGTGCGTTTCAGAAAACGTGCTATCGCTCACCCGCACCTCGGCGAAGAACTTCTTGAGAAGTTCAAGGATGCTTGTGCGGAAGCAGGTGTTGTTGAAAAGCCATCCAAAATGGAAGGGCGCGCTCTTGTTATGTTCGTTTCGCCCAAGGCTTCAAAATAAATTCAAAGAGACGATTTTGTCTGAATCAAAGGAGGATATATTATGCCAAAGCAGAAAACTCATTCCGGCGCTAAAAAACGCTTCAAGCTCACTAAGGGCGGTATGGTAAAGTACCAGAAAACCAACAGACGTCACAGACTGACTCAGAAAGCTACAAAGCGCAAGAGAATCAACAGAGCGGCAGGCTATACAGGCTCTGCAAACACCGCTACAGTCAAGCAGCTTATTCCTTATAAATAATTAACAGGCTGCGTTTCAAATACTATATTAAACGGAGGTAAAAGATTATGGCTCGTGTTAAGGGAGCAATGGCTACTCGTAAGAGAAGAAATAAAACTTTAAAGCTTGCTAAGGGCTACTGGGGCTCAAAGAGCAAACACTTCAAGATGGCTAAAGAAGCCGTTATGAAATCCGGCAATTACGCTTATATAGGCAGACGCCTGAAAAAGCGTGATTTCAGAAAGCTGTGGATAACAAGAATTTCCGCGGCTTGCAAAATGAATGGTATGAACTATTCCACATTTATGAACGGTCTTAAAAAGGCGGGCGTTACTCTCAACAGAAAGATGCTTTCAGAGATCGCTGTTAATGACGCCGCAGGCTTTACCGCTCTTACCGAAAAGGCTAAGGCTGCTCTTTAATTAAAATTGCTTTAAGGTCAGAAGCGAAAAATTTTGCTTCTGACTTTTGCAGTTTTTTCAGTATGTTAAAACGGGCGGGTGAAATTCCATGCAGCGGATAACTTCCAAGGATAATCCGAATATAAAGCTGTACAGAAAACTTTCCGAAAGCAAGAAATTCCGCAGAGAAAAAGCCATGTTCGTTCTGGAGGGCGTTCGTCTGTTTGAGGACGCTTTAAGGGAAAACGCAAGGTTCTACGCGATTTTTGTGAACGAAAGCTGCGCGGAAAATTTCCTTTCCCGAACGGAAATTCCCGATGACAGGCTGTATGTTATCTCTGACGAACTGGGAGATAAACTTTCCGATACGGGAAACACGCAGGGCGTTTTTGCGGTGTGCGGTATGCCCGAAAAGCCCTCTGTTTCCGAAACTGTGAGAAAGGGCGGACGGTACGTTCTTCTCCACGAAGTCCGCGACCCGGGAAATCTGGGTACGATAATCCGCACCGCCGATGCCGTGGGAGTAGACGGGCTTTTCCTGTCGGATTGCTGCGATTTGTATAATCCCAAAGTTATACGTTCCACAATGGGAAGTATTTTCAGATTGAACGTTTCTGAGGGAGATTTCGGGGAAATATTTTCTGTTTTTGCAGAGAAAGGCGTAAAAACTTATGCGGCTGTGGTGGACAGCGACGCGGTTTCCCTTACGGAATGTGATTTTTCGGACGGTGCGGCTGTTCTTATCGGCAACGAGGGAAACGGTCTGCCCCGTGAGATAAGCGGCATCTGCGATGAACGGCTTACCATAAAAATGCAGGGGAATATAAATTCGCTTAATGCGGCAATGGCGGCGGGAATTATCATGTGGGAATTTACCAAAAATTAAGACCATACCGCAGAAAGATCGGGTTTGCGGTCTTTGTGCGGTTTTGCCTTAAAAATGCAATAAGGAGTGTTTTGAATGGGCGGAGAAAACATCTATGAATGGCTTTGGCTCGTAAATTGTTTCGGCTGCGGAAATAACCGCATATGGGAATATGCAGACCGCTTTCCGGATATTTCCGAAGCGTATGAAACACTGTTAAACAGCGAAAAAAGGAAAAAGTTCCTTACCGAAGCCGAGGACAGAGCCGCGGAACGCGTTTCGGCAGAGCAGGTGAACGAGCTTATTTCTTACTGCAAAAAGCATAATATATACATACTGACTTTTGATGATGAAATATATCCCGACAGGTTGCGGTCAATATATAATCCGCCGGCGGTGCTTTTCTGCCGCGGAGATATGGGCTGTCTGGAAAATGAATTTTCCCTGTCTGTTGTGGGAACGAGAAAACCCTCCGATTACAGTGTTCGGCTTACCGAAGCGCTGGTAAGACAGCTTGCGGGCATGGGAATTACAATTGTCAGCGGTTTTGCCGTGGGAATAGATATAGCCGCGAATTTGTCGGCTATAAAAGGCGGCGGCAGAACGATAGCCGTTCTCGGCTGCGGCGTTGATTACGATTATCCGAGGGAGAATTCCGCGTACAGAAAGGAAATAGAGTCAAACGGTCTGTTTATTTCGGAATATTTCCCGAACGCTACAGGCTCGTATCAGACTTTTCCGGCGAGAAACAGGATATTGACGGGACTTTCACTGGGAACTATTGTTATTGAAGCGGGACAGAAAAGCGGCGCGCTTGTTTCCGCGAATATTGCTGCAAGTCAGGGACGGGACGTTTTTGCCGTTGCTCCGCATAATCTTTTTGACAAAAGATACGGCGGTAATGTTTCCCTTATCAGGGACGGCGCGTATTGTCTTTGCGGCGTAAATGACATCATTTATGAATATTACGAAAATTATGGGCATAAAATAGCAAATGCTGTTATGAAAACAGATGTAAGACTGCCCGATGATTTTCCCGAAAAAACAAAAGCTCCTAAAACAGTCCGCGTATCAAAAGCGGAGAAGCCTGACAGGAAAGAAGAAAGTGCGAAGTTTGACGATTCCGTGCTTGACGGTGAAGCAGCGCGGATATATGCGTTCCTGAAAGCAAGCGAAAAGCCTATGCTTGCCGATGAACTGGCGGCGGAATTTGACATGGATATTTCCGAAATGCTTATGCTGCTTACCGAACTGGAACTTGACGGAGCGGTTTCTCCCGCGGCAGGGCACAGCTATTCGGCAAATTGACGGATAATTCTGCCACATAGAAAGGGTTGATATAAAATGTCAAAATTGGTAATTGTTGAGTCGCCCGCAAAGGCTAAAACAATAAAAAAATATCTTGGAAACGGTTATGAAGTGGTTGCTTCCATGGGACACGTCCGCGACCTTCCCAAATCAAAGCTCGGCGTAGACGTGGAACACGGTTTCGAGCCTGTATATACGGATATAAAAGGCAAGGAAGAACTTATTTCTGACCTGAAAAAGGAAGCAAAAAAGTCGGATTTCGTATATCTTGCAACCGACCCCGACCGCGAGGGAGAAGCGATTTCATGGCATCTGGCACACATTCTCGACCTGCCTCTGAACGCAACCAACAGGGTAACTTTCAATGAAATAACCAAAACAGGCGTTCAGAACGGAATGGCGCACCCCCGTTCCATAGATATTGACCTTGTAAATGCACAGCAGACAAGGCGTATTCTGGACAGAATAGTGGGTTACAAGCTTTCGCCGTTCCTCTGGAAAAAGGTAAGGCGCGGACTTTCGGCAGGACGTGTGCAGTCGGTGGCTGTTTCCCTCGTTGTTGACAGGGAAAAGCAGATAAACAGCTTCAAGCCCGAAGAATACTGGTCTATTGATGCGAAAATGACCGCTCCCTCTTCAAAGAAGCAGTTTGACGCGTCATTTGTGGGAATGGACGGGGAAAAGACCGAACTTCATTCGCAGGCTGAAACGGACAGCGTTCTGAAACGCCTTGAGGGCGCGGAATATAAGGTTACGGACGTTAAAAAATCCGTCCGCAGAAAATCTCCTGCGCCGCCGTTCACAACTTCCACAATGCAGCAGGAAGCTTCCAAAAAGCTTGGTTTTGCGGCTGCAAAAACCATGAAAACAGCCCAGATACTTTATGAGGGCGTTGATATTGACGGCATGGGCGCGGTAGGTCTTATTACCTACATGAGAACAGACTCGTTAAGAATTTCGGACGAAGCCCGCGCGGCTGCGTATAAATATATCGAAAGTGCTTACGGAAAGAATTATATTCCGTCCTCGCCTAAAATTTACAAGTCCAAATCAAACGCGCAGGACGCCCACGAAGCCATAAGACCGTCCATGCCCGAACTTACTCCCGACCGCGTAAAGGCAAGCCTTACCGCGGAACAGTATAAACTTTACAAACTGATATGGGAAAGATTTATTGCAAGTCAGATGTCAAATGCTGTCCTTGACACGGTTTCCGTTGATATTGACGCCAACGGCTGCACGTTCAGGGCAACGGGATTTTCGGTAAAATTTGACGGATTTACTGTTCTTTACGAGGAGTCCAAAAACGAGGAGGAGGACAAAGTTCTTCCGAATATTGAAAACGGCGACATTCTCAAACTGAAAAATATCGAGGGAAAGCAGCATTTTACGCAGCCGCCCGCGCGTTATACCGAGGCAACGCTTATAAAGGCGCTTGAAGAAAACGGCATCGGACGTCCGTCCACATACGCGCCTACAATTTCCACAATAGTTAATCGTTTCTATGTTGAACGTGACGGAAAGCAGCTTCGCCCCACGGGACTCGGGGAAGTTACAACCGATCTTATGAAGCAGCATTTTGAGCATATTGTTGATTATAAATTCACCGCGGCTATGGAAAGCAGTCTTGACCGCATTGAAGTTGGCGACAAGGACTGGGTGGAAACTTTAGAGGATTTCTACGGAGATTTTTCCGAAACACTGGCAAAAGCCGAAACGGCTATGGACGGAAAGCGGGTTAAAGTTCCCGATGAGGAAACAAACGAAGTCTGCGAAGTCTGCGGAAAGCCTATGGTAATAAAAATAGGACGTTTCGGAAAATTCCTTGCTTGCAGCGGTTTCCCCGAATGTACAAATACAAAGCGCATTGTAAAGGACACGGGCGGAGTTTGCCCGAAATGCCATAAGAAAGTTTTGCAGAAAAAATCCAAAAAGGGTAAGAAGTATTTCGGCTGTGAGGACAATCCCACCTGCGATTTCATGACATGGGACACTCCCGTTTCGGACAAATGCCCCAAGTGCAACGACGGCACAACGCTTTTCAAAAAGGGCGGAAAGATGTTCTGCCTGAAAGAGGGCTGCGGCTATGAAGTTGCAATCAAAAAGGAGAAATAATGGATAAGAAAGTTTCCGTAATAGGCGCGGGACTGGCAGGCTGTGAAGCGGCTTGGCAGCTTTCAAAGGCGGGAATCGCGGTGGAATTATTTGAAATGAAGCCGAAAAAATTCACTCCAGCCCATAAGTACAAAGGCTTTGCGGAACTTGTCTGTTCCAACTCGCTGAAAGCGGCGCGGGTAAATTCCGCGGCGGGACTTCTGAAAGAAGAAATGCGGCGGCTGGGTTCGCTGACCGTTGAATGTGCGGAGGCGGCAAAAGTTCCTGCAGGCGGTGCGCTTGCTGTTGACAGGGAGAAATTTTCCGACATGGTGACGGAAAAGATCCTTTCTTGTGTGAATATAACCGTTCACTGTGAAGAAGTAACGGAAATTCCCGACGGAAATGTTATAATTGCAACAGGACCGCTTACTTCGGGCAAACTTGCGGAGGACATCGGCAGGATTTGCGGCGGGTATTTAAGTTTTTATGACGCTGCCGCGCCGATAGTTACTTACGATTCACTTGATAAGGAAAGAATTTTCTTTGCCGCAAGATACGGCAGGGGCGACGACGATTATATAAATTGTCCGTTCACCAAAGAGGAGTATATTTCTTTTTGGAATGAACTTAAAAACGCGGAAAGCGCGCCTGTGCATGATTTCGATAAACCGAAAGGAAAGGATGATTTTACAGTCTATGAGGGCTGTATGCCTATTGAAGTCCTTGCAAAACGGGGAGAAGAAACCATGCGTTATGGGGCTATGAAGCCTGTGGGATTAAGCGACCCCGCAACGGGGAAACGTCCTTATGCGGTGGTTCAGCTCAGGAAAGAAAACAGCGGCGGAACGCTTTATAATATTGTGGGTTTCCAGACAAATCTGAAATTCGGGGAGCAGAAAAGGGTATTTTCCATGATACCCGGACTTGCAAACGCAGAATTTGTCCGTTATGGTGTAATGCACAGGAATTCCTTTATAAATTCTCCCAAACTGCTGAACGCTGATTTTTCGTTCAGAAACAGGGAAAATCTTTTCTTTGCGGGGCAGATCACAGGCACGGAGGGTTACATGGAATCCGCTGCGGGCGGGATCATGGCAGGACTTAATATGGCACGTTTCTTGCAGGGAAAAGAAAAAATAATTCTTCCCGAAGAAACGATGATCGGCGCGCTGTCGCGGTATATTTCGGACGAAAATATGACCGATTTCCAGCCAATGGGTGCAAATATGGGAATACTTCCAGACATTAACGAACGGATAAAGGACAAGCAGGAACGTTATCAAAAAATTGCGGACAGGGCGCTTGAAGCGTTTGAAAATTACATGGAAAGGAAGTAATTTTATGAAAATAATAGTTGACGCATTCGGCGGGGATAATGCTCCGCTGGAAGTTATCAAAGGCGCGGCGGAAGCAGTCGCAAAGCTTGACGTGGAAATAATTCTTACGGGAAATGAAAAAATTATCAGAGAAACTGCCGGGAAAAACGGAATATCTCTTGATAAAATATCAATAATACATACCGAGTCGGTTATTGACATTCACGAAGAACCAACAATGGTAATAAAAGATAAATCGGACTGTTCCATGGCGGTTGGACTTAAAGCCCTTAACGAGGGCAAAGGCGACGCTTTTGTTTCCGCGGGAAGTACCGGTGCGCTTGTTGTCGGTGCGACTTTCCTTGCAAAGCGGATAAAGGGCGTTAAACGCGCCGCTCTTGCGCCGATAATGCCCACGGCAAAAGGACATATGATACTTGTTGACGGCGGTGCGAATGTGGACTGCCGTCCCGAAATGCTTGTACAGTTCGGCGTTATGGGAAGCTGTTACATGAATAAAGTAATGGGAATTTCCAAGCCGAAAGTCGGGCTTGTGAACGTAGGTTCGGAAGATACCAAAGGACGGGATCTTGAAATTGAAGCGTATAAGCAATTCCGGAATGCGCCGGTGGATTTTTACGGAAATCTTGAAGCCCGCGAAGTGCCTTTCGGGGAATGCGACGTGGTAGTTTCGGACGGATTTACGGGAAATGTTCTGTTAAAACTTTACGAGGGAATGGGTTCGTATTTCAGCCGCACATTAAAGGATATGCTTACTTCAAATCTCGGCGGAAAAATTGCGGCTCTGATGATAATGCCGAAAATCAAGGAATTCCGCAGGAAAATGGATTACAAAGAAGTTGGAGGAGCGGTCCTGCTGGGAATTTCAAAACCTGTTATAAAAGCCCACGGTTCGTCGGACGGAAAGGCGTTTTTCAACGCCATAAGACAGGCTAAAAATTGCGTTGACGGCAAAATTATTGAGGAAATAACTTCTTCTCTTGCAAATATTGAAAAGGAATAAACATAAAATTTCCGGAAACGGAAAGGAGTGTTAAAAATGGATCTTTCAGAATTTGAAAAAAAGATAGGATATACTTTTAAAAATAAAGAACTGCTTCATGAAGCGCTTTCACATTCTTCCTATTCCAACGAGGCAAAACGCGGACTGAATTCAAACGAGCGGCTTGAATTCTTAGGCGACAGCGTGCTTTCAATAGTTGTTTCGGAACACCTTTTCAGGCATTTCAAACATCTTCCCGAGGGCGAACTTACTAAGATACGCGCATCGCTTGTTTGCGAAAAAGCGTTGTTTGAATTTTCAAAAAAAATAGATCTGGGAAATTATATTCTGCTTGGAAAAGGCGAGGAGAACAGCGGCGGCAGAGAACGTCCGTCAATTGTTTCGGACGCTTTTGAAGCGGTAATAGCGGCGATTTTCCTTGACGGTGGAATGGAAGCTGCGGAAAAATATGTACTGTCTTTTATTCCGAAAGACCTTGCGGCGGACAGTTCAAAATCGCTTCATGACTACAAGACGGCTTTGCAGGAAATAATTCAGAAAAATCCCGAAGAACGCGTTGAATATGTTCTTGCTGAACAGACGGGACCCGATCATGACAGAAAATTTGTTGTAAATGTGGAACTTAACAACAACATTATCGGTACGGGAATCGGACATAGCAAAAAACAGGCTGAACAGGCTGCGGCACGAGAAGCGCTGCGTTTGATGGGTTATAAAGATGACTGAAAAACACAATAATATTTCAATTTTTATTCCGCATATGGGCTGCCCGAATACCTGTTCATTCTGCAATCAGCGGGCAATAAGTCATACGGCTTCCGCACCGACGGCGGAACAGGTAAGCGTGATCCTTAAAAATACTGTATTTTCTCACGGAAATACGGAAATTGCGTTTTTCGGGGGAAGCTTTACGGCAATAGAAAGAGATTATATGCTGTCACTTCTTGAAGCCGCGCAGCCTTATATTCAAAACGGAAAAGCAAGCGGGATAAGAATTTCCACGCGTCCGGACAAAATTAACGAGGAAATTCTTGATATTCTTAAAAAATATCATGTTACCGCCATTGAACTGGGTGCGCAGTCAATGGACGATGAAGTTCTTTCCGCAAATGAAAGAGGACATTCCGCAAATGACGTCAGAAGCGCTTCGGAACTTATCCGTAAAAACGGTTTTGAACTGGGACTTCAGATGATGACGGGGCTTTACCGTTCAACCGTCGAAAAGGACAGGCAAACAGCTTACGAAATTGTCGGGCTTCGTCCCGATACGGTCAGGATCTATCCTACAGTTATACTTAAAAATACAAGGCTCGGCGAACTTTTTCAGAATGGAGAATATGTTCCGTATTCCTTTGAGGAATGTGCGGAACTTTGCGCGGAACTTCTGGAACTTTTCGAGAAAAACAATATCCGCGTGATAAAGCTTGGACTTCATGCTTCGGAAACGGTAGAATCGGATATGCTGGGCGGATTTTATCATCAGGCGTTCAGGGAAATTTGCGAGGGGATAATTTTTAGCAAAAAGATCGCTGCGGAAATTTCCCAAAGCGGGAAAATTACCGTTTTTACCGCGCAGAATGCAGTTTCAAAAGCTGCGGGACATAAAGGCTGCAATAAAAAATATTTTGCAGAAAAGGGAATTTATATAAAATTCAAGCCGGATAAAAATATTTCCGGAAGAAATATACTTATACAAAAGGACGAATAAAATGTATCTGGAATCACTTGAAATGCAGGGGTTCAAATCATTCCCCGATAAAATAAAATTAGAATTTCACAAAGGCTTGACGGCGGTCGTCGGACCTAACGGCAGCGGTAAATCCAATATAGGCGACGCAGTCCGCTGGGTGCTTGGAGAACAGTCCACAAAAAACCTACGAGGTTCTAAAATGGAGGACGTTATTTTCTCGGGAACTACCCAGAGAAAAGCCGTGGGATTTGCGGCGGTAACGCTTAATATTGTAAATAACCGCGGTATTCTGGAAATTCCGTCGGACAGGGTTTCCGTAACGAGAAAACTTTATAGAAGCGGTGAAAGCGAATATCTTATAAACGGTTCGCAGGTGCGCCTGAAAGACGTTTACGAACTGTTTATGGACACGGGTCTTGGACGTGACGGATATTCAATCATAGGTCAGGGACGAGTTGCGGAAATAGTTTCGGCAAAATCAAACGAGCGCCGTGAAATTTTTGAAGAAGCGGCGGGAATTTCAAAATTCCGCTACAAGAAAGCCGAAGCCGAAAGACGGCTTGCGGCGGCGCAGGAAAATATTTTCCGCTTGACGGATATTATGGGCGAACTGGAAAGCCGCGTTGAACCGCTTCGTATTCAGTCGGAAAAAGCGGCGAAATTCCTTGAACTTTCCGAACAGAAAAAAGAACTGGAAATTTCAGTTTGGGTCAAGCAAATAGATGACATAAAAGCAAAATTAGCAGAACTTTCGGACAAAATACTTATAAATAAAAACGAATATGATGCCGTGGACGCGGATATTTCCCGACTTGAAAATGAAGCGGAGGAAATTCAGAAGAAAATGGAGGATTCCGCCCTGCGCATTGAAAAAATGCGGGCGGATATTCTGGAGACCGAAAAGGCAAATACGGGGTTACATTCAAATATTGCAGTTTATGAAAATGATATTTCCCACTGCAAAGAAACTATTGCGGATATTGAAAAACAACAGGCGGCTGCGGAAAATTCAAGCGATGAGAACCGCCGCATAATTGACGAAAAATTGGAACTTATCAAGCAGGCGGAAAAGGATATTGAGGATAACGAAAAGAAATTTGCCGCCGCAACGGAAGAACTGAACGGACTTATTTCCGAACAGGACAGCTTTGACAGCCATTATTCCGATGTAAGCGGAAATCTCGGAAAACTTTATATAAAACAGTCGGAACTGAATATTACCATTTCTTCCGCTGATACGGTAAAATCCGATATTGACGAACAGCTGAAAAAAAGCCGCGAGCAGGAGGAACAGCTTCGGGAATATGCGGAATCCCTTGAAAAGGAAAAGCAGGATTCGGAGGACGGTCTGCGGCTTCTGGACGAAAAAACAGGCGAAAATGAAAACCGCATAAACGGTCTTACAAAACTTTATTCGGGCAGAGCGGAAAAGCTTTCGCTTGCTAAAAAGGAATTTGAAGATCTGGGATTTTCGATCCGCGAAAAAGAGCAGAAAATTCGCCTGCTTACCGATCTGGAAAACAGCATGGAGGGCTTTGCAAATTCGGTAAAGCAGATACTTAAAGCTTCAAAATCGGGACAGCTTCGCGGTGTTTACGGTTCTGTTGCGCAGATTATAAATGTTGAAAGCAAATACAGTCTTGCGGTAGAAACAGCGTTGGGAGCGGCTTTGCAGAATATTGTCGTTGAAAATGAAGAAACTGCAAAACGCGGAATAAGACTTTTGCAGGAAACAAAAGCGGGACGCGCAACATTTCTTCCCACCACTTCCGTAAAAGGAAACCGCCTTTCGGAACGCGGTCTGGACGACTGCATGGGTTTTGTTGCTCTTGCGGTGGATATTGTCGGTTTTGACCCGAAATTAGAGGGGATCTTCACATCACTTCTGGGACGGACAGCCGTTGCGGAGGATATTGATACGGCGACCGTTATTGCAAAAAAATATAACTATAAGTTCAAAATAGTTACTCTTGACGGACAGGTAATAAACGCGGGCGGTTCGTTTACGGGCGGTTCGGCAGCGCGTTCAAGCGGTGTTCTTACGCGGAAAAATGAAATTGAAAAACTTTCCGCGGAAAAAGAAAAGCTTTCCGAACGGCTTGCAGGCGTTAAGCAGAATGTAGAAAAATTACAGGCGGAAACGGACAAACTTGGATTTGACATTGAAGGCGCAAAGGACGAACTTCGCATTATAGGCGAGGATAAAATACGTTTTGACTCTGAATTAAAGCGCATTGAAGCTTTGCTTGTGCAGACGCGTCAGCAGATAACGGCTGCGGAAGAAAATTCAAAAGCATTTGAAAATAAAATTTCCGATACGGATAAAAATGTTCAGGACGCAAAAGAAGCGTTAAAGGACTGCGAAAAGGAAATTGCGGAACTTGAAAAAATTGCCGCAGACAGCGATGAAAAGCGTTCTGCAATTCGCGAAAAGAGAGAAAAACTTTCCGCGGATATGTCGGAAATGAAGCTCTACGAAATGGAACGCAGCAAGGACAGGGACGCACTTAATGCGGAAATTAAACAGCTTGAAGAACGTTTTGCGGATATAGGTGATAATTCCGCGCGGCTTGCGATCGCTCTGAAAGAGCAGAAAAATATTATTTCTGAAAAGGAAAAATTAATTGAAGAATATAAGGCGGCTCTGGAAAATTCCAAAGGCACGGTGGAAGAAATCAATGGGAAAATTTCCGCCGAGCAGTCGGAACGCCGTCAGATGGAACAGACGCTTAACGAGGGACGTGTTAAGATCCGCGGGCTTAACGACGAAAAAGAAAAATTTTCCCGCGAAATGACTCGTCTTGAAGAACGGAATATTTCTTTCCAGAATAATTATGACGGAATTATTTCAGATATGCAGGAACAGTATGGGATATATCTTTCAGAGGCTTCGGAAATTGCCAAGCCTGTTGAAGATCTTCCTGCCGTTCAGCGCCGGCTTAACGATACAAAGCAGAAGATACGCAATTTGGGAAATGTCAATGTTGCGGCGATCGAGGAATACAAGGAAGTTTCCGAGCGTTATAATTTCATGAAAGAACAGCTTGACGATGTGGAAAATTCCAAGCGTGAACTGGAACGCCTTATTGACGAACTTACCGATAATATGCGCCGTCAGTTCAGCGAAAGTTTTAACGCGATAAATGAAAATTTCAAGCAGATATTTGTGGAACTTTTCGGCGGGGGAAAGGCGGAACTTACTCTTACCGATCCCTCCGATGTTCTGGAATCCGGAATTGAGATCAACGTTGCACCTCCGGGAAAAGTTATCAAGAATCTTTCGCTGCTTTCGGGCGGTGAACAGGCATTTGTGGCAATTGCAATTTATTTTGCAATTTTAAAAATAAAGCCTGCGCCGTTCTGCATTCTTGACGAAATTGAAGCGGCTCTTGATGATGTAAATGTTACGAAATATGCGCAGTATTTACGGCATTTTACCGATACAACGCAGTTTATTTTAGTAACTCACCGTCGGGGAACTATGGAAGAAGCGGACGTTATGTACGGCGTTACAATGCAGGAAAAAGGCATTTCCAAAGTTTTAAGACTTGACCAGCCGCCTGTAGATTTAGAAAATCCCACCGCAAAATAAAATATTTGAAAGGATAAAAAAATGCTTGATAAAAATGAATTGCAAAAATTATCAAGAGAACAATTGGAAGAACTTTTATTTATTGATTCAAAAAATTTAATTGCAATGGACGGTGTGTGGTTTCAGTCTATTGAAAAGGAAAACGGCATGGACAGTGCTATGCACCATGATGAAGAAGCGTGGAAATTATATACCCGTTCCGAAGCAAGACGGATAAAAAAATTCCTCGGACTTCCCGAAAATGCGGGACTTGAAGGACTTGCGGAAGCTTTGAAATACCGCATGGTCGACAGGGCAAATCCAAGCGAAACGATTTTTAAAGACGGAAAACTTATACATAAAATTTTAGTATGCCGCGTTCAGAAAGCGCGCATAAGAAAAAATATGCCGCTTCACCCATGCAAAAGCGCGGCGATTTATGAATACGGCGGCTTTGCGGAAGTCATTGATGAAAGAATTAAATGCCGCTGTATAAGCTGTTATCCCGATGTAACAGATGATTCCTGTTCATGCGCGTGGGAATTTTGGATATAAAATTTAAATTATATTGAGGTGAAACAGTGAAAATTTTAGTAATAGGCGGGACGCGATTTTTCGGAATACACGCGGTAAACGAACTTTTAAAAATGGGGCATAATGTTACAATTGCCACAAGAGGAAAGGCGTCCGATAATTTCGGTGACAGAGCAGAAAGAATAATTGTTGAAAGAACTAATGCGGAAAATATGAAAAATGCTTTTGCAGGCAGACATTTTGACGTTATAATAGATAATATTGCCTATTGCTCAAATGATATAAAATATGCGATTGAAAATATAGATCACGACAAATATATTTTTACGTCCAGCACTGCTGTTTATGAACCTAAACATTTGAATACGGCGGAACCTGATTTTGACGGTTTATCAAAAAAATTAATATGGTGTGATAGACAGGAATTTCCCTATGATGAGTCAAAACGTCAGGCAGAACGCGCTTTATGTCAGGAATATTCTGCAAAAAACTGGACAGCTGTAAGATTTCCCTTTGCTATAGGGAAAGACGATTACACAAAAAGACTGCTATTTTATGTGGAACATACAATTAAAGAAATTCCTATGAATATTGACAATTTAAATTCTCGGCTGGGATTTGTATTTTCCGATGAAGCGGGGAAATTCCTTGCTTTTCTTGCTGATAAAAATTTTAACGGAGCAATAAACGGCAGTTCGGACGGAACGATTTCCATAAAGAAAATAATTAATTATGTCGAAAACAAAACCGGCAAAAAAGCTGTTATTGACATATCGGGAGAAAGCGCTCCATACAATGGTGAGACGGAATACAGCATAAATACCGATAAGGCAAATACTGCCGGATTTAAATTTTCATCTCTTCATGACAGAATATATGATTTGCTGGATCATTATATAAATTTAACTTGTAATTGAGAAAATATTTATTGCTTATGGAGGAAATTTAAGATGGGCGAGCTTGATTTTATCCGGGATAAATTTTCGCAGGACTGTTCTGTAGGCACGGTTTTTCATCTTGTTATGTCGGAATATAATTTGTCGGAAGATGAAGCCAAAGAAAAAATTAATGATTATTTTGAAATAATTGATGCAATTGACAGATCACGAAATTAATTTTTACGGTTGTGTCTCAGTAAAAGGTTGAATTTTGCAAAAATCGAAATTTAAAGGTGCTTTTATGGATATTGAAGGAACAAAAGCATATTACGCAAGTATAAAAAGAGAGGATATTTGTGAATGTGCCTATTGTCAGAATCTGATAGATGAAATAAAACGATCTTATCCTGATGCAGCAGAATACCTCTTGTCGTTAGGAGTTAATATTGAGAGACCTTTTGAAGTGCTGTTACCAATAGAAGATCATATAAACGGATATATGGATTATTCCATTGTTCAGTATTTAATTGCAGGTACTCCCGACAATTTCAAGGAAACGAGTATCGGCGATATTAAAATTTGTATTAGTGATTGTCATCCGACTGCCACATATGAAGGTGAGCATTTTATTATAGATGCCGGAGTTTTTCATATAAAGTGCCGATATGATAAGTACGACTTTAACGAATAATATCGTACATTGTAATGATAATTGTGAAAAAGCAGGAAAATACAGCGTAAACCGAACGGAACGTATTCGGCTAGGCAATAAACAAGCAATTGTATTTGAAAATGACGATATTATTATTATTATTATTATTATAGAATGACGAACAAATTTAAATTTATAGAGACGCTGCAGAATTTATATTATAATAGGTGAGATTTATGCTAAAAGAATATTTGTGGATCCCTGAACTTGAAACAGAAAGGTTATATTTGCGCAAACTAACACCGGATGATATTGACGATTTACGTGAATGGTTGGGGTTGGACATTGTTTATAAATATTGGGGACGCTCTGCAAGCAAAGACGAGAAAAATCCGGAATTTCTGTTTATTGACCCAAGACCACATATTAAGCGCAAACCGTCCCATGATTTCAATTGGGGGATCGAAAGTAAAGAGAATCATAGAGTAATCGGGATTATAGAAGTATTCGATGTAGAAAATGACAGACTGGGTAAGATCGCATATAGAATAAATCCTACCTGCTGGAACCAAGGCGTTTGTACCGAGGCATTAACCAAAGTTGTGAATTTTATCTTTTCAGAAACAACGTTGGACAGATTGCATGCAGAAGCAGACGTAGAAAACATGGCGTCAAATGCAGTTTTAAAGAAATGCGGATTTACACTTGAAGGCTGTATCAGAAACGGAAAGATGGTCAACAACTACTGCACTTACAATATTTACGGATATATCCGAGATGATTTTCGTCAGCGTGCGAACAGACAACACACTTAGGAAAATTCTAATTTATAAGTAGGTAAAAAATTTAAAAAGTGTTAAAAATCATCTTAACTCTCAGCTCTCATATCTCAACTCTTATTTTAGGGAGGTATTTTAAATGAATATTTTCAGTAAAATTGCCGCGGGTCTGAAAAAGACAAAGGATTCAATGATGGGCAGACTGGAAACTCTGATGAATTCCTTTACAAAAATTGATGAGGAATTTTTTGAAGAACTTGAAGAACTGCTTATTACCTGCGATATAGGCGTTGAAACTTCGCTTGATATTTGTGATAAATTGCGCGCAAAAGTCAAGGAAAAGGGAATTAAAGATCCTTCTGAAATTAAAAGCGAATTAAAAGAAATTATTGCGGAAATGCTTGGCGAGGACAAGGGGATCGACACTTCAAACAAGCCTGCGGTAATTCTTGTAATTGGCGTAAACGGCGCGGGAAAAACCACAACTATCGGAAAACTTGCAGCGCGTTATAAAAACGAGGGGAAAAGTGTTATTGTTGCGGCGGCGGATACGTTCCGTGCGGCGGCTATAGATCAGTTGCAGGTCTGGGCGGAACGCGCGGGCGCGGACATTGTGAAACATGATGAGGGTTCCGATCCTGCGGCGGTGGTTTTTGATGCTGTTACCGCAGCGAAAGCAAGAGGGACGGACGTTGTTATCTGCGACACGGCAGGACGTTTGCACAACAAGAAAAATCTTATGGACGAGCTGAAAAAAATCAGCCGTATCGTGCATCAGCAGGCGGAAGGCTGTTCGCTGGAAACACTTCTTGTTCTTGATGCGACAACTGGGCAAAATGCGGTAAATCAGGCTAAGCTTTTCAATGAAACCGCGGAAATTACCGGAATCGTTCTTACAAAACTTGACGGAACCGCAAAGGGCGGAATTATTATTTCCATTCACCGTGAGCTTGGTATACCTGTCAAACTTGTGGGCGTTGGCGAAAAACTTGACGATTTACAAGATTTTCATGCAAAAGATTTTGTGGACGCGCTTTTTGAAACGGAAACGGATTTCGATTATAATTATGAACGTCTTACAGATGAGGAAAATTCCGAAGAAAATATTTCCGAGAAAGACGCAGAAGAAAATGTTCCTGAAATTACGGGAAATAATGATAATGAAATATTTCCCGAAGAAGAAAATATTACTGAAAACAGCGAAGAAATAATTCCCGAAACGGAAAATTCCGAAGATATTTCCGAAAACGAAGAAACGCCCCAAAAGAAAGATCACGGTAAATTTGAATTTTTGTTCAAGGAAATTACTTTCGGAAAAAAGAAAAAAGGTGAAGAAAATTCAGACGATGAAAATAATTCGGAGGAGTCGGAATGAAAATTATTCTTGCGTCCAACAATAAAAACAAATTGCGTGAGATACGTGAAATTCTTGAACCTATGGGCTTTGAAATAATTTCACAATCCGAAGCGGGAATTGATATTGAGGCAGAGGAAAACGGGAAAACTTTTGAGGAAAACGCATTCATAAAAGCAAAAGCGGTTTACGATATTAAAAAAATTCCCGTAATTGCTGATGACAGCGGACTTGAAATTGAAGCTTTGAACGGCGCGCCGGGAATTTATTCAGCAAGATATGCCGAATCAGGACATAGGCGAGAAAGAGTTCTTAATGAAATGAAAAATATTCCCGATGAAAAACGCACCGCGAATTTTACCTGTTGTATTTGCTATATTGACAATGAGGGTGAACCGCATTATTTTACGGGAAAAGTTTTCGGAAAAATAGGCTATGAAAGCCGCGGCACAAACGGTTTCGGATATGATCCCATATTTTTGTACGGGGATAAAACATTTGCGGAACTTTCCGCGGAAGAAAAAAATTCGGTCAGCCACCGCGCAAACGCTTTGAAAAAATTAAAAGAATTTTTTGAAATGTGAGGAATTTATATGAAACTTCTTGCAATTGACGGCAACAGCATTATGAACCGCGCATTTTACGGAATTAAAATGCTTTCAAATAAGTCGGGAATGTATACGAATGCCATAACGGGTTTTATGAATATCTATCTTGCAACGGTAAAGGAATTTTCTCCCGATGGAATTGCCGTTGCTTTTGATATGCGCACGCCTACTTTCCGTCATAAAGCGGTGGATTCATATAAGGCTAACCGTCATGGAATGCCCGATGAACTTGCGCAGCAAATGCCTATAATAAAAGAAATTCTCACTGCATTGGGAGTAAAAGTTCTTGAATGCGAGGGCTTTGAAGCGGACGATATTCTCGGAACTCTTGCAAAAATATGTGATGATTCTGATGGCGAATGTTATATTCTTACGGGGGACAGGGATTCGCTGCAATTGATCGATGATAAAGTAACTGTTTTACTTCACACCATGAAAGGTACAATAAAATATAACGAAGAAAAATTCATCGAAGAATATGGTTTCCCGCCGATAGAATTAATTGATTTAAAAGCGCTTATGGGGGATAGTTCCGACAATATAAGCGGAGTTAAAGGCATAGGCGAAAAGACCGCAAAACAGCTTATAGCCGATCATCATACCATCGAACAGCTTTATTCCGATCTTGGATCGGGAAATATTCAAGCGACAAAATCTGTAATTTCCAAGCTTGAAGCGGGAAAATCCGATGCAGAACAGAGCAAATGGCTTGCCACAATTGTAAAAAATGCGCCTATTGACAATGATATAAATTCCTATAAATCAGGAGAAAAAAATCCGGATAAAATTTCCGAAATTCTCACCGGGCTTGAATGTTTTAAACTTTTAGAAAGGCTTGAAATTTCTCCTGCAAAAATAACGGAAAAACATACTTCTGTGGTTTCTGAAAAAAAAGAATATGAAATTTCAGGCGAATTTACTGGTAATATTTCTGAAATAAAAAAGGCGGCTTTTATTTTTAAGGACGGAATTATCAGACTTCTTGCGGAAAATAAAATTTATACTATTTCCGACAAAAATAAACAGCTTGAATTTTTTTCTTCCGATTGTGAAAAAATCACTTTCGGCGCAAAACCCGCATACCGTTTTTGCTTTGAAAACGGCAGAGAAATGAAGAATATAGTTTCCGATGCGGATATTTTAGGATATATTTTAAATACCAATTCAAGCGAGTATTCAATTGAAAAAATGTGCATGGAATACGGCGCTCCCACATATCCCGAACTTGACGAAAATGCGGATATTGCGGCGCTTCCCATGCTTTCTGAAATTATGCTTGCGGAAATTGAAAGACAGGGAATGACAAAAGTTCTGAAAGAAATTGAACTTCCGCTTACAGAGGTTCTTGCGTCAATGGAATATTACGGTGTGCGTATTGATAAGGACGGAATAAAAAAATTCGGCGAAAAATTAATTGAAGATATTTCCGCGGTGGAAAAACAAATTTATTTTATGGCGGGACATGAATTCAATATAGGTTCTCCGAAACAACTGGGAACGGTTTTGTTTGAAGAAATGGGACTTCCCGCAGGAAAAAAGACAAAAACGGGTTATTCCACAAATGCGGACGTCCTTGAAAATCTTCGCGACAAACACGAAATTGTTGATCTGATTTTGCAGTATCGCCAGCTTACAAAATTAAATTCCACATATGTTGAGGGACTTATAAAAGTTGTTTCCGATGACGGCAGAGTGCGATCGCTTTTCAAACAGACCGAAACCAGAACGGGACGTATATCCTCGGCAGAACCTAATGTTCAGAACATTCCAGTGCGCACGGAACTGGGCAGAAATATGCGTAAATTTTTCACTGCCGATGATGGATATATTCTTTTAGACGCGGATTACAGCCAGATAGAACTGCGTATTCTTTCGCATATGAGCGGCGATAAAAATATGCAGAATGGTTTTCTGAACGGTATGGATATTCACACTGCAACAGCTTCGCAGGTGTTTGATGTTCCTGCCGATAAAATAACTTCCGAAATGCGTCGTGCGGCAAAAGCGGTCAATTTCGGCATAATTTACGGAATTGGCGCGTTCTCGCTTTCAAAGGATATTGGCGTTTCCGTTGCACAAGCTGACAGATATATTAAAAATTATCTTGCGCGTTTTCCGAAAGTAAGCGAATTTATGGACAAAGTCGTTGATGACGCAAAGAAAAACGGTTACGCCGTGACAATGTTCGGACGGCGCAGACCTATTCCCGAACTGAAAAATTCAAATAAAAATATTCAGGCATTCGGAAAACGTGCGGCCATGAATGCGCCTATCCAAGGCACTGCGGCGGATATTATCAAAATTGCAATGATAAAAGTTTATGAACGTTTAAAAGCCGAAAAATTAGACGCAAGATTAATTTTGCAAGTCCATGATGAATTAATTATCGAGGTAAAAGAAAGCGATGCGGAACGCGCGGCGGCAGTCCTCGGAGAAGAAATGCGAAACGCCGTAAAGCTTGATATTCCGCTTACCGCTGATGTTTCTAAGGGCAAGACATGGTATGATGCAAAAGGATAATTTTATTTCAATATCGGAAAATTTTCCGGCTTTGGTAATTGAATTTGCTTTTTACGGTTTTATCGGCTGGCTTTATGAAACTGTTTTAACAACGGCTGTTTTGGGACATTTTACTGACAGGGGAATGTTACATCTACCTATTTGTCCGATATATGGTTTTTGTTCGTTGGCTTTGATTTTTATTTTAGGCAAAATAAAAAGCGTTCCCGCAATTTTTATTCTGGGAACGCTTCTGACTACGGCAGCGGAACTTACGGCTTCGTATTTTCTTGAAATTTTTACAGATGAACGACTGTGGGATTATGATGATTGGGCGTTTAATTTTCAAGGCAGGATCGCTCTCGGCAGCAGTATTATTTTCGGAACTTTATGCGTTATTCTGATTAAATTTCTGCACCCGCTTGCTGTGAAAATTTGTGGGAAAATAAGCGGGAAAAATCTTAAAATCATTGCATTTGCGCTGTTAATTTTAATTATCGGAGATTTTTTATGGGTAATTTTATAAAACATTTAAAAAGGACATTTATTATAATTCTTTTATTGCCGTTAATATTGATATTTGCATACATATTTTTTGAAATTTTCGGAATGTGCGTAAATCATATTTCTACTGCAAATCAAACAAATAAATTGCAAAATTTTCTCGAAGATAACATCACTGATATTGAATTGCTCGAGATCCATTCCGAAACGGGCAACACGTCGGGAATGGGAAATCACGTTGATCGTTTATCAGAAATTACTTTTTCTACGGAAATGCAGATCGATGAGATCAATGATATTTTGTCTGGAATTTATGATAATGATGATTTCATTCTGAATAAGGACGAAAACGGGAATTATAAGCTTAAATTATGTACATTTGCGCCGTTTTGGGACAATATTGAAGGATATTAAATAATTAATTTGAAAGTTGCTGCAAACTTTGAATAAAACTTGACCGGAATTAAATTAAGCATTGCAGATCCAAATTAAAAAGAAAGATACATATGAAGCGGGGCGTTTAAATGATAAAAGAAATTTCCAAAAATGATATTGCGGAGTGTGTTCGCGTCATAAGAAAAAGTTTCCTTACTGTTGCGGAAGATTTTGGATTTACAGCCGAAAACGCGCCGAGATTTACGGCGTTTGCGGTTACGGAAGACAGACTTTTGTATCAGTTTGATGTTGAAAAAAGACCGATGTACGCATATTTTGAAAACAAAAATATAATTGGTTATTATTCGTTGCTTATTAAAAATAACAGCGAGTGTGAACTTAATAATTTATGTGTTCTTCCCGAATACAGGCATAAAAATATCGGAACGATCCTGCTTGAAAATTCATATGAAAATGCAAAAAAATTCGGCTGTAATAAAATTTCTATCGGGATCGTTGAAGAAAATTATCTGCTTAGAAAATGGTATGAGAAAAACGGTTTTATTCATACCGGAACGGAAAAATTTGATTTTTTCCCGTTTACCTGTGGGTATATGAAAAAATATTTAGCATAATTTTTAAGGAGAATTTCAACTTGAAATATTTTTATATCGGCAATGTAAAAATTGAAAAAACCGCTGCGCTTGCACCTATGGCTTCTGTTGCGGACAGAGCTTACCGCGCGCTTTGCAAGGAAAACGGCGCGGCTTATATGGTTTCCGAAATGATCTCCGCAAAAGGACTTTGCTATTCCGACAGAAAAACGGAGGAACTCTGTACTGTCATGGAAAATGAACGCCCCTATGCGCTTCAGCTTTTTGGAGACGAACCGTATTTTATGGCGGAAGCCGCAAAAAAATTAATGAAATATTCTCCCGATATTATTGATGTAAATATGGGTTGCCCTGTTCCAAAAATTGCTGGAAACGGCGCAGGTTCTGCGCTTATGAAAAACCCGTCTTTGGCGGCGGAAATAGTTTCTGCAATGGTGAAAGCAGTTCCCGTTCCCATAACCGTAAAAATTCGCAAAGGCTGGGACGAGGAGCACGTCAATGCCGTTGAATTTTCAAAAATTCTGGAAAATGCGGGAGCGTCCGCAATTACCGTTCACGGACGGACAAAAAATCAGATGTACCGCGGGAATGCCGATTGGGAAATTATCAGGAAAGTAAAAGAAAATGTTAGTATTCCTATTATCGGAAACGGCGATGTTGATTCTCCCGAAAGCGCAGAAAAAATGTACAAGGAAACAGGCTGCGATCTTGTTATGATAGGTCGGGGAAGTTACGGAAAACCGTGGCTTTTTAAAAATATCCGTCATTATTTTGAAACGGGAGAAATTCTCCCCGAACCGTCCCTTGACGAGCGTCTTGAAATGATGTGCAGACAGGTGGAATTATCGGTGAAATATAAAGGCGAGCGCATAGGAATAAGCGAGGCGCGGCGGCAGTGTGCATATTATCTGAAAGGACTTCCCAGCGCGGCTGCGTTCCGTAATAAATGCGGAAGTCTGAATAATTTAGATGATCTTCGGGAGCTTTGCAAAGAGGTGAAGAAAGCCTGTGAATGAAATTATTATCCGTAACGTGCTTGAAAATGATATTCCGCAGATCGCAGAAATTGAAAAGAATTCTTTTCCCGATCCGTGGACGGAAAATGCGTTATTGTCGCAGATCTCCGAAAAATACGGAATTTTTTTAATTGCGGAAAAATGCGGCGAAATTATCGGATTTATTATAGGTTTATGTGACGGAGAAAATGCGTTTATCGAAAAAATTGCAGTGAAAAATTCCGCAAGAAAACAAGGCGCTGGAAAAGCTTTAATAAATAAATTTATTTCGGAAATTGCGGGTAACGCAAAGCAGATTTCCCTTGAAGTTCGGGAGTCAAATTCTGCTGCAAAAGCATTGTATTTTTCGGCGGGATTTGAAGCCGCGGGCATAAGAAAAAATTTATATGAATTCCCGAAAGAAAACGGGCTCGTTATGATAAAAAAATTATAAAACTCGCTTTTTTTGCACTTTAATTAAGAGGAAAGTTTGTATTTCCTGTGTTAGAATTGATTTGAGGTGATAAATATGGAATGGGTGGAAAGGTTAAATAATTCCATAAAATACATTGAGGAACATATTACGGACGAAATTGATTATGAGAAATTGGCGCGGACAGCCGGCTGTTCGTCATACCATTATCAGAGACGGAACGTTGCAGCAGCTTGTTAAATTAATGGACACACCGCCTATGGGTGTGCTGGGACTTTGTATTACGAATGAGGAACAGTGGCGTTATTTTATTGCTGTTCCAAGTTCAAAAAGTGCGGGAAATTTTGAAGAATACACAGTTCCTGCGGCAACGTGGGCAGTATTTTCGGGAGAGGGAACGTCCCAATCAATTCAGGAACTTGAAAGGCGCATTTATACGGAATGGCTGCCCACTTCGGGATATGAATACGGAAACGCACCCGATGTGGAAGTTTACCTTGATCCCGATCCCGCAAATTCAAAATTTGAAGTGTGGGTACCTGTAATTAAAAAGTGATTTTTTACGGCTGTGAAAATTTTCGCAGCCGTAAATTTATTTACAAAAAACTATTGCAAAATTCGGGGAAATGTGGTAAAATTATTTTAAGGTGATCATATGGAGAAAATGAAATTTATCATTTTGACACGCCATGCACGATTGAAAATCAAATATTGCTTTTTGAAAACGCGGGATTTGAAAATGTCCGCAAAGTTTTCAGAATGGGAAATACAACAATTATTATCGGTCAAAAAGGAAAATAAATTATGAAAATTCTTGCAATTGAAAGCTCCTGCGATGAAACTGCCGCGGCGGTTGTGGAGGACGGAAAGAAAATTCTTTCAAATATCGTAGCTTCGCAGATTGAGGAGCATAAAAAATTCGGCGGGGTAGTTCCCGAACTTGCTTCAAGACGGCACTGCGAAAATATTCTTGACGTGGTGAAACGTTCGCTTTCGGACGCGGAATGTTCCCTTGACGATATTGATGCGTTTGCGGTGACATATGCCCCGGGGCTTATCGGCGCGCTTCTTGTGGGGACAAGCTTTGCAAAAGGTCTTGCTATGGCTGCGGGAAAACCTCTCGTTCCCGTTCACCATATCGCGGGGCATATCGCGGCAAATTACCTTACGGACGAAACTTTAAAACCGCCTTATCTCTGCCTTGTGGCAAGCGGCGGACATTCGCACATAATTGAAGTTCTCGATTATACAAAATATCACGTTATAGGCAGGACCCGCGATGACGCGGCGGGGGAAGCGTTCGACAAAGCGGCGAGAGTTCTGGGATTTCCGTACCCCGGCGGCGTTCATATCGACAAAGCGGCGCAGACGGGAAATCCCGATACTTATACTTTGCCGCACCCGAAAATTTCGGGCTGCGAATTTGACTTTTCATTTTCGGGGCTGAAAACGGCGGTAATAAATATTGCTCACAATGCGGAACAAAAGGGCGTTGAAATAAACAAAAACGACCTTGCGGCGTCATTCCAGAAAACCGTTTCGGAAATTCTTGTGAGCAGGACGATAGCCGCCGCGGAACAGTTCGGGTATAAGACCGCTGCGCTTGCAGGGGGAGTTTCCGCAAATTCATCGGTGAGAAATCTGCTTGAAAAAGAGTGCAAAAAGAAGGGCTTCAAGCTTTATATGCCCGCGCTGTATCTTTGTGGAGACAACGCCGCAAT
>CANRFB010000006.1 GCA_947629785.1 uncultured Clostridia bacterium | reverse complement strand
GGTTAGATATATGCCGTGCTTATAAATGTGAATGGGGAATAAAAATGATCACTTATTCGCCAATCATTTTTTCGGTGACAGCGGCTTGCATAGCTTCATTTGCAGCTTATATTATTCCATTTATCCGTCTTGGAAAATTAGTAGTACAGCCAGAACAAAAAGTAAAAAACAAAAGGGCGTTTTCGCCTAAAAGGTTGTACGGCTATGTACATAAAATATTTGGCAGTTTTAAAATTGCAGCAATGCAGATGCTCTCTCTTGTGCTTGTGCTTGCAATATCCTGTACTGCATATATGTTCTTTTCGGTCAACGGCAAGGAGTCAAATTCAAATCCGCAGATATGGGAAAAAGGAAAATTTTATATAACGGATCACAATATTGACAGGAGAGAATTTAATATAGATTGTACTATCGAAGATACATATAAATCTTTTCAAGCCGGTTTGCTTGATCTTGATATTAATTCGGGATATTCATATGAAGATCAGAATATACTCGCAAACAGCGGACTGTTTTCTGAATGTTATGCTTGGAGCGATGTTGTAATGTATGCCGAATATCCTGATACGGCAGATGCGCCAAGAGCGTTAAAGCCGGCTGATTTTATTGAAGGTGAAAAGGAATGGTACGGATTATCCGATAAAAATGTTTTTAATGTTGATCGTTCAATTTTAGTAAATGATGAAATGCTGAAAGATATAATATCAAATGCGGAATATGATGAAAACAGTATTTTTATTGTTTCTTCCGGAAGATGTCCCTTTGTTAAAGATGATAAAATATCATTTTTCTCTGCAAACGCTGTACAGGACATTAATGCGCAATTCGAATATTCAATTGAAAACAAATGTCAATTTGAAGCCGTTGTGTCGGATATTATAAGTTTAAATACTTTAAAGGATAACGATCTTCTGAATGCAATACTTTCAGAAAAACCGTCCGATTACATAATTGTTATGCCGTACAGTATGGCTAAATCAATATCATTGCCGCAGCAGAATTTTGAGCAGATCTATATGCGGTATAACGAAAATACAAATGATGAAACAGTAAAATCTCTTGTAAGAACATTTAATCGTCCTGAATCATATATGTCTTTAAAAACAATTAGCGATTGCAATAACGACTATTATGATTCAATGATAAAAGAATACATTATCGTATTTACAATATTCGGATTATTATTGCTGCTTTCAATTATAGGATATTCCCAGACAATTAAATTACAGATCGTTCAGAAGGAAAAACAGCTCAGGATATTACATTCTTTGGGAATGTCCGAAAAATCCATGAAGATCAGCATATTCAAGGAAATGATGGTAACACCTGTTCTGGCGGGTATAGTATCGGCATTGTCAATATACGGCTTAAAAAAATTTTTGTATTGGCAATATATGATTTGCGAAGAAATATTAAAAAAATTGGATTACATTATACCAAACAACACTTCAGATGAGACAATAAAATTAAGTGATCGTTACGTTCTGCAAAGCCGCGCTTTTATGACGCGGTATGAAATGTGGAAAGTTCCGGTATGGGGATTATGGGCAGTGCTTTTCATATTAATATTGGTTTGTATCGGAATACTTATATTCAGAATTGCCGCTCACGAATCAGCTGATAATTTTAATAAAACAGAGTAATAAAATGAACACGGGAGGGAATGATGTAAAATGAATTTATTCTTATTCAGAAAATACTGGGGAAAGCACAAAGGCAGATTATTTTCATTAATATTATCAATAATTCTTCTTACCGGAACGGCGGTATTTTCAGTTCTGCACGAAAGAGGAGAGCTTCGGCGAAGTTTACATGATTCATATGATTCTTTTGGAAATTATGCGCTGTCTGTTTTAAATGTTACGGGAGAGCAGGGTGAACAGATCAAGGAATTTCCTTATATTGACCGAATAGGTATCATTTCGGCAATAGGAACAATAACGGCAGGAAATGATTATTACACCATAGGCTGTTTTGAAAATGACGAGGCGGAAAATTCTCTGCACCTTAATATTACCGAGGGACATTTCCCCGAAAAAAGCGGACAGATCATCATGCCGGAATTTCTTGCAGAGCAGCTTTTCCCGACTGCAAATATCGGCGATGAAATTACACTTGATTTTCAGACGCTGAACGGTGAAAATATCACGGAAACATATGAAATTTCCGGCTTTATAGGCGGTAATCAGAACAGGAATGACATGGACTATACAAGCAGAAATAACGGAATGATAGTTCAGAAAAGCATTTTTGAAACGCCGTATCATACGCCTTGTATTTACATTTATAAGGACGATGCAGACATTTTTGAAAAATATTTCAATTATTTTATTTCTCCTGCCGATGAAAAATATTTTTCCGAAAAAGGCACAGATAATTTTTACGAGTCGGTAAATAAATTATATGAAATAACGGACGCAGAAAATATTATTTCGGGAAATTTAAATCTTGTTTTAACTATGACATCGGGCAATGTGGGTAACTTTGATAATGCGATAAAAACGAAAATTTCCGACAATATCAGAATTATCCGTATTATGACCGTTATTATGCTGATAGTCGCGGCAATTTCAATGTTTTCCGGAGTAATTTCAGTTATGCCCCAAAGAATAGAATCTCTGAGGCTTCTGCGGGCTGTTGGAATGTCAAAATCAAAACTCACCGGAATTTTTATAACGGAATTTATTGCGTTCTGGGTCATTGGAAACATTTTTGGAATTGCATTCGGCTGCGGAGTTCACGAATTTATTGTATTTCTGCAAAAAATGCTTGGGATTCCGGCATATCGGGGATATTTTACCGAATATATAATTTCGCAAAGAACTATTTCTCCGTTTATTATGCCTGCTGCGCTTTCACTAATAATTGCGGCTGTTTCTGTTATTGTTCCGATAAAAAATATTTTTAAAATGACATATTATAGAAAACCGTCAGCTAAAATTTACCGTAAAAAAGCTAAGAGTTTAAACAGCGCATTTTCAAAAATTACCGGAACAGGATTTTTATCGGTTTTGTCCTGCTTTTCAATGGTAATTGTCATTGCTGCAACCGTATTCGGATATTGCTATTATACCGGTTCGGGAAAAGGAACAACTTATTTATCTATAGGAAATGAAAATGTTTCCGAGCAATATTTTAAGGTAGGCAAAATTAATATAAAAGAAAATAACATTGACTGCGCCGTTTGGAATAACACACCCTCCGGCGTAGGATTCGCGGTAAGGAATAAAAAATACGGCATTTCTGCCGCCGAACTTGATTCCCTCGGTTCTTCTGCGGAAGTATTTGCTTGGGGAAATTACCTTGCTTCTACAGTTTTATATGATGAAAATGCGGAAATCCCCGTGCAATTGTCGGACAGTTACATAGAATGGAATCCGACTTGGGAATATTATGATAAATTCAAGGATAAAAAGCTTTACAATTTAAATTTGAATTTCATCAGTAAAAATATGATGGAAATGATCGGCGCAAATCCGGAAGATATAATTTTATTAAGCCCTACGGGAACATTTCCTTATGAAGCGGGAGATACTATTCCGATGGTAACGGCTTTGTGCGATGACAACGGCTTTTATACCGATCCTGACACATTAAAGAATATTGATGTTAAAATTACAAAAACAATTCCGGTAAAAAGTTTAAAGCTTGAAGATAACGATATTTTAAATAATTGCGGAATATTTGATATATCGGGTTATTCTGTTGTAATGACCGCTGAAACTGCCGAAAATCTGGGATTTTATTATCCCGAATATTATACGGCAATGTTGAAATTCAACGAAAAAATCAGCGGCAGCAAAATTAAAGAATATGTTTCATCAGTTTTGGAAACTCCCATGCGGATAACAACAATCTACGATCTTGAACGGAATGCAAAAATAAATATGCTTTCGGCAAATGCAAATGCGGTAATATTATTTGTTCTTCTGTTTGTACTTTGCATAATAAGTATTTTAAATCTTATGAATATGAACGTTAAAAATAATACCGAAAAATTTATGACGCTTCATTCACTGGGACTTTCGTTTTCAAGGATAAAGATAATTTTTATGACCGGAATGATGAAAACCGCCCTGCTTTCTGTAATTATTGGGATAGCGGTTTCTTTCGGCGGAAAATTTTTTCTTCGTACTAAATACGAGCAGTGGTATTCCGTTCTTGCGGAATATAATGAAATGCAGGGAATAACCGATATGTCCGTTTCATTTATCAAGCCCGTAATGGAAATTTACGAAGAAGGAACTTCGGAATACGTTTTTGCAGAAAAAATCCAGCAGCTTGAAGATACATTTTTCCTCGAAAAAGAAATGTGGCTGCCTGATATTATTCTGCCACTTTGCATAATAAGCGGAGTAATTTTGTTCAGCGTGCTGATATGTTCATTATCGGCTGTAAAAAATATTAAATCGGAAAGGATAATTGAAGATGATAAGAATTGAAAATTTATCAAAAACTTACGGAACAGGCGATGCTGTCGTTCACGCGTTGAAAAGTCTTTCCCTTGAGATCAAAGACGGGGAAATGACCGCAGTGATAGGAACTTCCGGCAGCGGAAAATCCACACTCCTCCATGCTTTAGGCGGACTTGACACAGAACTTTCGGGAAAGATTTTCTATGATGAAACAAATATCATGGAAATGAATGACTTGAAATTATCGGAGTTTCGCCTGAAAAATATCGGGTTTGTATTTCAGTTTTTCAATCTGATTCCTGAACTTACCGCAAAGGAAAATATTTTAATTCCGCTTATGATTGGAAAAATAAAAACGGACTGGAAATATTTTTCCGAACTTGTAAATTCTCTGGGAATTTCGGAAAGGCTTTCCCACTATCCGTCACAGCTTTCGGGAGGACAACAGCAGAGAACGGCAATTGCACGCGCGCTTATAAACAAGCCAAAAGTAATTCTTTGCGATGAACCCACAGGAAATCTCGATAAAAAATCGGGGAATGAAGTTATGGAGCTTCTGAAAAAACTTCGTTCCGAATACGGGCAGACAATTGTTATTGTTACCCACGATCCGGAGATAGCTTCCGCCGCCGACAGAATTATCCGTATAGAGGACGGAGAAATAGTCTGATAAAAGTAACAGTTTTTGCGCAGTCGTCATGGGTCGTTGGCGGCTGCGCAAATTTTATGCGCATATTTGCTTGACATTTTTGACGAAAGTGTGTATAATGTAAGAGGTATGTATTTTACGAAAAAAGGAGTGAAATCTGATGGACGTCGGCAGTAGTAACGGCATAAAACCCCGAAGTTGCGGCTTTGTGATGCAGCTCCGTCCGGCGTCTGTTTCGCGTCGGGCAATATAGTTTTATGCCTTCTATTCCAAAATTTTACTGAATAGGAGGAATTGCTATGGACAAATTGTCCGCCCTCGAACTGCTGGGAAATAAGCAGTTCTTCAGACTTAAATCCGAACTTCAGGAAATGAATCCTGCGGATATTGCCGCCCTTGTGGAGGAAATGTACGAGTCAGACGAGTTTGATGAAAAAAATCTTATCATGCTGTACCGTATTCTTCCAAAAGAACTTGCGGCGGAAACATTCACCTACATGGAAAGCGATAAGCAGATGTTGCTTATAAACGCTTTTTCCGATAAGGAACTGCGGGACGTTATCGACGAACTGTATCTTGACGATACCGTTGATATTATTGAGGAAATGCCCGCAAATCTGGTTTCCCGTATTCTGAAAAACACCGACGCCGACACCCGCAAGCAGATAAACGAACTGCTGAATTACCCCAAAGACAGCGCGGGTTCGGTAATGACCACCGAGTTTGTCTACCTGCAAAGGGATATTACCGTAAAAGAAGCTTTTGAGAAAATACGGAAGATAGGTCTTGTAAAGGAAACAGTTTACACTTGTTACGTTATTTCAACCCACAGACGGCTTGTGGGAATAGTTACCGTTCTTGATATGCTTGTCGCCGACGAGGACACACTTATCAAGGACATTATGGAAACAAATGTAATCTCGGTAAATACCCATGACGACCGTGAGGACGTGGCAAGGACTATGGCAAAATATGACTTTGCCGCCATTCCCGTTGTTGACAACGAGAACCGTATAGTCGGCATTATCACATTTGACGATGCCATGGACGTTTTGCAGGAAGAAAATACCGAGGACTTTGCGAAGATGGCGGCGGTAGTTCCCGCCGAGGACGGATATTTCAGGACGTCTGTTTTCGACCATGCCAAAAGCCGTATTCCGTGGCTGCTGATACTGATGCTTTCGGCAACGCTTACAGGCTGGATATCCTCGCAGTTTGAAGCGCAGATCGCGCTTATCCCCATGCTGGTTACGTTCATGCCGATGATAATGGGAACGGGCGGAAACTGCGGTTCACAGAGTTCCACGCTTATAATCCGCGGCATGGCTCTGGAAGAAATACGGTTAAAGGACTTTTTCAGGGTAGTTTTCAAGGAAGTGCGCATAGCGCTTATATGCGCGGTTACCCTTGCGCTTGTAAACGGGCTTCGGGTGCTTATATTCTACAAGGACGTTTCCCTTGCGCTTGTCATAGCGTTTTCGCTTATCGGCACGGTAGTTATTGCAAAATTAGTCGGCGCGGCTTTGCCAATGCTTGCCAAGGCACTGCATTTAGACCCTGCAATAATGGCAAATCCGCTTATTTCCACAGTGGTGGATTCCTGCTCGCTGCTGATATATTTCTCGGTCGCATCGGCAATACTCCATATATAATTCGTAATGCTTAATGCGTAATGCGTAATTGCAGGCAAATTTTTGTTATATTAAAATATGTGCCTTGCGTGCATTAAACATGGCAAGACCTGCGGTTTAATTACGCATTACGAATTACGAATTACGCATTGACCCAAGGGGTGTTTTGTATTGGATATTTATGAAACTATGGAATATATAAACGGCTTTTCCAAACTGGGAAAGCCTGTACATAATCTTCTGCGGTTCGCAAGAATAATGCGCGCGCTGGGCGACCCGCAGAATAAACTGAATTTCGTCCACGTTGCGGGAACTAACGGAAAAGGTTCTACCGTGAGAATGATATCGGGTTCGCTTACAAAGGCGGGCTATAAAACAGGAGAATTTACTTCGCCGTATATAAAAGTATATAATGACCGCATTAAAATTGACGGCGTGAATATTTCGGATATGGAACTTGCGGAGATAGTAACGCAGATAAGACCCATAATAGACGGCTTGTGTACGGAATGTTCGCAGTTTGAAATAACCACTGCTATCGCGTTTGTATATTTCGCTTCGCAGAAATGCGATATAGTGGTTCTGGAAGCGGGTATAGGCGGTCTGCTTGACTGCACGAATGTCATAGAAAAGTCCTGCGCGTCGGTGATAACATCAATTTCCCTTGACCATACAGCCATACTCGGCGATACGGTGGAAAAAATTGCAAGGCAAAAGGCGGGAATAATCAAGCAGGGCTGTCCGCTGATACTCGCCCCGTCGCAGGAACGGGAAGTTCACGCCCTTATGTACAGAACGGCTATGCAGTTCAATTCGCCTTTTGTAACTCCCAATAAGGACAGGCTTAAAGTTGAAAAATGCGATTTCACGGGAAGTAAATTTACATATAAGGGAATGGCATACCTTGTTTCCATGCTGGGAAAACATCAGATAGACAACGCACTTACCGCCATAGAAACGCTTTACACATTAAAGAATACAGGCTGGAACAGGCTTTCATATGTGCATATTTACGAGGGCGTGAAAACCGCGGAAGTTCCCAGCAGATGTCAGGTAATACATTCGGACAAGCCTTTCATTATGATAGACGGGGCGCACAATCCCGACGGAATGAGAGCACTTGCGGATTTTGTAAGGACCGTTCCCAAAACCCCGAAAATAATGGTTTGCGGAATGATGGAGGACAAGGACTGGCAGACTGCTGTGGGATATATCAGCAGATATATCGACAAAGCAGTGTGTCTGGACGGATTCGCGCCGAAAACAGTTTTCGCGCCTAAACTTGCGGAAATGTTCCGCGACGGCGAGACTTCAAGCATAAACGACGCCGTTACAAGGGCAGTTTCCCTTGCGGGCGAACACGGAATGGTGCTGATAGCGGGTTCTCTTTATCTTGCGGCGGCAATACAGAAGCACGGATTTAAAATAAACTGAAAGGAATGATAAAATGGTTTATCTTGTGGATTTTGAGAACGTCAATTCCGCAGGTCTGTCAGGTATCCAGAAACTTACAAAAGAGGACAAGGTGTATATATTCTATACGGTAAACGCGGCGAGTCTGTCATTTACGGCGCACCTGAATCTTCTTTCCTGCCCTGCGGAAGTGATATATTATTATGTCGCCAGCGGCACAAAGAACGCTTTGGACTTTCAACTTGCAAGCTTTCTGGGCTATCTTATAAGCAAGGGCGAGGAGAAGAATTTCTGCATAATAAGCAACGACCGCGGCTATGAACACGTTAAGAATTTCTGGGAAAAGAACGGTCTTGCTTCGGGAATTTCCGTAAGCGGCGCGCCCTCCGTAAACCGCGCCCTGCCTTTGGAAAAACCGTTCACCGCGCGTATACAGCAGACGCAGAACAATGAGGTTCCCCGCTTACATAATACTGTTTCCGGTCCAAAACCCGCCGTTCCGCCGCCGGCTGTAAATAACGCGCTTCCGAAACAAGCACCGCAGATGCCTGCTCCCGCTTCTTCCGGAATTACCAAGCCCGCGGCTGTTCCCGCTGAACCTGTCAGCGTTCCGGAAAAAACGGCACAGCCGGCAGATATTCCGCAGAAACCCGTTCAGCCCGTTCAGAAAACGGAAACTCCCGCAGAGCCCGTGCCCAAGAAACGCGGCAGACCCAAGGCGGTCAAGGAGACTGCGGAAGCCGCCGACCCGCTTCCGGAAAGCCTGAGAGCTTTAGTTCAGAAAGCCAATATTCAGGTCGATGAAAAGAAAATTTCGGAGATAAAAGAACTTCTGAAGAAATCAGACGGCAAACAACAGTTCTATAGAGGACTTATTTCCATTTTCGGAATGGAAAACGGCGTGGAAGTTTACAGAGTTCTCCGTCCCGAATATACAAATCTAACAAAGCTTGCCAAGCAATAATTGTATTTTTGTAAAAAGTGACGAATTTTTTAAGAAAAATTTGTTATGCGTATGAACGGGAAATTTCCGTTCCGCTATTGATAAAAATCCGCCGATATGGTATAATTATGCCGATAGTGTATGTTTCCGAAACATAACTGTTAGTATTTTTATTGATGACCGTATCGGCGGTTTTTCAGAAAGGATGGTTTTTCAGATGAAATTCGGCTTCTATGATGACGCAAATAAGGAATATGTCATCACCTCCCCCCGTACTCCATATCCATGGATAAACTACCTCGGAACTCAGGATTTCTTCGCACTTATCTCAAACACGGCAGGCGGCTACCACTTCTACAAGGATGCCCGTCTTGCCCGTATTACCCGATACAGATATAATAACGTTCCCGCAGACGCAGGCGGACGCTATTTCTACATAAACGACGGCGGAACGGTCTGGAATCCCGGCTGGTCACCCGTCAAGACTGAACTTGACGACTATAAATGCCGCCACGGTATGGGCTATACTGTTATCAGCGGTAAGAAAAACGGTCTTTCCGCGGAAGTTACGTTTTTCGTTCCCAATAACTTTACGGGCGAAATTCAGAAAGTAGTTCTGAAAAACGAAAGCGGCGCTCCCAAGAGTTTCAAACTGTTCTCCTTTATCGAATGGTGTCTCTGGGACGCTCAGGACGATTCCACCAACTTCCAGAGAAACTTCAATACCGGTGAAGTTGAACTGGAAAAGGACGGCGCGGTAATTTACCACAAGACCGAATATAAGGAAAGAAGAAACCACTTTGCTTTTTATGCCGTAAACGATACCGTTGACGGCTATGACACCGACCGGGAAACATTCATGGGCGATATTTACCACGATTTCCATAACCCCGAAACCGTAATGAACGGCAAGCCCGCAAATTCCGTTGCGGACGGCTGGTCGCCCATAGCTTCGCATTATAAGGAAATTACCCTCGGAGCAGGCGAGGAGAAAACTCTTGTTTTCATGCTGGGCTATGTGGAAAATCCTTACCCCGAAAAGTTCAATGCCGACGGCAGCATGAACAAGTCCAAGGCTTACGAGATGATGAAGAAGTTCGACACAGCGGAGAAAGTAGACGCCGCTCTTGCCGAACTCAAGAAAGACTGGGACGAGCTCCTTGCCAAGTATACGCTTAAATCTCCCGATGAGAAGCTGAACAGACAGGTAAATATCTGGAATCAGTATCAGTGCATGGTAACATTCAATATGTCCCGTTCTGCTTCGTATTTTGAAAGCGGTATCGGACGCGGAATGGGATTCCGCGATTCCAATCAGGACTTGCTGGGATTTGTTCATCAGATCCCCGAAAGAGCAAGGGAGAGAATTCTCGATATTGCTGCAACTCAGCTTGAGGACGGCGGAAACTACCACCAGTATCAGCCTCTTACCAAAAAGGGAAACGACGCCGCAGGTACGAACTTCAATGACGACCCGCTTTGGATGATACTTTCTACAGCCGCTTATATCAAGGAAACAGGCGATTACGACATTCTCAAGGAACAGGTGGATTACAAGAACGATCCCAAGCTTGCACAGCCGCTTCTTGACCACCTTAAGAGAAGTTTTTACCACGTTGTAAACAATAAAGGACCTCACGGACTTCCTCTTATCGGACGCGCCGACTGGAACGACTGCCTGAACCTGAACTGCTTCTCACGCGTTCCCGGCGAAAGTTTCCAGAATACTGCAAGTAATATCGCCAAGGAAGTTGACCCCGAAACAGGCAAGCCGCTGAACGAGCAGACCGCCGAATCCGTTATGATCGCGGGAATGTTCACATATATCGGACCAGAGTATGTTGAACTCTGCCGCAGAATGGGCGACAATGCCGAAGCGGACAAAGCGCAAGCCGAGATCGACAAGATGAAAGATGCCATCGTTAAGTACGGCTGGGACGGCGAATGGTTCCTGCGTGCGTATGACGCTTATGGCAAGAAAGTCGGTTCTAACGAAAACGCCGAAGGCAAGATATTCATTGAACCGCAGGGCTTCTGCGTAATGTCGGACATTGGCGGCAAGGAATTCACCGAAAAGACCATGGCAAGCATAGACAAGTACCTTGGCACGGAACACGGACTTGTTCTCAATAACCCCGCATTTACCAAGTATATTGTTGAATACGGCGAGATCTCCACATATCCCGGCGGTTACAAGGAAAATGCAGGAATATTCTGCCACAACAACGCATGGATAATGTGTGCTGCGGCTCATGCGGGAATGGGCGATACTGCATTTGACTACTATACAAGAATTGCTCCCGCATATCAGGACGATGAAAAGCTTCACAGAACAGAACCCTACGTTTATGCACAGATGATCGCAGGTAAGGACGCTAAGCGTTTCGGCGAAGCTAAGAACAGCTGGCTCACAGGTACTGCGGCTTGGAACTTTGTGGCAATTTCACAGTACATTCTGGGAATTATCCCGTCTTATGACGGACTGAAAATTGATCCGTCTATTCCCAAGGCATGGGACGGCTACAGCGTTTCCAGAGCATACAGAGGCGCAACTTACAACGTCAAGATCGAGAACCCGAACCATGTTTCAAAGGGTATCAAGTCCGTTACGGTTGACGGAAAGGCTATTGAGGGAAATATTCTTCCCGTATTTGACGGCGGCGTTCACGATGTAGTGGCAGTAATGGGCTGATTTTTAAGTGTATAATTCCGACCGACAGTTTTAAACGGCTGTCGGTCAATTTTTTCAAAGAGGTTTTAATATGTACAGTGTTGAAATAAAAACCAAGGAAAAGCTGACCGATGTTTCTCCCGACCTTTACGGGCTGTTTTTTGAGGATATAAACAGAGCGGGGGACGGCGGACTTTATGCCGAACTTATCCGCAACAGGGCGTTTGACGACGGGGTAATTCCCGAGGGCTGCAAATACGACCCGCAGAGTAAAGTTATAATTTCCCCCACAGGCTGGAGTTCTTCCTTCGACTGTTATGAACAGGAGGGCATAGCAGGCTGGGAAGCGTATAATGGTGCGGAAATGCAGCTTACCGATAAGGATACGCTTAACGCAAACCGTAGGCGTGCGCTTAAAGTTAATTTCCGCGGCGGGAAAATATGCAATTCGGGATTTATGGGAATACCCGTTCAATGCGGGGAAAGTTACAGATTTTATATGTTTGCAAAGTCTGAAAATCCTGTTAAAATAACCGTTTCCATTTCTTCCGGAAGCGGCGGAAAATATTCGGAACATTCTTTTGAAGTTTCGGGAGATTATAAAAAATATCAGTGCGAATTTATAAGCATAAAAACCGATAATAATGCAAGACTTGTCTTGTTTTCGGAAGCTGATGAAACAGTTACTTTCGGGTTTGTTTCACTGTTCCCGAAAGGCACTTTCATGGGTAGGGAAAACGGCTTGCGGCGTTCCCTTGCGGAAAGGCTCATCGCTCTTAAACCTGCGTTTCTCAGATTCCCCGGCGGCTGCATTGTAGAGGGTTTTTCAAAAGAAACAGCGTTCCGATTCAAAGACACGATAGGTCCTGTCTGGGAGCGGAAACCCCATTGGCTGCTTTGGTCGTACATGACGACAAACGGACTGGGATTTCACGAATATCTGCAATTCTGCGAAGATGCGGGAATTGACGCAATGTATGTTTTCAACTGCGGAATGACCTGTCAGGGAAGATGTCCCGACTATTTCGACGAAAAGCTTATTGAAGAATTTTACGAAGATACGGTTCAGGCGATATTGTACGCAATTTATCCCGAGAATACCGAGTGGGGAAAAAAGCGTGCGGAAAACGGTCACCCCGAACCGTTCAGAGTTTTGAAATATATTGAGATAGGAAATGAAAACTGGGGCGGGGAATATTTCAAGCGCTATGAATATTTTTACGAAAAGCTGAAAAAGCAGTTTCCGCAGTTTATTTATATTGCCACCGACCATACGGAAAATGCGGGGCTTCCCACGGAATTCGTGGACGAGCATTTTTATTCCGCCCCGATATTTTTTGCGGCAAATTCAAAGATGTATGATAAGCTGAACGGCGTGAAAATTTACTGCGGCGAATATGCTTCAACAATAGGCTGCAAGGCGGGGACGCTTTACGGCGCGCTGGGCGAAGCCGCGTTCCTCACGGGCATAGAACGCAATCAGGACAAGGTGCGAATGACAAGCTATGCGCCGCTTTTTAAGAATGTCGATTACGTTTCTTGGGAGCCCGATATGATAGTTTTCAATAATCATGCGGATTATGTTATTCCAAGCTATTATATGCTGAAAATGTTTGCGGAAAACCGCGGCGATTATGTTTGCAGGCATAATGTAATAAGCGAAAGCACACCGCGCAGCGAAAGCGGATATTTCTGCGATGAGGACGGAAATATCACACATGGGAATAAATTTTCCGGAAATTTTAAAAATAATGCGGTTCATATACGTTTCTGGGACAGGGGAACGGCGGGCGAGGAGCAGAACCATTTTGACTGGATAGCCGAAAACGGAAAAAGCCGCGTAGTTCATTATAACGGCTGGTCGTGCGAAACGATTTGCGGCGAAATTCCCTGCAATATCCTGCCGCGGAACAGCATGGAAATTACCGCCGAAAAGGACTATTTCAAAATAATTTTAAATGGGGAAATTCTCCACGAACATACTCTTGAACCTATTCCTAATATGTTCGGAGTCTGCACCGTTGACAGCAAGAAAAATGAAATTATCACAAAGCTTGTGAATTTTTCGGAAAAGGAAATTTCCGTGAAGATTTCCTGCGACCGTGAAACGGAAAACGACGCGGAAATGACCGTCCTTACCGCTGGAAGTTATGACGCCCGAAACAGTTTTGAAAACCCTGAAGCCGTTTCTCCGTATAATGTTGAAGTTAAAGATGGGAATAATTTGTCTTTACTCCCGCGCTCGATAAACGTTATCCGCCAAAAAATGAAATAATTTTGCGAGGTGATATTATGACCGACAAGGAACTTCTTGAAGCGGCAAAAAAAGCCATGAAAAACGCATATGCGCCCTATTCGGGATTTAAAGTGGGAGCGGCGCTGCTTTGTTCGGACGGAACGGTGTTTTACGGCTGCAATATTGAAAATTCAAGCTACGGCGCGTCAAACTGCGCGGAGAGAACGGCAATTTTCAAAGCCGTTTCGGAGGGATATACCGATTTTGAAGCAATTGCAATAGTTTCTTCAGGCGGCGGGGAAACCTTTCCCTGCGGTATATGCCGTCAGGTGATGTGCGAATTTTCTCCGGATATAAAGGTAATTCTTGAAGATAAAAACGGTGTTCCGAAAAAATATGATTTTAACGAAATTCTTCCAAATTATTTTTCACTTAAAAAATAAAATTTTATATTATATTTTTTATTTTTCCGCGGATATTTGGTTCGAGAAAATTTTTGATTTTATATTCAGCAATATCCGTTTCCATGACCGCTTCAAGTGTTTTGCGGACAGTATTTCCCAGAGCGGGCAAAAACATTCCCGAAGCGTCGCTTATGGCGGAATAAAGTTCGGGAATTTCCCGCAATTTTAAAATTACTTCTTCCGTTCCGAAAATAAATTTCAGAATTTTTACACAGCTTGTTTCGGTAAAGCAAAGGGTTATTTTCAGCACGGGAATTTCGTCCTCGTCAAGAGTGAGAGCGGCGAAATTCCCCACGCGGAAAATATCCCCGCGCTTTTCAAAATAAGTGTATGACGGGGCTTCCGAAAAACTTAACGGAATGTGGTGAATTTCTTCACCGTCGGAAACGCGCATAATTAATTTTTCATTTTTTATGAAAAATGCCGCCGATTTTATTCCGCTTTCAAAATTCCCGTTCATTACTTGGATCAATATCGGCAGAATTCCCGCGTGATTATTTTCAAAAATAATTTCGTGTCCCGATAAAATTGCGGCGGCAGGGGGAATTTCGGAATTATTTTTTATTTTAAGAATACTTCTTTTAAGACGCTCCGCAAGAGAATTTTTTTCGGAAATAAAATTTCCGAATTTTGCATTTGCAAGAGCGTTTTTTAAATTTGCGGAATTAAAATACAGGAAATTATTTATCGGCGTGTCACGGAAATTCTTGTCGTTTGTAATAAATTCCGTGACAATATTTAAAAGCCGACCCTGCGGAAAAATTCCCGAACTTCCCGAATTAATTGCAATTACCATATTTCTTTTCGGGAAAATATATACGTTCTGCCCGAACATTCCGCTGAAAAGACAGCCGAGCCCGTTTTTTAATATCCATATCTGATAACCGTATCCGTCACGGTCCACATTGTCAACGGATATTTTTTTGGAAGTTGACTCGGCTATCCATTCCGCGCTGATAAGCTGTATTCCGCGGAAAACACCGCCGTCCAGATAAAGCTGACCGAGTTTCGCATAGTCAAGTATTCCCATGTAAAGCCCCCAGCCGCCTTTCTCAATGCCGTGGGGACATTTTTCCCAGTAGAAATCGGTTATTCCCAGCGGTTCAAAAAGCCGCTTGCCGAGATATTCCGAGAGAGATGTTCCCGCGCGTCTGCAAATTATCGCCGAAAGCATATAGGTATTCAGACTGTTGTAATGGAAACGTTCTCCCGGCGGGAAGAGAGTGTCGGCGGCAAGGAATTTTTCTGCCCAGTCATCGGAGGTCATAAGCGCCTTGGCTTCGTTGAACGAACTTCCGCTTGACATGGTGAGAAGATGTTTTACCGTGATGGCTTTTACGTTTTCCGTCGGCTTGTCGGGCATTTTGTCGGGGAATATTTCCGCGAGCCTTTCGTCAAGGGATAAAAGTCCCTCGCTGACGGCTATTCCCACCGCCATGGAAGTTATGCTTTTGCACATGGAATGTGAAACGTGGGGCGTTTTCAGTTCATAGGGAAGCCATTCCGTCTTGGCAATAAGACTTCCGTTCCTGAGAACTACCGCAAGATGGGGGAAAATCCCATGTTCGTCAGAGATGTTCCCGAACATATTCAGAAGCGCTTCCGACCGCACTCCCGCCTGTTCGGGGATAAGTTCGCGGAATACGCCCGAAGTTTCTGAGTCCTTTAAGAGAGGCTTCTGCGGAATGTATACGCCGCGGGGTTCCGAACCTTTTGCAAGGCTATATATCCAGTCAAGTGCGTCCAGCTGCTTTTTTATATCCAACCCGACCGCCTCCGTTCAAGAGTTTATATTTTGTATTTTATGCAGTATATTAGCGCAAAATTCCGCTTTTACCATTCTGAACCGGTAAAATTTTATGTAACACGTCACAAATTATTTATGATTTATTCAGCTAATTTGCACGAATTTTTGAAAAACACTTTATTTTTTAAATAGAGTGTGATATAATAATGAATAATAGCAATGAATGTTTATATTTCAGGGAGTGATATATATGTCAGAACAGCTTGATATGATTTACAGGAAAATGCTGGAACGCACCGCAGAGGCGCTGAAAGCCAATAATATGCTGCCGTATATTGCGGAAACGAAAGAGGAAGCGCTTTCTTTGGTAAAAGGATCAATAGCCGAGGGCGCGACGGTTTCCTGCGGCGGCTCGGTGACGCTTGCCGAAACGGGGATAATGGAGCTTTTGCGTTCGGGAAAGTATAATTTCCTTGACAGGGAGGGAAAAACTCCCGAAGAAGTGCAGAAAATTTACAGAGAAGCCTTTTCCGCCGACGTTTACCTGACAAGTTCAAACGCCGTGACGGAAAACGGCGAACTTTATAACGTGGACGGGAATTCCAACAGAGTGGCGGCAATATGTTTCGGACCTGCGTCGGTTATCGTAGTCGTTGGCAGGAATAAAGTAGTCCGCACGTTGGACGACGCCATTCTCAGGGTGAAACGCATGGCTGCTCCCGCAAATGCCGCCCGACTGGGCTGCGAAACTTATTGCCTCAGCAAGGGCGAATGTATGGCGCTGGCTTCCGGTGCTTCGGGAATGACCGAGGGCTGCCGCAGCAAAGCGCGGATATGCTGTTCCTATGTTGTAACGGCGCAGCAGCGTATCAAGGACAGGATAAAGGTAATTCTTGTAAACGAAGATATAGGTTTTTAGGAAATTTACATAGATATTTAATGCAAAATCGCCTGATTTTGTGCTTTTCAAACAATCGGTGTAAAATTATTGTATGAAAATATCTGCAAAAAATTAATTGTAATGGGCAGGATAAAGGTGTATACTATAAACATGAAAGGAATCAAGCCCTTACAAACTCTCTCTTAAAATATTTTTTATTATGTGAAAAACGGACGTTTGCTCGATGTCCGTTTTTTATATTTTGGGGAAAATGTTAAATTTTTATAAATCCATAAATCAGCTATTGAAAATTCATAATCAGTGTGCTATAATAATTATGAGGAATTGTAGCCTTAACTCCCATATGAAGGAGTCTTGTCTTAACATTATGGCAGAACTTGTATATAATGAGCAGGGACGTTTGCTTTTTACCGAAGAAATGCGTCGGGAATACACAATCCTTATTCCCAATATGCTCCCTATCCATTTCACCATGCTGGAAAGGATCTTCAATAATCACGGCTATAAAGTCAAACTCCTGAAAACTATGGGCAGGAAGATAATAGATGAGGGCTTGGAAAATGTCCATAACGATACTTGTTATCCCGCTTTGCTTTGCGTGGGTCAGTTCATTGACGCGCTGAAATCCGGCGAGTACGACATTAACAAGACCGCACTTATGATGGTTCAGACAGGCGGCGGTTGTCGGGCTTCAAACTATATCCACCTTATCAGAAAAGCCCTGAAACGCTGCGGAATGGAACAAATTCCTGTTATTTCCTTTAATCTGGCAGGACTTGAAAAGAACCCGGGTTTCAAGCTCACAATTGATATGATGGCGCAGTTTATTACGGGTATATGTTACGCAGACCTGATAATGCTTCTGGCAAATCAAGTCCGCCCTTATGAAAACAATGAGGGAGATACCGACAGACTTATTGATAAATGGATAGACCGTCTCGTTGAGCTGAAATTCAGTTATGCCGCATTTGACAAAGTTGCGGCGGATATGGTAAAAGATTTTACGGAAATTCCATATACTTCCGACCCGCAAAAAATAAATGTCGGTATAGTAGGGGAGATATTCATAAAATATTCACCGCTGGGGAATAACGACTTACAGAGATTTCTCGAAAGCGAGGGCTGCGAAGTCTGCTGTCCCGGGCTGATAGATTTCCTGATATTTATGGGAGACCATCAGGTGGTGGAAACGCACATTTATCACACAAAGTACAAAAAATTCATAGCTTCGGCTGCTGTAAAAGGCTTCTTCAAGATGATGCAGAACAAGATAATAAAAGCCGTGAGCGGAACAAGATTCCGCGCGCCTGCAAGGTTTGAGGAAACCAAAAAGAATGTTCTGCCGTTCCTTTCGCCCGCCAATAAAATGGGCGAGGGCTGGCTTCTGACAGCGGAAATGGTGGAACTTGTGGGCAGCGGGGTAAATAACATAGTTTGCGCTCAGCCTTTCGGGTGTCTGCCGAACCATATCGTGGGAAAAGGTATGATACGGAAAATCCGCGCAGTTTACCCGCAGGCGAATATAGTTGCAATAGATTATGATCCGGGGGCTACCCGGGTAAATCAGGAAAACCGTATCAAGCTAATGCTTTCCGCAGCGAAGGCTCAGCTTGAGAAAACATAAATGAAAGGATCGTGGTGTCATGTCATTGTATGGAATTAACGCGTATACTTCAAATTATAACTCGTTGTATTCCGGTCTGTACAACAAGAAGTCTTTCGGTTCAAACACAGCGGATCTGCTGGAGCTTGCAAAGGCTGTTGATAAGGTTCGCTCTCCCGCTTTCAGAAAAGCTACTGCGGACGAGATCAGGAAAATGTTTTCCTCTGAGGAAAGCAGCAGCGAGGACAACAGCTTAAAGGTTTCCGAGTCGGCAAAAGACCTTAACAAGTATGCAGGTGAACTTGCCGCAAGCGGAATGGATTTCAGCGATCCCGAAAAGAACCTTACCGCTGTAAAGAACTTTGTTGACAGCTATAACAGCGCTCTTGACAACATTCAGGAGTCGGACAATACGTCCATTCTTGCAAAAGGCGTTCAGATGGTAAATACTACAAACGCTTATTCAAGGACGCTGGGAAGAATCGGAATTTCCGTTGGCAGCGACAATCGTCTTACCATCAACGAGGATATGCTGAAAAACGCTTCTGCGGGTACGCTGAAATCGCTTTTCTCGGGAAGTTATTCCTATGCCAACAAAATCGCCGATAAGGCTTCCTATGTAAACAGGTCGGCTGCGCTTCAGGCTCAGTACACGACCCCTTATTCTTACAATAATAAGGGCGGTGTGGAATATTACAGCCAGCTTGCTTCAATGCTTTTGGGTAAATATTGATACGTGGATTAAAAAGCCGTCCTTTTCGGGCGGCTTTTTTGTTTGTTGAAAAACATATTTAAAGAATAATTTAAGTTTGTTTTGAAACAGTCCACCGGACTGTTTCAAAAGGCAAAAAGAAAAATAACTTGTTTATTTCAAGGGGGCGCCCTCTACGTAGGGCAGCCCCCTCTTGCCGCCTTTGGCGGCAATTCACCCCTTGCGGAGCTTTTAACGTATAGGGGAATTCCGCCGTCTGCGGACGGCGGCGGGGGCTCTGCCCCTCGACCCCGCAGCCTTGAAAGGCTGGCGAACTTTTTATGAATTTTGCGCTTCGCGCAAAATTATAATATTTTTTCGACAGACTAAAAGCCGTCCTTTTCGGGCGGCTTTTTTGTTATTAGTCAAGTTCGGAAATTCCCCTGTAAAGATCGGCGTAACGTCCTCCTGCTGCAAGAAGCTCCTCATGCGTTCCCCGTTCAACTATCCTGCCCTGTTCCAGAACCATTATCGCGTTCGCACGACGGACCGTTGAAAGCCTGTGGGCAATTACAAATGTAGTATGATTTTCCATAATGGCGTCCATGCCCTCTTCAATATGTTTTTCGGTGAGGGTGTCAACGGAACTGGTAGCTTCGTCAAGGATAAGTATGGGCGCTTTGGAAATTGCCGCGCGGGCTATGTTCAGAAGCTGCCGCTGCCCTTGGGAAAGATTTGCGCCGTCATTTTCCAGAACGGTGTCATAGCCGTTTTCAAGATGTTCTATAAATGCGTGTGCGGAGGCTGTCTTTGCGGCGGAAATAACTTCCTCGTCGGTGGCGTCAAGACGTCCGTAACGGATATTTTCACGAACAGTTCCGGTAAAAAGGTGAGTGTCCTGCAAAACCATGGCAATATTTGAACGCAGGAAACTGCGGTCTATTTTTTCGATGTTTACTCCGTCAATGGTAATAGTTCCCTCACTGATGTCGTAAAATCTTGAAAGCAGATTGGTAACGGTGGTTTTCCCCGCGCCTGTCGAGCCAACAAAGGCAATTTTCTGCCCCGGCTTCGCGTAAAGGGAAATATTATGCAGGACAGTCACCCCGGGAACATATCCGAAGCTGACATTTTCCAGAACGATATGACCTTTCATGGTTTCCATGGGAACGGTCTCGGCGTTTTCCGCTTCCGACTCCGAATCGAGAATTTCAAAAACTCTCTCCGCTCCCGCAAGGGCGGAAAAGATGGTGTTCATCTGCATGGCGACTTCGTTAATGGGGCGGTTGAACTGCCTTGTGTAGTTCAGGGAAACCGTCAGTCCGCCTATGTCAAAACCGCGGGTCACGACCAGTATTCCGCCGACGCAGGCTGAAATCGCATATACCATGTTGCATAGCTGATGTGTGACAGGTCCCATAATTCCCGAACGGAACTGCGCTCGTTCCTGTGAAGCGCAGAGTCTGCCGTTGAGATAGGAAAATTCATCAATGGCGGCTTCTTCATGGTTGAAAATTTTCACGACTTTCTGTCCCGAAATGGTTTCCTCGCTGAATCCGTTCAGCATTCCCAGATTTTTCTGCTGCGCGGAATATGCGCTGCGCCCTTTTTTCATGATTATCCTGCTGAGAAAAATGAACAGGGGAGTGCAGACAATGGTTATTCCCCCAAGAATGGGATTTGTCACAAGCATCAGAACGATAGTTCCAAGAACGGTGACTGCGCCGGAAATTATCTGTATAAGCGTGGTGTTCAGCATTTCGCCTACTGCGTCGGTGTCGTTTGTGAAACGGGACATTATATCGCCTGTGGAATTCATGTCAAAATATCTTACAGGCAGGCTTTGCAGCTTGTTGAAAAGTTCCGCCCTCATTCTTGCAAGAGTACGTTGTGAAGCCGTAAGCATAAGCCGCTGCTGGAGCCATTGGGTAATTACAGAAATTGCATAAATTACCGCAAGAAGTATCAGCCACATTCCCAGACCGTGAAAACGCTCCGAGGGCAGCGGATCTGCTTCGTCAAAGTATATGAAACGGTTTATTATCGGTCTTAAAAGGTAGGAAGCGATAAGGGTAGAGACCGTGCAGAGAAGCGAGCAGATAATTGCGGTAACGATAAACTTTCGCTCCTCGGAAACGTATTTCATAAGACGGACTGCGGAAGCTTTCAGGTTCTTGGGCTTTCCGTGAGCACCCATAGCACGGTCGCGTCCGCCGCCTCTTCCAAGGTCCATTTGTTTTTTGTCCTGAGTTACCTTCGTGCCGCCGTATTTGACTTCAATGCGGGCGGCTCTTTCATTTTCGGGAATGTTCATACTGCCGCCTCCTCGTCATTTTCACATTGTGAATAGTATATATCACGATAGGCGGAACAGATTTTCATTAAATGTGAATGTTTCCCGCAGCCTACTATATTTCCGCTGTCCATAACGATTATCTTGTCTGCGTCTATAACCGAGGAAATTCTCTGGGCGATTATGATTTTCGTAACGCCTTTAAGCTGTTCCCGAAGCGCTTTTCTTATGGAAGCGTCCGTGGCAGTGTCCACCGCGCTGGTGGAATCGTCAAGGATCATTATTTTCGGGCGTTTTAATAAAGCGCGGGCGATACAAAGCCGCTGTTTCTGTCCGCCTGAAAGATTTCCGCCGCCCTGTCCTATTTCCGTTTCGTAACCGTCGGGGAAAGAGGAGATAAATCCGTCCGCGCTGGCTATGCGGCATACTTTTACCATATCTTCATGGGAAGCATTTTCGTTTCCCCAACGGAGATTTTCTGCCACTGTTCCCGAGAAAAGCGTATTCTTCTGCAAAACTACCGAAACATTTTCCCGCAGTTCATGCAGAGAAAGTTCCTTGACGTTCACGCCGTCAACAATAACTTCTCCCTCGTCCGCATCGTAAAGTCGGGAAATAAGCGAAATGAGCGTGGATTTTCCCGAACCGGTAGAACCGATTATCCCCACCATTTCGCCGGAATTTATCTTAATGTTAATGTTATCAAGAACGGGGTCTTTGCGGTTCTTGAAATATCTGAAAGAAACGTTCCTGAACTCAACGTTCCCGCTTCCTATTTTGTGAGAAGCATTTCCGCTGTCGGAAATATCGGGAACGGTTTTCAGCACTTCCGAAATACGCCGGTCCGAAGCCGCCGCCCGCGTTCCCTGCAAAAAGATATTTGCAAGAAAATTCAGCGCGGTAAGTATCTGGGAAAGATAGGTTATAAACGCCGTCAGAGTGCCTATTTCCATGCTGCCAACCATAATTTTTCTGCCCGCGAACCACACCACAAGCAGAGTTGTAACATTTACTGCCAATGCGGAAACAGGCTGCATTAAAATCATCATTTTAAGTGCGGAAACGGTCTTTTCCATAAGTTGTCCGTTGATAACGCGGAATTTTCCCTTTTCGTGTTCTTCGCGGACAAAGGAACGTATTACCTTGGTATTTGTGACGGCTTCGCCAACGCCTGTGTTCAGAGCGTCAATGCTTTCCTGCATGATGGTGTACCGCGGGGAAGCGAATTTGATTATCAGATATGTAGCCACCGCAAGGAACGGCACTATTATGAAAATTACCCAAGCGATGTCAGGACTGAGCCTGAATGACATTATCAGCGCGCCGATAAGCATTACGGGGCTTCTGAAAAATCCCCTCAGCAGGCTTTGAACTGAACCAGTAAAAAAGGACAGTGACAAAAAAGACCTCCTATGGTATAATAGAAACCATAGGAGGTTTTGTTATGGCAAGAAATTACAGACACATACAGATGTATGGGAAAGAAATTTTCGAATTGAAAGAAAAAGGGCTGACTCACAAAGAAATAGGCGAGAAACTTGGATTGACTAAGGAACAAGTGAAAGAATTCGTTAAGCGAGAACATAAGAAAGAGCGTAATGCTGCTGCGGGAATAACTTTGAAGAAAAAAGGACGTCCACCTAAGGACGATAAATTCTCAAATACCGATAAAGTCAATGAATTGAAGTATATTATCGCACGCAAAGACGCAAAAATCAAAACTCTGGAAATGGAAAACGAACTTATGCGGGATTTTCTCTCGCTTATAGGAAGGAAGTGAGACCTGAGGTAAAGTATAGGGTCATCTATTGTCACAAGGATAAATACAGCATAAGCGAAATGTGCAGATCCTTTGAAGTGTCCAGAAGCAGCTATTACGGCTTTGTAAAGCGCATGGACAAGCCTGCCAAGGATCTGGAGCTTTCAGAACTCATTAGGGAATGTCAGATAGAAACGAAGCAAACATACGGGTATCGTCGCGTTGCAATATGGCTGGAGAGAAAAGGTGTTCATCACGATCCCAAGACCATTTTGCGTGTGATGAATAAATACAGTCTGCTTTCTGTTGTCCGCAGAAGAAGATACTGCAGCTATAGTCAGGCTTTGCACAGATATGAAAATCTGCTTAACAGAGATTTTCATGCTGACAGACCAAATCAGAAGTGGGTCACAGACATTTCATACATAAAAACTTGTCAAGGATTTTTATATCTTTCGGTTATCAGAGACCTTTATGACCGCAGCATTGTGGCTTACAAGACATCTACAAATCAGAACATAAACCTTGTATTGAATACGATAAGAGCTGCCAAGAGGAAAGAAAAGGTCACTGTGGAGCTGCAGCTCCACAGTGACCAAGGCTTTCAATACACTTCACAACCGTATTTTAACCTAACTCAATCATACCACATTACGCCGTCAATGTCAAGACGTGGCAACCCATATGATAATGCTTTAGCTGAAAATTTCTTTTCTATCCTCAAAACAGAGTGTATTCACAGGACTAAGATCAAGACATTTGCTGATGCGAGAAGATTAATTGATGACTATATTTACTTTTACAATCACCAGCGCATTCAGCTTAAAACAAAACTGACTCCGCTTGAATTGCGAAGTCAGTTCGTTCCTTAATTTATTTTTCCATAGGGGCTTTTTGTGCTGTTCGCACAATTTGGGGCGGTTCACTTTGCAGGAATGTCTGTATCTGGGTAATGTCGTTTGTTACACGGGTTATAAGCGAACCTGTTGAAAAACGGTCAATATCCGAAAACGAGAAAGTCTGTATCTTTTCAAAAACGTCCTTGCGGAGTCCCGCGGCAGTCCGAGCCGCACCCCGTATGCTGAAAAAAGCACCCAGAACGCCCGTTGCAAGCATTGCAAGGGCAATTATCACCATGTAAATGCCGTATTTCAGAATATAGGGAATATCCCCGTTTGCCGCGCCGTTGTTGATAATGTTTGCATTAATGAACGGCAGGATAAATTCTCCGCTTGCCTCTAATATCATGAACAGCGGACCCAGCAGGAAACAGTAAAAATTTGCTTTGATATGTTCTTTGTACTTGCTCATAAAAACACCTCACATTACCATTATATCACAATTTTGCGCCGCAAGCAAGAAAAAAATTCGGGGGATTTTTAGATCCCCCGAATCATTTACTTTTGTCTTTTACGCAGGAAAATTATCAGTGCCGCCGCGAAACCGCCGCATATTACAATAATTGGAATATAACTGTAATTTTCAATAAGTTCGCCTGCGTCCTTGATAATGGAGTTTGAGGAAACATTCTCAACGGGCTTGCTGTTGTCGGTCGTATAGCTGTTATCGATCGGTTTGCTGTTATTTGCAGTCGTATTGCCGCCGCTTGGGTTGCCGCCGCCTGGAGTTCCGCCGTTTGGGGTGTCATCGCTTGGGTCATCATCGCTGTCGGAATTTCCGTTATCACCATCGCCGGAATTGCCATTATCTTTCTTTTTGTTTGTTGCGGTCAGTGTGATAAGACTTTCGTTAACAGTGGCTGTAGGTTCAATGTCCAATTCAAGCTTAATAATGCCGTCAGCTGCTTTATCAACCCTTATGCCGTCAATATCTTTATTAAGTGCTGCATTGAGGCTATTAACGTCATACCCATCGGGAGCGTCTGTTTCTTCAATGAAATATGTGTTGCTGTTTTCGATAGGTTTGCCAAATGTAAGATGTCCGTTTTCATTAGTTGTACCTGTAGTAATCGTATTATCTCTGTCAATTTCACCATTTTTGCTGCCGTAAACGGTAAATAATACACCTTTAACAGGTTCGTTGTTGTTATCCTGTTTGTCAATAGCAAGATTGAAAGACTTATTGTTTGTTGCGGTAATGGTAATAAGATTTTCGTTTACTTCTTCGGAAGTGTTGATACGAAGTTCAATTGTTGTTTTACTGTCGTCTATAACTTTTGCTGTTATTCCTTCAATGCCTGTAGTCTGTTCACAAGACAGTGTGCCGAGGAAATATCCTTTCGGAACGGCTGTTTCCTTGATGTAGTAGGTGGAAGCATTATTCAAGGATATTTCATTATCGCCGTCTTTGAATATTAACTCGCCTTTATCACCGGTAGTGCCTTGTGCAATTTCATGTGTACAGTTCTTGTCGCTGTAAAGTGTAAATGTAACACCTTTAAGCGGATTTTGGCTGTAGTCCTGCTTATTGATTTTAAGCTTGAAATTCCGACTAAGAACAGAACCTTTCATTCTTGCATTTTCAGCAGTTATTGTAATAAGACTTCCGGCTTCGGCTTTTTTGACATTTAAAGTTATTTTGACAGTAGAATCATCTATCTTTTCTACGTTAACACCGTCAACATCAATTGTCGCTTTCGCTTTCAGATCTTTGATCTCATATCCGGCAGGCGTTCCGGTTTCTTTTATTAAATAGCTGCTGTTGTTAGCCAGCGGTGTTTTAAATTGAAGTGTTCCGTCATCTCCGGTAACGGCTGTTTCAAGTTCTTTTTTGTTGCTGTCAAAAAGTGTAAATTCTGCGCCTGCAAGGTGATGGTCAGGGTTGCCGGTTTCATGTTTGTCAATTTTAAGTTTAAATGCTCTGCTGTTGGTTGCGCTTATGGTACCGATATTCTTTCCTGCATCGTCTGAACTTATATCAGAAATTGCGACTTTGATCATGCCGTTTGAAAGAATTGATTCAACTGTGGATTTTATGTATTTGTTTGGAGTGAATGTTATTGCAAGAGAATTTTCGGCATATCCGTCAGGAACAGAAGTCTCTTTTATGTAGTATGTATCTTCTTTAATATTAAGTTTAAAATCAATATGACCTTTTTCGTTTGTTTTTTGTGTGTCAAGAATGGTTTTTCCGTCACTGCCATAGATGGTGAAGCCTACGCCTTTCAAAGGATCACCGCTGTTTGCATCACGTTTATTAAGTCCGAGTGTGAAAGTTTTGACTTCGGGCGAGGTTGTATTTTTCTCATTTATTATAGGCAGCTCAATTACGTTATTTTCCGGATTATCTTTATCGACTTCAATATGGATATTAATTTTATTTCCGCTCGGGTCATAAACTTTATTATTTCCGTTAACTATAGTATCATTGCCGATTGTAAGCTGTTCCTTATAATTATATCCGGTATAGAAGATTTCCTGCAATATATAATCACCGGATGTCAGACCCGAAAAAACATATTGATTTCCATTATTGGCGGGAGAATATTCAGTACCGATTTTATCTGTCAGTACAAACTTTGCATTACTGATAGGTTTGTTTTCATTATCCGTTTTGATAATGTAAAGCGTACAAGCAGCGGAATTGTCTATTCCGGCGTCAATATTTGCATAGCTGCATAAAAATGTGTCAGAATTGTTGCTTATCTTACCTGCACCATCGTGATCCAAAGCAATACGGTTGCTGTAGGAAGCCCTTGGGTTTATAACTTCCATTCTGTACTTTAAGATACATGATTTTGTACCTTTAGGAAGTTTTAGTGTAAACGAACTTGATGAAGCACCTTCCGTGATTTTGACAGCATTTTCATCAATTTTTATTTCGGTGCTTTCCTTAAATGAAGCATAAGCGCTGTTTTCACTTGATGAACCGCTTACTTCTGCTTTATAAAGCTGTACGGAATCTTTAATAAGCGTCATATTATTGGGGAATGTGTCCGTGACAGACCACTTATCGTCCATTTCAAAACCGTATGGGTTAATGTTAACGGAATAGTCAATATAAGTTTTTTCGCCCTCCTGAGTAAGTTTTCCGGATTTATCCACCATCTTCATTCCGTTGTTTTCCTGCTGTGAATAACCGAATTTTGCAATTCCATCTGTCGAAGCGTCAATTTTTTCTCCATTGGTTTCATATTCCATATCAACATGGTTTTTAAGTTCAACGGTATCTCCGCTTCGTAAATTTTCAAGTTCGTCAATTTTAACTGTAGTGTAATAAACTATTTTGCCTCTTACCGGTGCGTTTGCAGCTTGGATATTACCAATTGTTATTGTTAATTGGCGGGTATCTTTGTTATAACTTACATCACTTAAAGTCTGTTCGTCAGTGTCATTTTTATATAATTTAACGCCTTGTGCTGCATCATATTCTACACCGACAGGCAAGGTGTCTGTAAGTGTAACGCCGCTTATATCGCCGGTATACTGGTTGTACCAGAGATTGTTGATACCTATTTCCCACTTGATAGAATTACTGTTCATGTCATAGCTGCTGCCGGATTTTGTCAGCAGATTATCAACATTTACTTTATCTACGGTTTTATCAGCGACCTCTGTCAGTTTTCCATATTTTAATGTAGCTCTGTTGTATGCCCAGTTTTGGGTGTTCCCTTTTTTGAATTTTGTTTTATATTTCAGAGTAATAGGTTCGTTACCAACATTTGAAGTGTCAATTTCAAATATAAGATTAGTGAAATGCTGCCAGCTTTCTATGCCGTCAGTGCTTATAAAGGGAGCTTTTGATAAATTACCGCGATCTAAAGTGACACTGTTTTCAACAAATTCAAGGTTATCCTGCAATTCGTCTGTCAGAGTGATCGGACTAAGTTCTTTCATGTTAAGTTTGCTTTCGGGATTTATAACTATTGTCCATGTTACAGAATCATCACCGATATTATATTGACCGTCTTTTGTGAGCATATGATACCCGTTTAACATCGGTTCGCTGTTTGCTGCAACGGTATGTTGTTTAGTCTTGTAATTAAAGGATACCTGTGCGTTGTTTTTTCCGAGTGATAAAGAACCGCCGTGGGTGTTTGCAAGATCTGTAAAAGCGTTGTCCTTTATTTTTGTTTCGTATGTAATGGTATATTTTCCATCAGACGGCGCAGGAATTATTCCTGACAGGTCAATTTCAAATACATTACCTGTTACTTCAGGAGTATAAGAACTTGAGTTAACAGTTACCGTTGTCGGAGGCTCAAGGTAAGTTGATGGAATAGTATCTTTAAATGTAAGATAGGTAATATCGGTCAGGGCAGGGGTGAATTCCACTGTCCATTTTACTGTGTCTCCGTCTACTACAGCATATTTTTTGATCCATTCATAAGACATGGTTGCTTTGCTTGTTACTTCCGGAACATCATCAAATTTTTCAGCTGTGGGACTGCTGCTGTTACGCTTACCCCAGACTTCGACAGTATTTGTGTACTCAACGGTTTTACTGCTTGCGTTATCATCGGGTATGCACTGTTCGTTTTGATATTCGGGATCAATTGCTGTTTCATATTTTATAAAAACAGGGTAATCTGTGCCTTTAACAGCATCGCCTTTAAAAATCAATACATTGTCCGATCCTTTTTCAGGGGATATATTTGTATAATTATTATCATCGACCCAACCAAATTTAACTTTTGCAGAATTTTCAACATATTTATGACCGCTGCTTATTATATCATGTATTTCTATATCTGTTCTTTCAGAATATTTAAATGGTTCGTATCGGATCACCCATGTGTATATGCCGTTAATTGGTTCATTTTCACAAGTTTTAAATATTGTCGGTAATTGTTCTTCCAGTTCCGAACATTTGTATGTTAATTCTGTTCCGTTTTCAAAGTGTGCTTTAAATTCATTCTGCTCGGCATAATTTTGCGGCGGATAATCAGGATCACGTTTGCACATAAAACTGATATGACCGTTCAGAGCTTCTGTCGCTTTTTCCAGTGATTCGTTCAATGTTTTTATATTAAATACAACATATGTTGAATTGTTCTCCAGATAAAGTGTGCCGTAATTTGTGCCGCTATCATCTGAAATCGGCATATTAGTTATGTTGCCGTTATCAATATTCAGAATGAAATGTTCAGGCAGCGGAAGTACATAATGTACTCCTTCCTGAATTTTACTTGCTAATTCTTTGTTTATAGTAAAGTTATAATGCAGGGAAAGTTCATCGTATTGTCCTATAGAAGATCCCTGCTCAACAGGTATATCGGTTCCGCTTCCTCTGTAAAGCACATTACCGTATTCAAAGTTAACAACATCGCCAAGACGGCTGTCCTCCGCCATAACCATAGTAGGCACTAACCCTACTATAAGAGCCAGAGCCAGCACAAGCACCAATATCGGCTGCGGATAGGTTTTGCGTGTTCTTATATGCCGTTTCATGTGTTTTGGAGTGTAATTCTTTTTCATAGACTACCAACCTTTCCCTATATTATCCCTAATATGTAAAAATTTTACTATATATTCAAATTGCCGAACCATACGGTTTCAGCTTATTCTTTATAATAGCATAATTCAGGCAGCTTGTCAATAGTCTTTTTGTAAATTTTACAGTAATATAACTGATTTATTTTCCGAAATTTTGTTAAATTTCTACAATTTTCCTGCAAAAAAAAGCGAATCGGCGTCCGGAATTCCGGACGCCGTTCGGATAATTATTTTGTTTTGCTGCCAACAATTGACAAACTGCAAAAGTAAGTTATCAGGAAATATCCGCCATAAATTACAAGAATTACCGCAGATGTGAAGAACACCGACTCGGTAAGTTTCTCTGTTCCGAAAACTTCCAGTATGAACATCGCAAACTTCATTCCGAAAACGGAATGGATCGCCGCAAGAAGCATTGGCAGCAGGAAAAATATTCCCGTTTGCCTGAAAACCGAGCGGGAGATCTCCTTTTCCTCCGCGCCGATCTTCCGCAGAATTTCGTAACGGCTGATACTGTCTGCGCTGTCGGAAAGTTCTTTCAGTGCAAGAACCGCACCGCAGGAGATCAGGAAAACAAGACCTATATAAAGCCCAAGAAGTGCCGCCATCGCCCCCAGACCTATTGTAGCTTCAGCAATATCAATGCGAGTGTTCGCGGCAAAATACCAGTTCGTTTCAACAGGATCGGCAAGCTTCCCGTCATAAACGCTGTCAAACACTTTTTTGTAATTTTCCTCAAATTTTTCTTCCGCAGCATACTTTTCTTCCTTGCCCTCCGCGGCGTAATTTCCGATAAAATAATCTCTTCCAAGATCGTAATCGCCGATAATTTCATCGGGAACGATAAAAATTCCCGAATTTATATGCTGTGAACCGATGTCTATAAAACCGTTCTGACATTCCGTGAATTTCGGCTTTAATTTTTGCCCGAAAATTTCAATTTCTCCGCCGTTTTGAAGTATAAGATCGCGTATTTCTTTCATTGAATTGAAATCGCATATCAGAACATATTCATCCTTTTCAAGGGAGAATTTTTCCGTTCCGTAAAGTTCTGCAAGTTTGTTATATTCGCTTGATTTTACAATATCTTCGGGATAATATGCGGCAAGGAACGGAGAGGTTTTCTGCAATTGTTTCATAATATCTTCTCCCGCAAAATCCGCAAGTGTGAATTTTTCGCTTTGATAACATTTTAAATGAACATATTCCGAAACATTTTCAAGAGGGTCGATGCCTGCTTTTTCGTATTCTTCAAAAATATCGGTGTAATAAATTTCCCCGTCATATTTTTCGTAATAATCCAGCGCAAAATCCACGGGAGCAAGTTCGTTCAGATTTGCGTTCATGGAATTTCTCACCGAAAACGCCGAGGACAGCGCACAAATTGTAACAAAAAGCATTAAACAAATTACCGTCATTGACATTACGGTGGTATTTATCTTGCTGCTTATCTGCCTGAAAGTAAAGCAGTTTAGACCGCGGAAATATGCGTTTTTTGCCCGTGAAACAATATACAGAAGAAGTCCCGAAACAGACCAAAAGATCAGAAAAGTTGAAATTACTCCCACAATTATCATTGCAACAAAAATTTCCTGCGAAAGATATTCTGATTTTGTGGAAACGCGGTAATAGGCATATCCGAGAGCAGCGGCGGCAATTATGAAAATTACCGTGCAGAAAGCGGGACTTTTCAGCTTCATTTTTTCCGATTTTTTATCCGACTGCATAAGGTCGATAAGTTTGCATCTGCTTATCATAATGCTGTTGAATATCATTACCACAACATACATTACGCCGAAATAAATTATAGTTTTCAGAATTGCTTCGCTTGAAATACTGAACCTGTAAGCGGTCATATCCGCTTCAAAAAGATTAGCCACAAGCACGCTCATTAATTGTGAAAGCCCCGTTCCCAGCAGAAGTCCCACCGCAAGGGAACCTATTCCTATAATAATTGTTTCTGTCAGTAGAATTGCGGAAATTTTCCCTTTGCCCATGCCGAGAATTAAATATAATGCAAATTCTTTGTTTCTGCGTTTCATTAAAAATCTGCTTGCGTAAACAATTAAAAGTCCCAGCACCGCGGAAACAAAATAACTCACTCCCGAAAGCATGGTATTTAAAAGTTCGATAATGTCTCTTGTGTTCTGTGAAACAATTAAAAACGCGGTCTGCGAATTTATCGCATTAAAGACATAAAACACCGAAACGCCTATTATCAGCGTGAAAAAATATACCGCGTAATCGCGTATGCTTTTGCGGATATTATTCACCGAAATTTTAAAGAGCATCGCCCGCGTCACCTCCCAGCAGGGTAATAACGTCAATTATCCTGTTAAAGAATTGTTTCCGCGTGTCCGTGCCTTTGTTGAATTCGTTGAAAATTCTTCCGTCCTTGATGAATATCACTCTTGAAGCGTAACTTGCAGTAAATGAATCGTGAGTTACCATCATAATTGTTGCGCCCGATCCCGAATTCAACGCTCTGAAACGTTCCAGAAGCATTTTTGCGGATTTGGAATCCAACGCGCCTGTAGGTTCGTCTGCAAGGATAATTTCGGGCTTTGTGACGATAGCCCGCGCGGAAGCCACACGCTGTTTCTGACCGCCTGACATCTGATACGGATATTTTTGCAGAATATCCGAAATCCCAAGCTGTTCCGCGGATTCTTTCACCGCCTTGTCTATCTGCTTTGCGGGAACTTTCTGTATCGACAGCGCAAGGGAAATATTTTCATATGCGGTAAGAGTGTCCAGCAGACTGTGATCCTGAAAGATAAATCCCAGCTTTTCGCGGCGGAACTTGTTGAGTTCCTTGCCTTTCAGAGCGGTAATATCGGTATTTTCAAGATATATATGTCCCGAAGTCACTCTGTCAATTGTGGAAATGCAGTTCAGAAGCGTGGTCTTTCCGCTTCCCGAAGCACCCATTATCGCGGTAAATTCGCCCTTTTCCACGGTAAAAGAAATATCGTTTATCGCTTTTGTAAGGCTTGACCTGTTTCCGTAATATTTTTCTATTTGCTCTATTCTGAGAAGAGGCATAAAATATCTCCTTTCGGTTTTTATGGCAGCACTGCACAAAGATCGTCGTGCAGATACGCGGCAGGATCTTTAAGACGACCTTTGCACGGTGTTGATTTAATTATATTACGGATCTTTCGTCTTGTCCTGCTTTCAATATTACGGAATATTACAATTTTGTAAGATTTAATCAAATTTATAAAAATCATTCTTTTCAAAAATAATTTCAAATTCGGTAAATCTGCCTTTTTGCGAATTTACCGAAATTTTATGTCCGAGGCGCGAGCAGAGATTTTTTACTATGTAAAGCCCCATTCCCGTGGATCTTGTGCCGTTCCTGCCGTTTTCACCCGTAAATGATTTCTCGAAAATATACGGAATATCGCTTTCGGGAATACCTATACCGTTATCCCTGTATTTTAAAATGGTTTTATCGGAAAATTCCTCTGCGGAAATTAAAATTTCGGGCTCGCGCAAAGGTGAAATAAATTTAATGCTGTTGGAAATAAGCTGTCCGAGAATAAATTCCAGCCATTTTCCATCGGTAAGAACATTCTTTTCAAGCCCTTCTGTCTGTAGGGAAATATTATGCAGCAAAAGAATTTCGCGGTTTTTGACCGCAATATTTGAAACCGTTCTTTGCAGGGAAATTTCTTTTATAAGATAGTCCTTTTCCGCATTTTCCGAACGCGAATAATAAAGCACCGTGTCGGTGTAACCGTCTATCCGTATAAGCTGTTCAAGGAACTTTTCGTTTATTTCCGACCTGTTATTGTGACACATCAGCAAAAGACTGGAAACGGGAAGTTTTATTTCATGTACCCACATTTCTATAAACTCGCGGAATTCGGCTGAATTCCTGCGGTATGCGGCAATATTTTCGCACATTGACTTGTTGGTTTCGCGGAAAATTTCGCATATGAATTTTCCCTCCGCAAAGTCGGGAATTTCAGTCATTTCCGAAATAAGATATTTCCGATCAAGCCCGTCAAGTTTGTTTTTCAGATCGTCATAAAACGTTTTTTTGCGGATAATTTCCCATGCTTCCGTAACAATTATCATTATTATAAAAATTGCCGCGGAAATTATTATTAATTGAGCGTCTGCGTGGAATGCGTTCATAAAGAGCAGAATAATTCCCAGCGCGGCTGCGTATGAAATATAAAGAAATATCCTGTCCTTGAAAAATTCCGTTATCTTCATTTTAAAATATACCCCTGTTTCTTTCGTGTTTCGATCGCGTTTTCCTGCCCAGCGTCGGATAATTTCACCCGAAGCCTGCTTATGTTTACGGTCAGTGCATTGTCGTTGATAAATTCGTTATTGTCCCATAGCGCGGTCATAAGTTCATCGCGGGTGACAATTTCTCCTTGCCTGTCAAGCAGCAGCTGAAAAATTATCATTTCGTTTTTGGTGAGAATAATTTCGCTTTTTTCCGAAATAAGCGCGCCTTTCGCTGGATTAATTCTCAGACCGTTGTATGTACGGTTTGAGGCTTTGTTTGAGGAACGTTTCAGAACCGCCGAAATTCTCAGCAAAAGTATGGTTGGGTCGTAAGGTTTGGTAATGTAATCGTCCGCGCCGTAGCTGAGAGAAAGCGCTTCGTCCGTTGCGGAATTGCGGCTTGTGACCATTATTACCGGAACATCAATTTTACGGCGTATTTCTTTCAGAATAAGTTCTCCGTTTATTTCGGGAAGATTTATGTCAAGCAGTATCAGGTCCGGCGCTGCCGAAATTATTTTTTCGGCAGGGTCTTGGAAATCTGTCAGTGCTTCCGCCGCGTAACCTGCATTTTTCAGAAGCTGTAAAAGTTCTTCTCTTATGGAACGGTCGTCCTCTGCAATATAAATTTTATTCATGGCAATTCTCCAATGCAAATGTGATATTCATTATTATATCATAATATTTTTTTGTTTGCAATACGCATTGACAAAAATAAAACATGGTTGTATAATATTATTAATATTATAAAATACGTCAGGAGCGGATATTTATGAAAGTTTATGAAAAAATAACCGACCTTATAGGAAATACCCCGCTTATGAAATTATCGAACTATATCAGCGAAATGGGTCTTGCCGCCGATATTTACGGAAAGCTTGAGTATTTCAACCCCGCGGGAAGTGCAAAGGACAGAGTCGCAAAGGCTATGCTTGACGATGCTGAGAAAAGGGGAGTGCTGAAATCGGGCGGCGTTATCATCGAACCTACCAGCGGAAATACAGGCGTCGGGCTTGCATCCGCGGCGGCTTCAAGAGGATATGAAGTCATTCTCACAATGCCCGAAACCATGAGCGTTGAACGCCGCAATCTTCTGAAAGCCTACGGTGCAAAGATAATCCTTACCGATGGTTCAAAGGGAATGTCCGGCGCTATCGAGGAAGCCGAACGTCTTGCCAAGGAAACTGCCGGCAGCTTTATTCCGAGTCAGTTCACAAATCCCGCCAATCCTGCAGTTCACGAACAGACAACAGGCAGGGAAATCTGGGAGGATTCGGACGGAAAAGTGGATATTTTCGTTGCGGGCGTCGGAACCGGCGGAACTATCACCGGCGTTGGGCATTATCTTAAAAAACAAAATCCGAATGTAAAGATAGTCGCCGTTGAACCTGTGGATTCTCCTGTGCTTTCAGAGGGAAAAGCGGGCGCGCATATGCTTCAGGGAATAGGCGCGGGATTTGTTCCGGAAACCCTTGACACTTCCGTTTATGACGAGATAATTACCGTCCGCACCGAGGAAGCCTTTGAAACCGGCAGACTTCTTGCCCGTAAAGAGGGGCTTCTTGTGGGAATCACTTCCGGCGCGGCTGTATGGGCGGCGGGCGAACTTGCAAAACGTCCCGAAAATAAGGGCAAAATGATAGTTGCGCTTCTTCCCGACACCGGCGAACGCTATCTTTCCACACCAATGTTCGATTATTGAACATCTTTCAGGCAAATATAAGCAAAATTAGCACTCTTATATCGAGAGTGCTAATTTTCATCTGATTTTCACAATTCCTTTGCGAAATCAACATAAACGGGGCGTATCATGATAATTACAGAATGAAAGAAAGAAGTGATACCAATGGGGTTTATAATGGAAATGTTTAAAACATGATACGCAGAGAATAATATATATGTTCCGTTGAAAGCAGTAATTTTTTAAAACGGAACATAGTATAAATAACCTTATAGGAGGAATCAGTATGTTTGCACTTACACCTTTTGAAAGAAAAAGCTATGACCTTTTCAACGCTTTCCACGATTTTGAAAAGGACTTCTTCGGCGAGGACAGCAGGACGTTTTCCTGCAAGACCGACATCCGCGATGAGGGCGACCATTATGTTCTTGAAGCGGAACTGCCCGGATTTGAGAAAAGCGACATAAAGCTTGACGTAAGCGACGGCTTCCTGACGCTTTCAGCCGAACACAGCACGGACAATTCCGAAAAGGACAAGGACGGAAAATACGTCCGCCGCGAACGTTCATACGGTTCGTATCAGAGAAGCTTTGATGTTTCGGGAATAAACACCGATAACATCGATGCGGAATATAAAAACGGTGTACTGTTCGTGGACCTTCCGAAAAAAGCCATTGAAAAACCCGCCGCCAAGCGCCTTGAGATAAGATAACAAATTTCCCTCTTTCCGCAAAGGAAAGAGGGATTTTTTTATTTATCTTCATAATGTTTTTGTAATGTTACTCATCAGCCATCTTTTCCAATTCTTCCATGGTTTTAATTACGACTTTTCCCTGCTTCATCTGCTCAATGCTTTCTTCAAGAGCCGCTATATTTGATGAACTGTAAAACGGGTCGGTAGTTTGTGACATATAACACACTCCCTTTCTGATATTATTATAATACAATGTCATGCTAATGTCAATACAAAACACATATATTTATTTCATAAACACAAAATTCTTCAGTTCAAACAAGCACCTGTTTCTGAAGGGTTCACCTGTCCAGTCGTCGGCATAGTCGGTGGTTATTCTGAAAAATACCGAGTGCCGTCCGGTAACTGCTTTTACCGCCGTGCCGATAACACCGCCGTTCCTGCCTATATCGCAAACGCCTATTTCTTCCCCGTCCTCACCGTCAATGAGAATGTGCATATGGCAGTCACAGCCGCAGCCTACGGTTTCGGCGGAAAAGTCCATTGTTTTGCTGCCGAAATCGTTCCCGAAATCATAATATTTATATCCGATGACTGCGCCGTCGGTAATGTTCGTAATAACGCGTTCAAATACGTTCTTTTCTGTAATTATCGCGCCGCCTTTGAGAACGCAGGCAACTTCTGCGGCGGTGATTTTATATGGGTTCAGGGAATCTTCAAATCCAAGCGAAGTCATTTCCACAGGCGGAATAGTTCCGTCCGACAGAATTTCTATCTTTTCCACACAGCCGCGGCGGGACATTATCGTTCCGTTTGTCATTCTGTGGTAGAAAATGTACCACTGTCCGTTGATGTTTGCAATTGAACCGTGGTCGTTTCCGCCGGGATAGTCAACACCGTTGTCAACAATATATCCGCGGTATCTGAACGGTCCTGTGGGACTGTCAGAAGTTGCGTAAGCAAGACGGCTTCCGCGGAGCGGGGAGTATATCATATAGTATGTGCCGTTGACTTTTCGCGGCGAACAGGCTTCAAAGAAAAGCGAGTCGCGCTCTGTGAAACCGTCCTCGGGGCGTTCTTTGCAGGGAATGAAATGTTCAATGCAGCTGCCGTCAAGAATTTCGTACATATTGTCACTGTTGACTTCCGCCATGAATGAACGCTCAAAACCGCAGTATATGTAAGTCCTGCCGTCATCGTCCACAAGAACGCCGGGGTCAATGAACCAGCCGTTGCAGCATATTTCGTCCGGAATAGTATACTTGTATTGTGAAAGCAGCTTGAACGGTCCTTCGGGACGGTCGCTTACCGCAACGCAGCCCTTTGCGTTTACAATGTAGGCGTAAAGGTAATATTTTCCGCCTTTTTCCACCACATCGGGAGCGTAAAGCTGACAGCGCTTGTCCGTCCAGTCGGTGTCGGCAGGATAATCGCGGGTAGCCTGCGTTCTGAAAATATCCCCATGGCAGACCCAGTTGTTAAGGTCGTTAAGGGGCGCGCTCCAGCATTTCAGAACATAGTCGCAGAATTTGTCCGAGCCTGCAAGGTCGTGTGAACCGTAAATGTAGATTCTGTCCCCGAAAACACGGGGTTCGCCGTCGGGAATGTACTCCCAGTTCGGAAGATACGGGTTTGCCATAGAAAATTCCTCCTAAATAATGCAGTATATATATTTTGCCGTGAACTTTTTCCACACGGAAAGAGACGCAAAGTAACGTTTTGAAAGGCTTTTTACGGCAATAAGCGCGCTGTGGGTATCTTCGGAAGTAAGCTGCCTGCCGCCGAAAGAAGCCTTTAAAGCCGTTCCGATAACGGTTTCCGCAATTCCGTCCGAAAGCAGGGGAGAACCCTCTGAAAGTTTCCGCGCGTATTCCATGCTTCCCATATCGCCCTGCTTCGGAAGTTTCAGCATATCGGCTATCCGCAGGAATTTCCTGTACGCCGCCAGAACGGCAGTTTTCCCGCCGGAAGCGCATTTCTTACGGTAGAGAAGCAGACATATCTTCCGCCTTATTATAAATACCGCAGGAATTGCCAGTATTCCCAGAAGAATTAAGAACTCGTCCGTCAGGTCGTAGAAAATATCCGATTTTCCTTTGCCCTTTATTCCGAAAATGCCGAAACCTACAGTCGGCGGAGAATTTTCCTCCTCGGTGGGCTCTGAAATTTCACTTTCATCACGGACAGTCGTTGACTGGGGAACGGTAGTTTCCGCAGGCTGCTGTGTGGTGTTTTCCTGATTCGGAATTGTGGTCTGCGCCGGTTCGCTTTCCGTTTCGGTGTCGGAAGCGGCAGCCGTAATTTCTTCCGTTTCGGTCTCGGTCTCCGTTTCGGTAATAGTTTCGGTAACGGTAGTTTCTGTAGGAACAGCAGTGCGGACATTTCCGTAACCGGAAGTGAATTCCATAGGGTACCAGCCAAAACCGTCAATGTAAATTTCCGCCCATGCGTGGGCGCGGGAATCGGTTATTTCTATTGTGGCGGTCTCGCCTTTTTCCACCGAGTCGGGGAAGTCTGAGGCGGGCTTTATAATGTAGCCCTCCACATATCTTGCGGGAATTCCCGCATACCTGCACATCATAACGGCAGTGCTTGCAAAGTGTGAACAGCTGCCTTTGCCGTTTTCAAGGAAATAGTCTATAAAATCCCGTCCTGCGGGGAGTTTTCCAGCTTTGAGACTGTATTCGCAGTTGTTTCTTAACCAGCTTTTGATGTAGTATAGCTTTCTGCTGAAAACGGTCATTTCGTCAAGGGTGCTTTTGCCGGTCATTATATCTTCGGCGGAAATGTATCTGTAATATTCATCTCCGAAAATGCTGTCCAGCCGCTCGGTGCTGCTTGGCAGGTCAAGGTAATTTTTGTATACAAAATTTCTGTATGCGGCTTCGTCCGCATTCATTTCTCCGGAAATATTCCACCTCATGCGGAATATCCTCTTATAGCCGTAATATTCGGAGGGGTCGTAATACTGCCCGAAATATGACGTTTCGCCGCCTGCAAAACCGCCGCCGGTTTCAAGGGCGTAGTGCGAAACGCTTTCCGGAACAAGATTATAGGGCATATAAAGATAGTCCCGCCCAGCGGCGATGTTTTTCACCGAAAAGCTGTATTTCGGTATGGACGCGCCTGTGTATTTCATGCTGAAACCGTCCATAAGCATTGTGGAAAGTCCGTCTACCGAAAAGTTTGCGGAAATATCTTCAAGCTCGTCCATTGAAGAATTTGAAAGTGGTTTCCAGCTGTTTCCCGTGTAGACCGCGCCTATAAATCCGCGCAGATAAACGGTGTCATCGGGTTTTGGCATTGTAATGCGGAGTACGGGTTTTTCGTCAAAATATATCTCGTCAAATTCGCCCAGCTTGCCGTGATTTATAGCGCCTGTGCGCCCCGTGTCCCGCGTAACTATGGTGACAACATTTTCAATGACATTCTGTATCTCTCCGCTTTCGATGTAGCCGGTAACGCTGTTGTAAATGTCATTCAGCTTCTGCGGGCGTTCATAGTCCGAGAAATGCACCGCCGCCGCGGTTATCAGGAAACACACCGCCGCCATCAAAGCCGCAGCAAGTCCGCTGAATGAAGCTGCATATTTGTGGTTGGAAGCCCCCGATTTTTCGGAACAGCTTATTTCAAGGGAAATTGAAGCCGCGCAGCCCGCCACCACCGCGGAAAAAGCAGCGTAGCTCGGTTCAAGACCGAACATAAGCAGTGAAACAGGCATGATAAGCGGCGGCAGGCATAAGCCTATTGCATACCATTCTTTAGATATGGCATAAACAGCCCAAACGCATATAAAAGCGGTAAAAAAGCAGAAAAAAACGGCTATGGAGCGGCTTGCGCTTTCCGTATCGGCAATGAAAATAAGCGGCTTGTCGCGGAATTCCTTTTTTACCCGCGCAAAGTAAATGTTCAGAACATTTGCCAGACCCGCGCAGATACTGTTTCTGAATATATATGTAAGCAGCAGCGATACTGCGGATAATGCCGCTGAAACTATGCCGCGGAACGGCTTTTTCAGCCGCAGCGAAACCGTAAACAGCGTGCAGAACACCGCCGCCGTTATCACAACGGAAACTTTATTCACCCCGAAGTCAAAGCAGGAAAGGAACGAGAACACCGAGCCGATACAGCTTGCAAAAGCAAGTATCAGTCCCGCAAGCATAGGCAGGAAACCTAATTTTTTGGGAATATTCAGTCTTGCGGAAATTCTTACGGCAGAGTCCGTGTTGTTCATAGGCTTCCTCCTTTCGCGGAAATCTGAGGTATTATAAATACAATTATACCATATTTCATAAAAAAGTCAACCGGACTTCCGTGCAGAACGAAAGTCCGGTTTTTTCGGAAAACATCAGCTTCCCTCGCCCGAAATAAGAGCGATGGGGTCGATCCAGTCACCGTTTTTCTTTACGGCAAAATGCAGGTGAGAGTCCTCGCTTATTTCGCCTTCGGCGGTGTTTCCCACAGTGCCTATAATTGTTCCCGCCGAAACTTTCTGCCCCTCGGCAACGGGAACGTCCTTTTCAAGATTGCAGTACCAGCCCTCAAGACCGTTTCCGTGGTCAATGACAACGCAGACGCCCATAAGCTGATCTTCGCAGACGGTCTTTACAGTTCCGCCCGTCATGCTCTTTACTTTTTCACCCGGTTCGCCTGCAATATCTACGCCGTCATGGGTTTTCCAGACGTTAAGGGTCTTGGATTTCACCAGTTCACCGTCGGAGAAGATGTTTAGGACTTCGCCGTTAAGCGGTCTTACCATTGCAGAGGGAACGTCGGCAGTCGTCGTTTCGGGAACTTCGGTTTCTTTCGGAACTTGCGTTGTAACGGCTGCGGATTCCGCGGGAGGTTCGGTAACCGTAGTAACGGGGGCGGTTTCGGGCTTTCTGACATTTGTCTGACCGATGTCTACAGGTGTGTCGGCAGCGTTGTCCTTATCCGATTCCGCTGACAATGTACCGCTGTTGTTTCCGATAAGCTCGGCATTTAACCTGTCGGAAATTGTGGTGTAGGAATAATATCCGGCAGCGCCCACGGCAAGGATACATATTCCTGCGGCAATTATCAGACCTTTTCCGGAAAGATTGCCAATTCTGAACTTGGAATTACTCATAAATTTTCACCTCAAGCATAGTTTTGCCTGATTTGGGTGAATTATTCCATTTATAATAAATTTATTTGGGAATATCTTTTGTCCGCAAAAAAATCGGGGAGCGAACGCTCCCCGTGGTTTATTTCAGTGCTTCTGCGAATTGTTCCGCAAGCTTGTCAATTTCCGCAAAATCGGTTTCGGAGGGTTTCATAAGCCATCTGTAAGGCTCGTGGATCTTTTTCAGCCCCAGTCCTTGACCGCGGGAATCCAGCATGGCGCAGGCTTCACCGCTCCAACCGTATGAACCTATTACCGCGAAAGGCTTTCCCTTGTTGGTTATGGCGTCAATTGAGGACATAACGTCCCATACGGGTTTCAGAGCGTCCCTGTTGATGGTCGGCGAACCGAATACCAGTCCTGCCGCACCTGAGATCGCCTCTGCAATTTCGGAAGGGTCATGCTTGATGATGTTCAGGCATTTTACGGAAATGCCGCAGCTTTCGAGCTTCTTTGCATAGCGTTCCGCGGCTGCTTGGGTGTAACCGTAAGCGGAAACGTACAGTATAGCCGCCGTGCCTTTAGGCGCTTCGGGAACTGCCCACTTGCCGTACATTTCCATAGCGTGCTTGTAACCGTTTTTCAGAACCGGACCGTGAGAACAGCAAACCATGTCAAAATCAAGAGGTCTGAGTTTTGCAAGACCGTCCTGAACAAATTTCGGGAACGGTCCGAAAATTGCTTTATAGTAGTAAGCAAGAGCCGCCTCGTATTCCTGCGGATAGGTTATAACATCGTCGGTAATAAGCGGTTCGCAGTAATGCGCGCCGAGGAAATCGCAGGTAAATACGGTTTTCTTGGACGGCAGATAGGAGAAAATGCTGTCAGGCCAGTGGAGATTGGGTGCGGAAATGAATTCCATCACCATGCCTTTGCCAAGGTCAAGAGTGTCGCCGTTCTTGACGGTCATGCTCTTGAAATCGCTTCTGTTGGAGACGTTGGAAATATTCTTTATCGCCGCAGCCGAACCGACAATGACTACTTCCGGATTAGCCTGAATGATCTTTTCTATAGAACCGCTGTGATCCGGTTCGGTGTGGTTGAAAATAACGTAATCAATTTCGGACGGATCGCATATTTCACGGATATTGTCCATCATAACTTCGCCGTAGCGGTCGTGAACGGTTTCCACGAGAGCGGTCTTTTCGCTGCGGATAAGGTAGGAATTGTAAGTCGTTCCGTAATCGGTTTTCATAATTATGTCGAAAACCCTGAGATTGGGGTTTATAGCACCGACATAGTAAATATCGTCTTTAAGCTTTACCATAAGAATTTCCTCCAAAGTTTGGCGGCGATCCGCATAAACGGAAAGCCGCCTTACTGTCATATTTTTGTAAATTCGCTTTTGCTGAGTCCGCAAACGGGGCAGCACCAATCGTCGGGAATATCCTCCCACTTTGTGCCGGGAGCAATTCCGCCGTCGGGATCGCCTTTAGCCTCGTCATAAACGTAAGAGCAGGGGCATTCGTACTTATCCATAACAAAATCTCCTTTTCGTGGTTAAAATTATAACTTAGTTATAACATATTTTTATTAGTTTGTCAACCGTTTTCGGAAATATTACATTCCGCGGGAATTATTTTAAAGCAAATGCGTTCATCAGTTCTTTAAGCAGCGTTGCCTGACTGGAAAGTTCCTCTGCGGAAGCCGCGCTCTGTTCTGCCGTTGCGGAATTGTTCTGAACAACGCCGGAGATCTGCTCCACGCCTGTTGTGACCTGTTCGATCATATCCGCCTGCTGTTCGCTTGCGGAAGCGATCTTGTCAACAATATCCTCAACGGAAGCCGTTCTTTCGCCCACGCTTGTCATTGCGGAAGCAGTCTGTGCTGCGATGGCGGTGCCGTTTTCAACTGCGGAAATGGACTGTTCGATAAGAGTGGTGGTGTCCTTGGCAGCTTCGGCGGATTTGGAAGCAAGATTCCTTACTTCGTCTGCAACTACTGCAAATCCCTTGCCTGCTTCGCCCGCTCTTGCAGCTTCTACAGCGGCGTTAAGAGCAAGAATATTTGTCTGGAAAGCAATATCCTCGATGGCTTTGATGATGTTGCTTATCTTTGCGGAAGTTTCGTTTATGTCGTTCATAGCGGAAGTGAGACGTTCCATTTCGTCATTTGCACTTGCAACATAGTTGGCTGTTTCCTTGACAATAACGCGGGCATTTTCGCAGTTTTCGGAATTGAGCGTTACCTGACTTGAAATCGTATGTATTGTAGCCGCCAGTTCTTCAATAGACGAAGCCTGCTCGGTAGCGCCTGCGGAAAGTGCCTGCGCTCCGTCCGCGACCTGTTCCGCGCTTGCGGAGACCTGATCCGCGGAATCGTTTATTCTGGACATTGTTCCGTTTAACTTGCTGTTTATTTCTTCCAAGCAGCTGTGAAGCTTTTCAAAATCTCCGGAATAGTAGTTTATGCCTTCCGAAGTGTCAACGCTCAGATCGCCATCCGCCATGGCTTCAAGAACGCGCCGCATATCGCTTATCATGAAGTTCAGCTTGGAAACAACGGTGTTCGTGGCTTCCGAAAGCGTTCCGATCTCGTCGCTGCGCCTTACATCGGGAATAGGACTTGTAAGGTCGCCGCTTGCGAGCCGTTCGATACGTTCCGCGCAAAGGCGAACTGGTTTGCCGATGCCGAAGCCCATTTTAAGAGCAACGAATACGGAAACTCCCAGAGCGACAATGAAAACTATCGCCGTAAAGTAGATCACTTTGTATGTTCCTCCGAGGAAATCTTCCACGGGGGCGTAAACTATAAGCGACCAGTCGTTTATTATATCCGATTCTATGGGATGATAGGACATATACATTCTTGACGTATAAGGACCTATAGCCTTGTTGCCTGTTTCGCCGTTCCTTGCAAGAGCCTGTATTGCGGCAGCTTCCTTGTAAGTGCTGTCCGTTTCGGCAAGAGTTTCGATGTTTTCGCCGTTCTTTATAGTCTCAATGTCAGCGGCGGCAATGGTGTTGCCGTTTGCGTCAATTATGTATGCGTCGCTGTTTGCGCTGACCTTTATATCTCTTATAATTTCATTGAGGAATTCCTCATCGGGGACAACATAAACGCAGCCTACAGGTTCGGAATTTGCTTCGCCGTTTTTCCACAAAGGCGCTGCAACTATAATGGTAAGCTTTCCCGTTACCTTTGATACAAGGGGTTCAGAAATAAGAGCCCTGCCCTGCATCGCCGCCTGAAAATATTCGCGGTCGCTGTAATTGTTACCGTCAATGCCGTTGCCCTGCGCGTCGATAAGGTTGCACCTCTGCAAACCGTACTGGGCGGTCTTATTATCCAGTATAGCCTGTTTATCCGCGGCGGGTACGCTTTCATCGGATAATCTTGACATTGCGCCCATATCGGCGGCAATATTTGAATATGCCTGAAGTTCCCATGTAGTTCTGCTTGTGGCTTCCTTGGCAAATTCAAGCATTACATCTCTTGCAAGATTCTTTGAAGAGTTGTATGCCATTACGCAGGAAGTAACTCCCAACGTAAGCTGAGAAATTCCCATAAGTGCGATGACGATCCACACTATCTTCTTTCCGAGACCAATATTTTTCAAAATGTTCTCCTCCTTTGAGGGTAAAAATTTTACAAAGACTATTATAGCACAATGTTACTGAAAAATCAATATATATTCGTAAATTTTGTTATATTCCACTAAATCTTTTGTTTAAATTATTTATACGGGTCTATGGGCGTGACGTAAATCGTCCTGTTTCCCGTGAATATCACCATTCCGGGCTTTGAACCTGCGGGCTTTCTGACAAGTTTTACCGGAACGTAGTCCACGGGCACTTGCGAGGAATTTTTCGCTCTGCTGTGGAATGCCGCTATCCCCGCCGCGTAGCGTATGGTTTCTTCGGGAACTTCCTTTCCGCCTGTCCGTATGATAACGTGGGAACCTGTTATGTTCTTCACATGGAGCCATATGTCGGACTTGTCCGCAAGTTTTGTGGTAAGCTGATCGTTCTGCTTGTTGTTCCGCCCCACAAGAATGGTGAACCCGTCAGGCGAAATGAATTCCAGCGGCGGACGGCTTTTGGGAAGCTTGCTCTTTATCTTTGCGGAGCGGATATATCCCTGTTCCGAAAGTTCCGCGCGGAGTTCGTTCACCTCGTCCTCGCTGTTCGTGCGGGTAAGGGCGTCAAAAACGCTGTCAATGTAGGCAAGTTCTTCCTCGCCCTTTGCGATCTGCTCGGTGAGAATTTTTTCGGCAGTGTCGGCTTTGCGGTACTCGCCGTAATATTTCTGCATATTTTTTGAGGGGGAGAGCCGCGGGTCGAGCTTTATGGTAATTTGCGGGGAATTTTCCTCAAAGTAATTCTCCACCGTCACGCTGCCCATGCCCTTTTCGAGCCTGTAAAGATTTGCGGAAAGCAGATCGCCGTACAGCTTGAATTTTTCCCTGTCGGCGGAAGTTTTTAATTCTTCCCGCTGATTTGCAAGACGTCTTGCAATACGTTCCGAAGTGCTTGTGAGAAGTTTATACAAGTCCTGCGAACGCTGTTTCATTCGCGAAACGCTGTCCCGCTCCTCATAGAAATTATCCAGAAGTTCGCAGGCGGAGGGGAATTTCACCGTGTCCATCAGATTTCCGTACTGGCGGATATTTATAAAGGAGAAGTCCTTTAACATTCCCTCCTTGTCCTTGACGGCGGTGAAATCCCGTTCCGCGCGGGATTTTTCTATCTCGCCGAAAAGCCTGTCAAGAAGTCCGCCGTGCAGGTCGCTTTTGGAAACGTCCGCGCCGCCCGAAGCGGCGTCTGTCCATTCGCGGGCAACAATAGGGGAAATGCCCTCAAATATGCGTATAAGGTGTTTTGAAAGTTCCGCTTCGGGCATTGTTTCCGAAATTTTCAGAATATCTTCCTTTGTGCAGCTTCGGAAGTCAAGCCTGTCCCCGCGGGGCGGAACGGAATATACCATGTTCGGCAGAACCATTCTTTCGCGGGACATTTCCGCGTCTACACGCTTTATGCTGTCGATAATTCTCCCCTCGGAGTTTATAAGCACTAAATTTGAACATCGCCCCATTATTTCCACTGCGGCGGTAATGTTTGTCATGTCGCCAAGCTCGGTGGAAGCTTCAAAATCAAAGTAAAGAATGCGTTCCAGACCGTCCTGACGGATATTTAAAAGCCTGCCGTTCCCCAGATGTTTCCGAAGAAGCATACAGAACATCGGCGGAACTTTTGGATTTTCAATGTTCTTTTTGGTAATGTGTACTCTTGCCGAACCCGCCGACGCTGAAATGAACAGCTTTTCCGTGCCGCCTTTGGTTCGGAAAGCAATAAGTATCTCCTCCCGGGACGGCTGGGAAATTTTATCTACGCGCCCGCCGATAAGCGGCGAGAGTTCGTCCTTTACAATGCTGAGAAAAGCTCCGTCCAGAGCCATAATTTATCACTCCTGATCTTCCGAAATGCGTATTGTCACTTCAAACGGCGAATCGTCGTCTTTCCTTGAAATTGCGGCATGAATTTCATATACCGAATCGTCAATTTCCTCAGTTGCGAACGAGTCCGCGGAACGTCCGCCCGCGTATGAAATATATTCGTCAATTTCAAAAGCCAGTTCGGAGTAAAGTTTTTTCAGTTTCCGCCTTACGCCGAAGTCGTTTATAATATCGAATGCAAGTTCCATTTCGTCAAGAACTTGGAGAATATCCACGCTCTGGGGGCGTTCCGTCTCAAAGGTTTTCTCCGCGCTGTGCCTGTTGTCCGCTTCAACATAGAAATCATAGGGTTTGATAAAGGGTTCTTCTTCGATTTCGGGAATATTGTTTTCGCTGTCGGGATTCCCGCCGAAAAGTTTCCTGAAAAAACTCATTTTTCTCCTCCTTTGTCCTGCGGCCTGACAAACGTCCATACCGCCGCGGAAATTATTATGAAATATCCTATAAAACTAAGCGCCGAGGGAATTTGCTCAAACAGAAGAAATCCCGTTATTGCCGAGAATATCACCTGCGAGTAGTCGTATACCGAAACTTCCTTTGCGGGGGCGAAAGCATATGCGCCCGTTATGGCAAACTGTCCGCCTGCCGCAAAAAGCCCCGCCAGCAAAAGCGTAAGCAGCTGTATTCCGTTCATGGGTACAAATCCCGCTATCATAAACGGCAGAGTCACCAGACATGAAAACATGGAAAAGAAAAGCACTATCATGGCGCTTTTCTCGCCACGCTGTTTCATATATCTGACAAAAGTGTACGCCGCGCCTGCGCCCATTCCTCCTGTAAAACCTATCAGCGACGGGATAAGTTCCATGTTTGAAAACGTCGGTCGGATTATGAAAAGACTTCCTGTAAATGCCATTATTATGGTAATTATCTGTATCGGCGAAGTCTTTTCTTTAAGGATGATCATGGAAAAAATCACCGCAAAGAACGGGGAAAGCTTATTCAGCATCGAAGCGTCCGCAAGGTCGAGATTGTCGACTGCGTAGAAGTTGCAGAGAACGCCTATTGTTCCGCAGACGGCGCGCATTATCATTGGAATTTTGCAGCCCTGCTGTATTCTTATGGGCGTGTGACTTCGGATAAGCATTATTACCGCGAATATCGCCGCCACGAAATTCCTGAAAAACGCTTTCTGAACAGTTGGCAGGTCTCCCGCTATGCGAACGCAGGCATTCATTCCCGTGAAACTCAGTGCGGAAAGTATCATAAGCAGAACTGCCGCGGTTTTGCGGCTTATTTTCGGCTGCATATAACTTCCTTTTCCGTTCAGGAAAGCACCCGTACAAGTGCTTCCATGACCTTGTTCATGTCAATGGGTTTGGTAAGATGTCCGTTCATTCCGCACTCCGCCGAATGTTGGGCGTCCTCGTCAAAAGCGTTTGCGGTCATTGCAAGAATGGGAACGAGTTTTGAGTCGGGGCGGGAAAGTTCCCGTATCTTCTTGGAAGCTTCAAGTCCGTCCATGACAGGCATACGAATGTCCATAAGAATGGCGTCATAATATCCCGGTTCGGAGCGTTCAAACATTTCAAGGGCTTCCTTGCCGTTTTCCGCAAGTTCCGCGGCGATATTCTGTTTTCCGAGAAGCGTTCCGATTATCTCGCGGTTAAGTTCATCGTCCTCCGCGATAAGCAGACGCTTTGCGGAAAAGTCTATTTCCGCGCTGCTTACGGGTTCCTTGTTTTCGGCGGGAACGGTTATTTTCATGGGGATAGTAAAGAAAAATTCCGTGCCCTCTCCAAGCTTGCTTTTTACCTGAAGTTTTCCGCCCAGAAGTCCCACAAGACTGCTGCTTATGGAAAGTCCCAGACCTGTTCCGCCGTACTTGCGGGCTATTTTCTCGTCCGCCTGTTCAAAGCTGTTGAATATCTTGTCAATGCTTTCCTCGCTTATGCCGATGCCTGTGTCCGTTATTTTAAAGGTAACGTCTGTTTTTCCCGCGGAATATACAGGGCTTTCGGAAATGGAAAGGGTAATTCCGCCCTTGGAGGTGAATTTCACCGCGTTGCCCATGATATTTATGAGTATCTGATTGAGTTTCAGCGGGTCGCCCATAAGGTGCGGCCGGGGAATATCCCTGTCAACTTTGAGGAAAATATTTTTCATGTCCGTCTGAACTCTTATCATCGTGTCAATGCCGTCCAGAAGTTCGTCAAGGTTTATATAAGTTTCCTCAACGGTCATTTTGCCGCTTTCTATTCGTGACATATCCAGAATATCGTTTATAAGGGACAGCAGATAATGTGAAGCGCGGTCTATCTTGCGGAGGCAGTCCGCCGTTTCCGCAGAAAGTCCCTCCCCCGAAAGCGCTATCTGCGTCATGCCTATGATAACGTTCATAGGCGTGCGTATCTCGTGGGAAACTTTCGAGAGGAATTCGCTTTTTGCGCGGCTTTCGCGGCTTGTTTTGGATTTTGTGTAATGTGCGGAAACTATACCCGTAAGCCTGTTCAGACACCTGAGCATATCCTCGTCCGCGGCGATGTCGTTCAGTTCAAAGACCGTGCAGCCTATAAGATGTTCGCCGTTGAACATCGGGAAAGAGTACGCCGCGCCCGCGCCGCTTACAACGCCCTTTTCGCTGACGGCATACTTTTCGTAAGCCGCCCTGTCGGAGGGCAGGAAATCATTCATCAGCATACGTCTTTCAATAATTTCAAATCTTGTTTTGTCGGGAGAGAACTTTTTTGCTTCAATGGGCGCCATTTCCTTTGAATGCCACTGATAGGCAATATTAATGGTATAGTAGCTGTGACTGACATCAAATATAAGAATACGGTTCATGTTGAGAACTCTGCCCACTCTGGACATGAACGCATTTACCGCAGCGTCAAAATCCGCAGTTTTTTCAAATATTTTAAAGGCAAATGAAATCAATTCGGAATTATCGGCGGAATTGCGCTTTTCGGGCTTAATTTCCGCGTCACGGTGCAGACTTCCCATGCCGTGGGCGATGTAACCGTCATTTTCCGCGTCATCATAGAAAACAAATCCCGTGTACTTGCTGCGGAATCTCTTTGCAGTCTCGGCTGCAAGGTGGGTCTTTCTTGAAAGTATTTCAAAATGGTCATCGCCGGTGCGGATATTTGCGCCTGCCGCACATTCGATGGTTATACCGCTGTCGGCGTAGATATTTTCAATATCCGTGATAATTTTCTTGATGACAGGTTCGGCGGTCTCGCGGCTGTCGGTAAGAACGACCGCCACGAACTCGTCCGCGGCGCTTCGGTAAATAACGCATTTGTCATTGAAAGCGCTGCGTATTATGACGGCGGCTTCTTCGATAAGGGCGTCGCAGAATGCCTGACCGTAGTTTTTCAGAAGCGTATCATAGTTGATTATTCCGATAACTGCGGAGAATACCAGCTGCCCGCCGTTATCCGTACCCATTCGTATGGCGGCAATTCTGCCGTATTTCTTATTGTATAATCCGGTAACAGGGTCGATAGTTTCCTGTTCCGCGGGAATATTTTCCGCGTGGGGAATGCCGTATATTCCCGCAGGAAACTTATCTTCCTTATCAAGCAGAATATTATTTGAAAGCTTGTTTTCCATAAAAGTGACTTCCTTCCGTCCGGTATATCACTCTTATTATAACATATGTAAATAAAAAATGCAAGAAATATTTCGCTTTTTTTAAGAAAAATACCGCGCAGCAGGGAAAAATTCCCGCTTTGCGCGGCATTGTCGGCTGATTTTATCATTCGATAAGTATTTTTGAACTGTCCTCCTCGCGTAACGCGATTACCGCGCCGCGGATAAGGTATGCAATAGGGTCGCCGGAAGGACTTCTTTGCAGGCAAAGCACGGGAGTTCCCTCAATAAGTCCCATATCCTGAAGCCTGCGCCGCATACTTCCGTCATTGAGAAGCGCTTTTACCCTTGCGGAAGCGCCCTCGCGCATACCGTGAAGCGTCTGTGTTCTATCCATATCAAAATAATGCCGTTAAACGGCATATTCTCCTTATAGTATATTTTGTAAGGCGTTGCTGCCCGCGGCTTTGAAAGCCCTATAATAGATTATGCGAAAAAATTTTTTATGACACCGCGGAACTTGTACTTTTTACGGACTTGCCCGCATAATATTTAACAAATGCTGCAAAGGAGCTGTTAAACGTGAGCAAAGGTTCATCAAATAAAGGATTTAAAATAATATTGTTTCTGGTGCTTGCCGTGGTTGCCGCAGCCGCCCTTATTTTCTTTTCGGAAGCCAAGGACGAATCGGAAGCGGACGAGATGTTTACAATGCCCAACAATGCCATGCGGGTGGAATTTTTAAATAAACAAGGCTGGATAGTGAAACCCGACCCTGTCTCAAAAGAGGATGTTGTTATCCCGTCTGTATTTGACGGCGTTTATGCGGAATATGCTGCATTACAGACGGAACAGGGCTTTGACCTCGAAAAATCAATGGGCAAGGACGCAACGATAATAAAATATCAGGTCCTGAACTACCCCGACTATCCCGATAACGTGGTAGCTACCATGATAATCTGCGAGGATAAGCTTATCGGCGGAGATATATCCGTCACAGGAGATAATGGGTTTACCGAACCGCTTATATCAGCCGCCGCACAGACCTTTCTTGCGGCGGAGTAATAAGATCCCGCCGGCGGAATTCCGCCGGCGGGCGCTTTTTTTTATTCTGCAAATCGGATAGTTCCCGACATGATGGCTTTTTCCGTGCCGTCCTCGGAACGGACTAAGAGCCGTCCCAGTTCGTCCACGCCGAGACACTCAAATTTTTCCGTGACGTCATTGTTGGTGACTTCTATTTTTTTGCCTATCAGGTTTGAACGCCTGCGGTACTCGTCAAGGAAACTTTTGTCCTTTATATTTTCAAGCCGTTCTTCAAAGCAGTTGAGTATTTCCGCCGCAAGAACGCTTCTGGAAACAGTCTCTCCCGTTTCAAGACGCACTGAGGTTGCTATATCCGAGATATTTTTGGGAAATGTAATGTTCTGGACGTTTACGCCTATTCCCACGATGGCGTATTCCAACCCGCCCTGTTCCACGTTTACGGAAGCTTCCGTGAGAATGCCGCACAGCTTTTTGTTTCCCGAATAAATATCGTTTACCCATTTTATTTTGCAGTCAAGCCCCGATACCTTTTCTATGGCTTCCGCCACTGCCACCGCAGCGCAGGAAGTTATCAGCAGGGAATGTTCCACCGACAATTCGGGGCGGAGAACTATGCTCATGTATATCCCAACACCCATGGGAGCGTAGAAACTTCTTCCCATTCTGCCTTTGCCCTCGGTCTGAGTTTCAGAAATAACGGTAGTTCCGTGTTCCGCGCCGAGTTGGGCAAGGCTTTTTGCAAAATTGTTTGTTGAGTCTACCGTTTTGAACACGTCAAGCTTTCTTCCGAGAGCCTTTGTGCGCAGATTCGGGACAATGGACTGCTCGCTGAGAAAATCATTTTCTTCCGACAGGCAATAACCTCTGTTTGTAACGGCATAAATGGAATATCCCTCACTGCGCAGAGCCTTGACCGCTTTCCAGACGGCGCTGCGCGTCATGCCGACGCTTTTTGCTATTTCACTTCCCGAAACGCTTTTTCCCTTATTTTCTTCCAGAACTGCCAGAACTCTTTCTTTCAACGGCATTTCAAACACCTCCGGGTTAATTTTTAAAGGATAGATGTGGTAGATAATTTTTCTGTGGCTATGTAAAAATCCAAAAAACTTGAAGGTAGTCTGCATTTTTGGTAAAATTTGAAAAGGAAATTGCTTACACAAAATGCACATTATTAGAATAACACATTTTTATTGATTAGTCAATCACCTTTTTAGAATTTTATCATAAAATGTTAGTAATTTACCCCAATCTGGGAATTTTTTGTACAAAAGGTATGATTTTACAATGCTTGGTTATCTGCTTCTGGTGATGGCTGTTTCAATGGACGGTTTTGCGGCGGCTCTGGGAATGGGCAGTTCGGGAATTAAGATTCCTCTGCGTTCGGCTTTGATAATAAGCTTTACGGGAACGCTGTTCCTCGGCGTTTCGGTGGCGTTCGGGGACGCGGCTGAGAGTTTCATTCCCGAAACCGTGGGTTCTGCCGCCTCGTTCCTGCTTCTGACGGGGTTGGGAATGTTCAATATATTCCGCGACAGGCTGAAAAATATCCTTTCACGCAGCGGAAAGGGCGGCGGCAGCCCCGTAATGATGCTCTTTGACGGAACGGCTGCCGATAAGGACAATTCAAAGAGCATTTCCGCAAAGGAAGCCGCGGCGCTTTCGGTGGCGCTGTCCGCGGATTCGGCAATTACGGGCGTAAGTACGGGGCTCGGAGAAATTTCACTGCCGCTTTTGCTGATAATGACATTCGCCGCAGGGCTCGTTTCCGTAACGGCAGGGCAGGCTCTGGGAAGAAAGGCGGCTTCTGCTATGGATATGGATCTTGGAAAATTATGCGGGTTAATATTGATAGTTCTTGCATTTGTACGCTGAAATTTTGAAAAAACTATTGAAATTTGCAGGGAAATGTGTTATAATTGTATAAAATTATTAATGAAAGGAGTATCTGCCGTGACAGACAGCGAAACATTGTTCTGTCCCCAATGCGGGAATGCCATTGAAAGCGATACCTGTCCCAAATGCGGCTACAGCTGGGACCCGCAGAAGTCAAGACCTAAAAGGCACATCGTGTCTGACGCCGCCGTTTATCGGCTTATGTCTGCGGCGGATACATATTTTGCCAGAAAGAACTACAACGAAGCGTATATTGCTTACTGTTCGGTGATAGAAGCCGACCCGCATTACGGAAAAGCCGTTTTCAGAATGAATCTGACAAGCGTGTATTTAATGTATGAAGCTTCGGCGGTGTATCTCAGGTGCGGCGACTTTTTCAGCAAGATAAAGCGTATGCTCGGCACGGCTGTCGAAAATAACGCCGACGAGAAGCTTGTGCTTTCCGTATGTAAGGATATGCTTGATTTTATAGAATATATTTCCGAATATGAGCGGAAATTTGCGCTTTCCCATAAAAACGAAAAAGCGGCTTCGGCGTATATGGATAACATGATGATACTTCTTGACGATGTTCTTCTGTTCATGAAGTATGTCATAAGCGTAAACAGCAGGGAATCGGCGTTCGTGGCTATGAAATGCTACGAAACTGCCGGAAACGTCCGTGAAAAACTTATAAGCGGCATGGAATATTACGGTCTTACCGACAGCGGAGACGGAGCGGATTCGCAGGAAGCGCACGTATGGCTTCGGGAAATGACCGATTCCGAGAGGGCAGAGGCGGACAGGATATTCGGCGACATCTGCGAAATTCGCCGCAGTATTCTGAAAAACGCCGATGACGCGCTTTACGGCGAACTTAAAGCGCTGGAAAAGAAAGATAACGCTTCCGAAAAGTCTGTTTCGGGCAGCGAATCGGAATTCCACAGGGAAGAATACGAAAACTGGCGCAAAAACAATGAAAAAGCGTTCCTGACGGCGGACAAGCGGAATATCATATTCGGCATTCTGTCGAAAATTACCCTTGTTTTCGCGGCGGTAATGTTCCTGATATTTATCTTTGTGGTTCTGATATATGACGAAGCAGTGGGAATAATAATCGGCTCGTCGGTGGTTTTTGCGGGACTCGGTATAATGTTCACGGCACTGGAGAGAAATTTTGAAAACAAGCGGAAGTTCTACGCGAAAATCATATACAACGATTCAAGAAATTCGGATTACAGCGGCTAAATATGAATATAGCGTTTGAATAATGTTAAATAATTCTTAAAACCCGTGTGAAAAGCACTTTTTTGAAAATTTTTGAGGAAAAATTTGCGGAAATGCTTGACATACGGGACTTTTGCGTGTATAATAATTAAGTATGCGGCTTTCTGACACGAAAGTCGGGTATAATATTTCAGGAAAGGAGAGAAAATATGCCAACCTTTAACCAGTTAGTACGCAAGGGAAGAACTGTTCTGGAAAAGAAATCCACAGCTCCTGCGCTCCAGAAAGGCTATAACTCCAAGAAGAAAATAGCTATCGATCAGAGCGCTCCCCAGAAGAGAGGCGTTTGTACTGCTGTAAGAACCGCTACCCCTAAGAAGCCTAACTCTGCTATGAGAAAAATTGCCAGAGTAAGACTTACAAACGGTACTGAAGTTACCGCTTATATCCCCGGTATCGGTCATAACTTACAGGAGCACTCCGTTGTTCTTATCAGAGGCGGACGTGTTAAGGATCTCCCGGGTGTGCGTTACCACATCATCAGAGGTACGCTGGACGCTCAGGGCGTTGCCAAGAGAAATCAGGCTCGTTCCAAGTACGGCGCAAAGAAGCCCAAGGCAGGCGCGGCAAAGTAATTTCCGCATAGCCTAAATTATTCAGACTCAATTAAACCGCATCATGATTCGTGCGGAGTAATTCATTATATATATGAATACCTCTGCATTGGTCGTGCGTGTCATCACCCTTTGGGGTGTGGTGAAACGAGTACCTGTGATAGCATTTAATATGAAGGAGGGAAGTATTGTGCCAAGAAGAGGTAATATTGCAAAACGTGAGGTTTTGTGCGATCCTGTTTATAATTCAGAGGTCGTGACCCGTCTTATCAACAATATCATGCTGGACGGCAAGAAGGGCGTTGCCCAGAAGATCGTTTACGGAGCATTTGAGATCGTTGCCGAAAAGACAGGCAAGGACGCGCTTGAAGTATTCGAGCAGGCTCTTGAAAACATCATGCCTCTGCTGGAAGTAAAGGCAAGACGTGTGGGCGGTTCCACATATCAGGTGCCTATGGAGGTAAGACCCGAAAGACGTCAGACACTCGGTCTGAGATGGCTTACCACATACGCAAGAGCAAGAAGCGAAAGAACCATGAAAGAAAGACTTGCTGCTGAGATCATGGACGCAGTAAACGGACTCGGCGGAGCTTGCAAGAAGCGTGAGGATACTCACAAGATGGCAGAAGCAAACAAGGCTTTCGCACATTACCGTTGGTAACAGCGGCGTGACAGTTCCCGATTTTTGGGAATTTGATTGGAGGAAAATTTATGCCAAGAGATTGTTCACTTGAACAAACCAGAAATATTGGTATAATGGCTCACATTGACGCCGGAAAAACCACCACGACCGAGCGTATCCTGTTTTACACCGGTGTAAACCATAAAATGGGCGAAACTCACGAAGGTGCCGCGACAATGGACTGGATGGCGCAGGAGCAGGAGAGAGGTATTACAATCACTTCCGCTGCTACTACCGCGCACTGGGCGGGTCATAGGATCAATATAATTGACACTCCGGGCCACGTTGACTTTACAGTTGAGGTTGAGCGTTCACTTAGAGTTCTTGACGGCTCTGTAACTGTTTTCTGTGCCAAGGGCGGTGTCGAGCCTCAGTCTGAAACCGTTTGGCGTCAGGCTAACAAATATATGGTTCCCCGTATGGCTTATGTAAATAAGATGGACATTATGGGTGCCAATTTCTATCATGTTGTAGACATGATGCTTGACAGACTTAAATGTAATGCCGTTCCCATTCAGCTCCCTATCGGTTCTGAAGAATCTTTCAAGGGTATCATAGACCTTGTTGAGATGAAGGCTTACGTTTACTATGATGATCTTGGAAAGGATATCCGCGTTGAAGAAATTCCCGAGGATATGGTTGACCAAGCTAACGAATATCACGAGAAACTCCTTGAAGCAGTCGCCGAACAGGACGACGAGATCATGGAGAAATATCTGGGCGGAGAAACTCTTTCCGTTGAGGAAATAAAGAAGTGTATCCGTAAGGCTACAATAGCCAACGAAATGGTTCCCGTTACCTGCGGAACTTCTTATAAGAACAAGGGCGTTCAGAAACTTCTTGACGCTATCGTTGACTATATGCCGTCTCCGCTTGACGTTCCTGCTATCAAGGGCGTTAATCCCGATACAGGCGAGGAAGAGGAAAGACCTTCTTCCGATAAAGAACCTTTTGCGGCTCTTGCATTCAAGATCGCTACAGACCCGTTTGTCGGAAAGCTCTGCTATTTCAGAGTATATTCCGGTACTGTTGACGCGGGTGCTACCGTTCTCAACGCTACAAAGGACGGAAGCGAAAGAATGGGACGTATTCTCCAGATGCACTCAAACCACAGAAAGGATATTGAGACTTGCTATTCGGGAGATATTGCCGCTTGCGTTGGTCTGAAGAACACAACAACAGGCGATACGCTCTGCGATCCCAAAGCACCTATCATTCTCGAATCCATGGAATTCCCCGAGCCTGTTATTCAGCTTGCTATCGAGCCTAAGACAAAAGCAGGTCAGGAAAAAATGGGTATCGGTCTTTCCAAGCTTGCCGAGGAGGATCCCACATTCAGAACATGGACAGACGAGGAAACAGGTCAGACTATTATTGCAGGTATGGGTGAACTTCATCTGGACATCATCGTTGACCGTCTGCTGAGAGAATTCAAGGTAGAAGCTAACGTTGGTGCTCCTCAGGTTGCTTATAAAGAGACTATCAAGAAGTCCGCTGACGTTGATCACAAATATGCACGTCAGTCCGGTGGTAAAGGTCAGTACGGTCACGTTAAGATCATTGTTGAGCCTAACGAGTCCGGTAAGGGCTATGAGTTCACAAATGCTGTTGTGGGCGGTGCTATTCCCAAGGAATACATTCCCGCTGTTGACAAGGGTATTCAGGGCGCTATGAAGGCAGGCGTTCTGGCAGGCTATCAGGTAGTTGACGTCAAGGTAAAACTTTATGACGGTTCTTACCACGAAGTCGACTCCTCCGAAATGGCATTCTCCATCGCCGGTTCTATGGCGTTCAAGGAAGCCATGAAGAAAGCTGATCCCTGCATTCTTGAACCTATCATGAAGGTTTCCGCAATAGTTCCCGAAGATTTCATGGGAACAGTTATCGGCGACCTTAACTCCCGCCGTGGTCAGATCCTCGGTCAGGAGACAAACAACGGAACAGCTCAGGTAGACGCTCTCGTTCCGCTTTCCGAAATGTTCGGCTACTCAAACGATCTCCGTTCCAAGACACAGGGACGCGGTCAGTATACAATGGAACCTCACAGCTATATTGAAGTTCCTAAGTCTATAGCCGAAAAGATCATGTCCGCAAGAAACAAGGGCACTGAATAAAATTTCGGAGAAAATTTTATAAAATTTTAAGAAAACACTTGCAATTTTTTATCAAATCTGATAAAATAATGAATGTAAGTATTCCATTATAATTAAAGGAGGAAAATTCCAATGGCAAAGGCTAAATTTGAAAGAACAAAACCCCACGTTAATATTGGTACTATCGGTCACGTTGACCACGGTAAGACTACTCTTACAGCTGCTATCACAAAGTACCTCTCCCTGAAGGGTCAGGCTCAGTTTGAGGATTATGCAAACATCGACAAGGCTCCCGAAGAGAGAGAAAGAGGTATCACAATCAATACCGCTCACGTTGAGTATGAGACAGACAAGCGTCACTATGCTCACGTTGACTGCCCGGGTCACGCTGACTATGTTAAGAACATGATCACCGGTGCTGCTCAGATGGACGGTGCTATCCTCGTTGTTGCTGCAACAGACGGACCTATGGCTCAGACCAAGGAACACCTGCTGCTTGCTCGTCAGGTTGGCGTTCCTTACATCGTAGTATTCATGAACAAGTCCGATCAGGTTGACGATCCTGAGCTTCTTGAACTGGTTGAAATGGATATCCGTGAAACTCTTGACAAGTATGAGTTCCCCGGCGATGATACTCCTATCATCATCGGTTCTGCTTTCAAGGCTCTCGATTCTTCTTCTACAGATCCTAACGCTCCCGAGTATGAGTGCATCAAGAAGCTGATGGACGCTGTTGACGAGTACATTCCTACTCCTGACAGAAAGTCCGATCTTCCTTTCCTTATGCCTGTTGAGGACGTATTCACCATCACAGGCCGTGGTACTGTTGCTACAGGCAGAGTTGAAAGAGGTCAGCTCAAGACAGGCGATGAAGTTGAGATCGTTGGTCTTAAAGATGAAAAGGATAAGACAGTTGTTACCGGTATCGAAATGTTCAGAAAGATCCTCGACTATGCAGAAGCAGGCGATAACATCGGTGCTCTCCTCCGTGGTATCCAGAGAACAGATATCGAAAGAGGTCAGGTTCTTTGTAAGCCCGGTTCTATCCACCCCCATACCAAGTTCAAGGGACAGGTTTACGTTCTGAAGAAAGAAGAAGGCGGACGTCATACTCCTTTCTTTAACAACTACAGACCTCAGTTCTATTTCAGAACAACAGACGTTACAGGCGTTATCACACTTCCTGCTGACAAGGAAATGTGTATGCCCGGCGATAACGTAACAATGGACGTTGAACTTATCACTCCTATCGCTATCGAAGAAGGACTCCGTTTCGCTATCCGTGAAGGCGGACGTACAGTAGGTTCAGGCGTTGTTACAGCTATCAATGAATAATTGAATCGCTATAATTTGCAATCAACGGCTCTCGGTTTCCGAGAGCCGTTTTGTTTACGAAAGGCTTGAAGTTAATTTAAGATTTACCCCTTGACTTTTTTCACAGATGTAGTATACTGTTAATATAGGATATTTTCCAAATTTCTAAAATAAGGAAGGTCATTGATATGTCAAAATCATTTATCGTTGAAACATCTGCGCGTCACGTTCACGTTACACAGGAACACCTTGAGATCCTTTTCGGAAAGGGCGCCGTTCTTACAAAGAAAAAGGATCTTTCCCAGCCGGGTCAGTTTGCCTGCGAGGAAAGAGTAGAAGTTGTCGGACCTAAGAAATCACTTGCAAACGTTTCTATCCTTGGTCCTGTACGTCCCGCAACACAGGTTGAACTTTCCGCTACCGATGCACGTTCTATAGGAATTACTGCACCTATCCGTGAAAGCGGAGATGTTGCAGGTTCAGCAGGCTGCAAGCTTATCGGACCATGCGGCGAAGTAGAGATCAGCGAGGGCGTTATTATCGCAAAGAGACACATTCACCTTACTCCTGCCGATGCCGAGGAACTTGGCGTTAAGGATAAGGATGTCGTTTACGTTAAGGTTGATACCGACGGAAGAAAAGCTATTCTCGGCGATGTTGTGTGCCGCGTTTCCGAAAAATTTGCCCGCGCTATGCACATTGACACAGACGAGGCAAATGCCATTTCTGCAACTCCCTCACTTATGGGTGAAATTTACAGAGTATAATAAGACTTTTACATATTATATCCCTCGCTTTTAAACGAGGGATATTTTTGTTTATGGGGGAATAGGACATTCAGGCAGACACATAAATTTTATTGTAGGGAAATATTTCCCGCATGATAAAATTTTCGGAGATGGTCTGCAAATGTTTACGGGACTGATAGACCTTGCACTTCAGAACCTGCTGTTTTTCGCGCTGCATCTTGAATCGGGCGGTGTGTTCCCGAAACCCCTTTCGTCCGCCGAGGAGGAAGAATGTTTCAGGAAAATGCACGAGGGCGATATGTCCGCACGGAATAAGCTGATCGAACACAATCTTCGGCTTGTGGCGCACATTATGAAGAAATATTATAACACCACCACCGATCAGGAAGATCTTATTTCCATAGGAACTATCGGTCTTATCAAAGCCGTTTCCACATTTGACTATTCAAAAAAGACCAGATTTGCGACTTATGCTTCAAGATGTATTGAAAACGAGATACTTATGCACTTCCGCAGTCTGAAAAAATCCGCGGGCGACGTTTATTACGACGAACCGATAGACGTTGACAAGGACGGCAATCAGCTTTCGCTTATAGATATTATTGCCGAAGATGACGGCATTGTCGAGAAGATCGACCTTAATATAAAATCCGAGCAGCTGTATCGTTTCATAAACGAATGTCTTGACGAGCGGGAACTGAACATCATCAAGCACAGGTACGGCTTGTACGGCTGTAAACCCCTTACCCAGCGGGAAGTGGCAAAACAGTTGGGAATATCCCGCTCTTACGTTTCAAGGATCGAAAAGAAAGCCCTCCAGACGCTGAAAAAGAAATACGACCGCGCCTCACTTTTCACAGCCCCCGAAAAGAAATGACATGGGAAAACCGTTTTATCAGTCGGAATTTTTTTACGGGGGAGGTGCCTGAAATGCAGAAAAAACGCTCCGCCGCTGATACGCCGGAGCGTTTGATTTTCCGAAATAAAGCCGACTTGCCGCGGCAAATCGGCTCTTTCGCGTTATCCGTAAGGCGATACCTTATTCGGATCGGATCATCAGCAGCCGCAGTTGCAGTCATTGTTACAGCTGTTTCCGCAGTTGTTGTTACCGCAGGAATTGTTATTGCCGCAGCAGAACCAGAGGAGGAGAAGGATGATGATTATCCAACAGCAGCTGCCATTTCCAAAATTAAGTCCACAGTTCATAAAAAACGCTCCTTATAAAAATTATAATGTATTTTTGAAAACCGCGCAGGACTTTTTGTCTCTCCGTCGGCGTTTCATAGTTTATTTTATGCTGATCGTTGAAACTCGTTACAAAATTATTGCTCCGCAAAATTAAATTCTTGCAAAGCAAAATTATAGAAAAAACCGAGGTCTGCCCCCGTTACGGAACACCGTTACGGAACAGACCTCGGTTTATTAAAGGGGAAAAATAAATGGAAAATAAGTCAGGAGTGTCTTATCATTAAATTTATATCCTGCTTGCTATAAGATCGCCCATTTCCGTGCAGGAAACGCATTTGAGTCCTGCCGCGTCGGACATTATATCCGCCGTGCGGTAACCCTCGTTGAGAACTGCCGTTACCGCGTTTTCAATTGCGTCCGATTCTGCGGACATATCAAAGGAGTATTTCAGCATCATGGCTGCGGAAAGTATGGTGGCAATAGGATTTGCTTTGTTCTGACCTGCTATGTCGGGAGCGGAACCGTGGATAGGTTCGTAAAGTCCAAGGGAAGTTTCGCCCAGCGATGCGGAAGGGATCATTCCCAGAGAACCTGTTATCATGGACGCTTCATCGGAAAGAATATCTCCGAAAAGATTTTCCGTTACCAGAACGTCAAACTGTCCCGGGTTTCTTACAAGCTGCATTGCGCAGTTGTCCACAAGAATGTCACTGAATTCCACATCGGGATATTTCGCAGCGACTTTGTGGGAAATTTCTCTCCACAGCCGTGAGGAATCCAGAACATTTGCCTTGTCAACGGAATGTACCTTTCCGCGGCGTTTCCGAGCCATATCGAAAGCAACGCGGCAGATCCTTTCAACTTCGTAGTCGGCGTAAGTCATAAGGTCGCTTGCGTGTTTAACGCCCTTGTCGTCGGTGTAGGTTTTCTTTTCGCCGAAATATGCGCCGCCGATAAGTTCGCGGACGATAACAAGATCAAGCCCGCTGTCGGTGATCTCCTTTTTCAGAGGACAGGCGGAAGCAAGGGGAGCGAGAAGTTTTGCGGGACGGATATTGGCGAAAAGCTTCAACGCGCCTCTTATCCCTAAAAGTCCCGCTTCGGGGCGAAGATTTCCGGGAAGTGTGTCCCATTTCTGACCGCCTACCGCGCCAAGCAGAACGCTGTCCGAAGCAAGACAGATGTCGATAGTTTCCTGCGGCAGGGGAACACCCGTTGCGTCAATTGCGCAGCCGCCCATGAGAACGTCTGTATACTTGAAGCTGTGGCCGAATTTTGCACATACTTTATCAAGAACTTTTATGGCTTCGGTGACGATCTCGGGACCGATACCGTCGCCTTTTATAACGGCAATATTCTTGTTCATAGAAATTATCTCCTTACTTTTTCAAAGATTTAAGCAGACCGCCAGCGTTTATGATCTCTTTCATAAAATCGGGGAAAGGCTGTGCCTGATATGTCTGTCCTTTGGTCTTGTCGGTGATGACGCCTGTGTCAAAATCAACTTCCACCTCGTCGCCGTTTTCGATATTCTTGGCGGCTTCGTCACATTCCAGAATGGGAAGTCCCGTGTTTATGGCGTTTCTGTAGAAAATTCTTGCAAATGTGGACGCGATAACGCAGGAAATTCCGCTTGCTTTTATGGAAATAGGCGCGTGTTCGCGGGAAGAACCGCAGCCGAAATTGCGGACGGCAACCATAATGTCGCCCTCTTTTACATTGTTTACAAAATCCTTGTCAATGTCCTCCATGCAGTGCTGTGCAAGCTCTTTCGGGTCTGCGGAGTTAAGGTATCTTGCGGGAATGATAACATCGGTATCAACGTTATCGCCGTATTTATGAACTTTACCTGATACTTTCATTGTGCTGCCTCCTTACAAAACTTCCTTGGGACTGCTTATCTTGCCTGTTATAGCCGAAGCTGCCGCAACGGCGGGGGAAGCGAGATAAACTTCCGATTCGGGGTGTCCCATACGTCCTACAAAGTTGCGGTTCGTGGTCGCAACGGCTCTTTCGCCTTTTGCGAGAATTCCCATGTGTCCGCCAAGACAAGGACCGCAGGTAGGTGTTGAAACCGCACAGCCGGCGTTTATGAAAATTTCCAGCAAGCCTTTTTTCATAGCTTCAAGGTAAATCTTCTGCGTTGCGGGAATGATTATGCAGCGTACGCCGTCATGAACTTTCTTGCCTTTCATGATCTTTGCAGCCATTTCAAGGTCTTCCATTCTGCCGTTGGTGCAGGAACCGATAACTACCTGATCGATCTTTACATCGCCTGCTTCGTCAATGGTCTTGGTATTTTCGGGAAGATGGGGGAACGCAACGGTAGGTTTGATCTCCGAAAGGTCAATGTCGTAAACTGCATCGTAGGGCGCATCGGGATCAGCTTCGTAAATTTTATATTCGCGGTTCACCTTGTCCGCCTGATAAGCCTTTGTAATTTCGTCAACGGCGAAAATTCCGTTCTTTGCGCCTGCTTCTATAGCCATATTTGCCATTGAAAGTCTGTCGTCCATGGAAAGATTTTTCAGACCCTCGCCCGAAAATTCCATAGACTTGTAAAGCGCGCCGTCAACGCCTATCATTCCGATTATGTGCAGGATAACGTCCTTGCCCATAACATATTCGTTAAGCTTGCCTTTGAGGTTGAATTTTATTGCTGAGGGAACTTTGAACCATGCTTCGCCCGTAGCCATTCCCGCAGCCATATCCGTTGAACCAACGCCTGTGGAAAATGCGCCCAGCGCGCCGTATGTGCAGGTGTGACTGTCCGCGCCGATAACACATTCTCCTGAAGCCACAAGACCTTTTTCGGGGAGAAGAGCGTGTTCGATGCCCATATCGCCAACATCAAAGTAGTTCTTTATTTTAAGTTTAGAGGCAAAATCGCGGCACTGTTTTGTATGTGCGGCGGATTTTATGTCCTTGTTTGGTGTGAAGTGATCCATTACCATGGAAATTTTTTCGGTATCAAAAACGCCCGAAAAGCCTGCTTTTTCAAATTCGTTGATTGCAACAGGCGTTGTAACGTCATTTCCCAGAACCATGTCCAGCTTGCATCTGATAAGCTGACCGGCTTCGACCTTGTCAAGTCCCGCGTGAGCGGCAAGAATTTTCTGGGTCATAGTCATAGCCATAATAAATTCAATCCTTTCAGAATCTTTTTCTTAAATTATATCACACATAGCGATATGATTCAAATACATATTATGAATAAATAACATGATATTTAGTTATATTTATACAAATTTTTGAATTATCCCATTGACAAAGTTTATAATATGTAGTACAATGTACTAAAAGGAGTTGATATTATGGCGTTTTCAATAAGATTGACCGAAGAGGAACGGAAACTTGCGGACAGCTATGCGCGTATGCACTCAATTTCTCTGGGAGAAGCGTTCAAACAGGCTTTGTTTGAAAAGATAGAGGACGAGTATGATATTGCCGAAGCCGATGAAGCATACAGGGAATACGAAAAAAGCGGAAAGGTAAGCCATTCCGTTGAGGAATTATGGCAGGAGCTCGGGCTATGACATACAAAGTTAAAACAACGGAAAGATTTGACAAAGAGTTCCGCAAGCTGGACAATTACACAAAAAAGATGATAAAAGCATGGATCGGTAAAAATCTTATTGACTGTGAAGATCCGAGACAGCATGGAAAGCCGCTTGTAGGCAATCATGCCGGACAGTGGCGTTACCGTATCGGTGATTACAGATTGATATGCGAAATTCACGATGATGAACTTGTTATTCTTGCCCTTACTGTGGGACACCGCAGAGACATATACAATTAAAGATCATGCCGTGCAGTATGAACCGCACGGCATTTTTGTTTTATGGGAAAATATTCCTGTATCCGGTTTCAGATAACACTTGCATTTCTTTTAAAAGTATGATATAATTTTATAGTAAGAGCATAAAGTATGATTTGACCGAATAGTAAAGGAGTTAAAAATATGATTTCCGAAAGCAATCTGAACCGTTACCGCCTTTTCTGCGCAGTTGCGGAATGTGAAAGCATTTCACGCGCCGCTGAAATGAACTACATCAGCCAGCCTGCGATCAGCAAGGCTATCACCAAAATGGAAGAATCGCTGGAAACCACACTTTTTGTACGGAATCACAGGGGAGTTACCCTTACAGATGAGGGGAAAGTCCTTTATGAACAGCTCCGAGCCGCTTTTGATATTATAAAAGAGGGCGAGGACAAGCTTCGCCGCATAAACGAACTCGGCATAGGACGTCTGCACCTCGGCGCGAGCAGTATTCTTTGTAAACATATGCTTCTGCCGTATTTGCAGGGGTTTATTAAGGAAAATCCCCATATTCAGATAACCGTTGACTGTCAGTCGTCATCAAGAATACACCGTCAGCTTGCCGACGGAAAGGTAGATATAGGACTTATGGTAAGACCCGATACGCCCGATGTGGCATTCCACTCAATCGGCGAAATAGAGGACGTTTTCATAGCGATTCCCGACTATATGGAAAACCTCCGTCTCCGCGAGGACGGCGATGTTTTTGAAGAAGCGAATATAATGCTCCTTGACGGCGCCAATGTTTCCCGTATGCACGTTGACAGATATTTCAAGGAAAACAATATAGTTCCCAAACATATCCTTGAAGTCACGGGAATGGATATGCTTATCGAATTTGCACGGACGGGCATAGGCGTTGCCTGCGCCATAAAACAGTTTGTACAAAATGAGCTTGACAGCGGCGAATTTGTGGAAATCCCCCTGTCCGTTCCCATAAACAAACGAGAGGTAGGCTTTGCGTACATGAAGAACGCAAAACTTACCCCGTCAATGGAAAAATTTTTGAATTATACCGAATTATAATGATGATCAGTGCAGAGCGGAAACGTTCTGCGCTTTGTCTTTCATCAGCTTGTACTCGATACTGTCGGTGAGAGCGGTCACGGAAGCGTTGATTATATCGGTAGAAGCGCCAACCGTTGTCCAGATGTCCTCGCCGTCGGTGCTTTCAATGAGAACGCGGACATTTGCCGCAGTCGCCGCGCTTCCGTCAACAACACGAACTTTATAATCCACAAGGTGAATATCCGCAATTGACGGATAGAAAACGGTCAGCGCCTGCCGAAGCGCCTTGTCTATGGCGTTTACGGGACCATCGCCCTCATCGGCGGCAATTTCCGTCTTGTCGCCCACGGCAACTTTTACGATAGCCGAGGATGGATTCTGTGTTTCGCCGCTTTTTTCGCCGATTATTTTAAAATAGCTTATGTCGAAGAAATTCTCCGTCATGCCAAGATACTGCTTTACAAGAAGCTCAAATGACGCTTCCGCGGCTTCATACTGATAGCCTTTGAATTCCATTTCTTTTAAAAGGTCGATTATAGACTGCGTTTCGGGACTGTCCTTTGTAAGTTCGGGGGCAATTTCGTTTATTCTCTGGAGAATTGCCGAACGTCCCGCGACTTCCGACAGCAGGATATTACGCTTGTTTCCTATCGTTTCGGGAGGGATATGCTCGAAACTGATAGGATTTTTCTTTACACCGTCGGCGTGCATACCGCCTTTGTGGGCAAATGCGCTTTTTCCCACAAAAGGCATGGTTCCCGCAAGTTTCATATTGCAGACTTCCGCAATAAGCCTTGTCACCTGTGTAAGCTGCGAGATATTTTCCTGCGGAACACATTCATTCCCCAGCTTTGCCTGCAAATTTCCGATAACGGTGGAAAGATTGGTATTTCCGCAGCGTTCGCCAATTCCCGTCATTGTTCCCTGAATCTGCACAGCCCCAGCTTTTACGGCGGCAATTGAATTTGCCACCGCGCAGCCCGTGTCGTTGTGACAGTGTATTCCAACGGGAATTTTTACAGTCTCAACGGCTTTTGCTGTAATTTCCGCAATTTCATCGGGGAAACAGCCGCCGTTTGTGTCGCAGAGGATAATTTCAAAGGCGCCTGCTTCTTCCGCGGCGGAAATGGTTTTCAGGGCGTATTCGGGATTGCGTTTATACCCGTCAAAAAAATGTTCCGCGTCAAAGAAAACTTTCTTGCCCTTTTGAGTGAGATATTTTATGGTATCGGAAATCATGTTCAGGTTTTCTTCAAGAGTCGTGCCTAAAATTTCCGTTGCGTGCAGGTCCCAGCTTTTCCCGAAAACAGAAACATACTCCACATTTGTATCTGCAAGAGCGTTAAGGTTCGCGTCCTCGGCGCAGGAAATATTCTTCCGCCTTGTTGAACCGAAAGCCACGAGTTTTGAATGTTTCGGCAGGAATTTTTCAGCTTTTTTGAAAAATTCCATGTCTTTCGGGTTGGAAGCGGGATTTCCCGCTTCGATATAGTCTATTCCGAACTCGTCAAGAGCTTTCATTACGCTGAATTTGTCCTCAACGGAAAAGTTCACGCTTTCGCCCTGCGCCCCGTCGCGGAGCGTTGAATCAAATATCTGTATTTTCATATTTTTACCTCACTTAATTTCAAGGATAGGCTCTGCAATTGACGCGCCCGCGGGAACCATGGGAAGAACGTTTATGTCCTTTCCGATAATGCAGTTTATAAGCACGGGCTTTCCGCAGGAAATTGCCTTTTCCAGAACGGGACGTATATCGCTTTTCTTTGAAATAGTCATAGCTTCAATGCCGACAGCTTTTCCTAAAAGTTCAAAATCGGTGGGCTTTTCAAGGGTAGTCTGTGAAAATCTTCCGCCGTAGAAAAGTTTCTGCCACTGACGGACCATTCCAAGAACGCTGTTGTTGAAAACAAGTTCAATTACGGGAAGCTGATATTTTGCAAGGGTGGTAAGTTCGTTCATATTCATGTAAAAACTTCCGTCTCCCGCGCAGTTTACCACAACTTTTTCGGGATTTCCCACCTTGCAGCCGATAGCCGCGCCAAGACCGTAACCCATAGTTCCCAGACCGCCCGAAGATGCAAAGCTTCTCGGCTTGCGGAAATTGTAAAATTCCGCCGTCCACATCTGGTGCTGTCCCACTTCGGTGGAGATCACCGCTTCGCCGTGGGTAAGTTCGTCCAGAATTTCTATCACGTCTTTGGGAAGAACATCGTCGGGATCTTCGGAGATCTGCGAAAGGGGATATTCATTCTTCCACTCGGCAATCTGTTTCAGCCATTGGGAATGGTCTTTCTTCTTTACAGCCTTGTTGAGTTTTTGGAGAACAAGTTCAACATTTCCGCAGATGCGGTAATTTGCGGGAATATTTTTGTTTACCTCGGCGGGGTCAATGTCTATGTGGAGGATCTTTGCATTTCCCATAGCGGTTTGGAAACTCTGCGCCGAACAGGTGACGCGGTCGGAAAACCTCGAACCCATTACAATAAGCAGGTCGCAGTTCGTAAGGACGAGGGAGGAAGTTTTTGTGCCGTGCATACCCATCATTCCCGTATAACGTCTGTCCGAATTATCAAAAGCGCACTGTCCCATGAGCGAAAGGGAAACGGGCGCGTCAATAAGTTCCGCAAACTCGGCAAGTTCGTCCGCCGCATCGCAGGAGACCACACCGCCGCCCGCGTAAATAAACGGTCTTTCGGAATTTTCTATGATTTCCACCGCTTGTGAAATTTCCGCTTCGTCAACTTCGTAGCAGTGCTTCCGGGGAACCTGCGGGGTATACTCGCATTTTGCGGCGGTAATATCCTTTGGAATATCAATCAGTACAGGACCTTTCCGACCGTCATTTGCGATAAAGAACGCGTTCCGAATGGCGTCTGCAAGTTTTGAAACGTCCTTTACAATATAGTTGTGTTTTGTAATAGGCATGGTAATTCCTGTGATGTCCACTTCCTGAAAACTGTCAAGACCCAGCAGGTCGGTGGTAACGTTTCCTGTAATTGCAACAATGGGAATACTGTCCATGTACGCCGTTGCAAGACCGGTAACAAGGTTTGTCGCCCCCGGACCGGAAGTTGCTATAACAACGCCTGTTTTTCCGGTGGAACGTGCATACCCGTCTGCGGCGTGGGAAGCTCCCTGTTCGTGTGATGTGAGAATATGGTTGATTTTGTCGGAATATCCGTAAAGCGCGTCATAAATATTCAGGACTGCGCCGCCGGGGTATCCGAAAACAGTATCCACGCCCTGTTCAAGCAGACATTCGAGAATTATTTGCGAACCATTCAGAATCATTTTAATATCTCCCTTAAATAAAATAAAAAAGCCCTCACCTCATGAAAAAACCAAGAGGTGAAAGCATTAACTTCCACGGTACCACTCTTATTCGGCAAAAACCGCACTCATACACGTCAATCAACGTGCGCCTCTGTAACGGGAGAGTCCCGTTCCGTCCTACTTGAAAATTCTTCTTTTAGAAAAATGTTCCGTTCGGCGAAAAGCTCCGAGGTGATATATTATCGGTAGGAAATACCGTCTCGCACCGCGGGAAAACTCCCTTGCGACGGCTCTCTGAAATTTCCGTTGACCGTTTTGCTCCTCATCAAAGCATTTAACACATATTGTTTAAATAATATCACCGCTTTATAATTTTGTCAATGAATTTTTTGTTAATTATTTATCAAAATTAAATTTTCCGTATTTTTCATAGGATTTTTTTAAGCGCGCCGCAAATAATAATTTCACCGATAGAAATTCGGATTATTACAAAAACAAGGAGAGAACGACCATGAAGAATCCTTCTATTCAGTGCGATGTAATATCTTGTAAGCACAATATGGACAGCGAACGTTACTGCACGCTTGACAGTATCAGAGTCGGCACACATGAGCAGAACCCTACAGTCTGCGAATGTACAGACTGTCTTTCTTTTGAAAAGAAGAGCGGCAGCGGCTGCTGTCAGTAAATTAAAAAAGGGACTGTCAGACGGCAGTCCCTTTTTGTTTTCAGACGGACATTAAGTTGTAGTCTTTTGCAAGTTCTGTTACTTCTTATTGCCTTAAAAATCAGACTTTTTTTCATGAGATCAGCGGGTCAAAGGAAAAAATTTCTATAAATAAAAAATAAACACGGCATTGGGTATTCGATGAGCCTGACTTATAAAGAATAAGATCCAGAATAATAATGGCATAATTGCCAACAATAATGAATTATGAGCGCACTCTTTTATTATTTTTTTACCAACATTAACCTGTGATAGATGTTGACTGCGAACAAACGGAAACACCAAAAAAATGAAAGGCAAACAACAGAATATTGTACAAAATCAACAACCTACTGGATAAAATCGGTA
>CANRFB010000005.1 GCA_947629785.1 uncultured Clostridia bacterium | reverse complement strand
TCAAGTGGTATTTTAGACAAAATATGATTTATTATGTTGTATAATATGCTTGAAATCCTTAAGTTGATGACATTGCCAATGGGAGGGGGGGAACAAATCCCGCCCTATAGAGGATAGAAAACAAATTCCGCCTATAGAGGAAATAAACAATTCCCGCCAATATTAAATTGAAATGGACGGGGAAAATTTGTTTTTATATATTGACAAATTTCGACAAGTATGTTATAATAATTTTGGAACACACCAGACGGTGGACGGTTGCTCCTTGTAAAAAAGGAGGTGACGCTCAGTGGTAGTTTTTAGCACAATTTTGCAGACAATTTCAGTTATCATTGATGTTGTCATGTTGCTGATTGCTGTTCGCAAGAATGGCAAAAAGTAACCGTTTTTTATAAACAACTGACATTTAAACGCAAATACCCTTGACATAAGTTTATAAAAAATAACCGCCCAGCACCCAAACTGACGGTTATTTTTTCATTCAAGACTTTGGGGAGCAACCGTTCATCGGTGTGTTCCTTTTTACTTATTATAACCTATAAAACTTTATTTGTCAAGGGCTTAATAGAAAATTTTTGCAGAACGGCTCAGCCTGCTCTCAACTCTTAACTCTCAACTCTCTAAAGGCTCAGCCTGCTTGATTTTTTAGTATGTATATGATATAATAAAATCAAATAAAATGCAAGGAGCTGATGTTATGTCTGTTACGGCTGCGGATTTTAAGATAAATCTGGAAAAATACCTGCTTATGGCTGAAAAAGAGGACGTTTATATAACACTTGACGGCAAAACAGTTGCAAAACTTACCTCCGCAAATAACCGCAAACTTGACACAGTAAATGAACTCTTCGGCAGTGTTCCCAAAACCATAACATTAGAAGAATCTCGGGAAGAAAGACTGGGTAACATATGAAAGTATTGCTTGATACCTGTATTATTATTGACTTTTTACAAAGCAGAGAACCTTTTGCAGATACTGCTAAAGAGATAATGTACGCTGCCGCTTCGGAATCCTTTAAATGATATATAACTGCAAAATCTGCGGCTGACATTTATTACCTTACAAGAAAATGCACTCACAGCGAAAGTGAAAGCCGTTTAAAATTAAGCAAACTTCTGACTATTGTTGAAATGCTTGACAGTAAGGCGGAAGATGTTTTAAATGCAATTCATTCCGATATTGCCGATTTTGAAGATGCTATTATGACCGAAACGGCAATACGTTCAGAAATTGACTGTATCATTACGCGAAATATAAAAGACTATGAAAAGTCCCCGATAACAGTATATTTACCTCAGAATTTTATAGAATTTCTTAAAACTTCTTAAAAAATACCGCTCACATAGACGGGCAGGCTCAGCCTGCCTCACGTCGGGTACAAGACTGATATAAACAAAATAATGCCTGAAAGGGTGCAGGCTCAGCCTGCTTCACGTCGGGTACAAGACTGATATAAACAAAATAATGCCTGAAAGGGTGCAGGCTCAGCCTGCCTCACGTCGGGTACAAGACTGATATAAACAAAATATAATCTGAATGGGTCAAGGCTTCAGCCTTGTTTGCATTGCCTCTTATAGCTTAGAGGGCTTACGCCTACATACTTTTTGAACTTGTTGTGGAAGTAGTTTATGTTGGTGTACCCGACCATTTCGGCGACCTCGTAAACCTTGTATTCGTCCATGGCAAGCAGGCGTTTGGCTTCCGCTATGCGTATGCTGTCAAGATAGTTGTTGAAGTTCTCACCTGTGTACTGGTGAAAGACTTTTCCAAGATATGCGCTGTTGTAGCCGAATATCCCCGCAAGCATTTCAAGGCGGAGTTCACTGCTGTAGTTGGCGCGTATATACTGTACGACCCGTTCCATGGTGCTTTTGGTGGTCTTTCCGAAATGCGTGTCGGAAAGTTCTGTCAGCGTTGAACCGATAAGCGAGATCATGTCAAAAAGACTGCTCATTTCGCTTACTTTGGATATGAATTCGTCATTTATGAACTGCTCCGCCTTTTTGTCGCCGATACTCTTTATCATGCGCGACTTTATTTCCATAACGGCAGTCATGCAGGTAAATTTTATCTTCTCGGCGGTGATGTCCTGACTGCATAGGGCAAGACGCAGATTTTCCAATTCGGAAATTATCTTCTCATTGTCGTTTATTTCAATGTACGCGCAAATTTTGTCGATAATGTCAGCTATGCGGTCTGCTTCGATCCCGCCGCCTGAAACCATGTCTTTGGTGATCACTCCGTAATGCTGATACTGGAACCTGCTGTTCAGCAGGGAATCCGCTTCAAAGTAGGAATCCTTTATTTTGTCCGCCGAGGTAACGGTGCTTCCGAGGGCTATGAAAATTTTCCCGTCATGCTCGCGGCTGAATTTTTTCAGCATTTCCGTTATCCGCTGACGGTTCCAGTCTTTGAAAATTATTACCGCAACGCCGCTTAGTCCGGAAGTCACAATGTCCGTGGCGTTCCCCTCGAAACGTTTTCTTACAGTTTCGGGAAATGCCGTCCGCTCCTCCGCGGTCATTTCATCGGCAAAATTTATTACCGCCACGTCGTAGGAATCATAGTTGTATGCGGAAAGATCGCTTTTGCCGATAACTTCCTCATCGCCTGTAAGAAGCGCGTGGATAAGCTGTTCATTCATGTAAAGGTTTATCCTGTTCATGGCGGCGCGGTCTTTGTGTTCCTCGATAATTTCATCGCGGACGGACTTTAAAGCCTCGATAAGCTCGTCCTCGTCAACGGGTTTCAGGATAAACTGCTTCACGCCGAGGTACATGGCTTCCTTGGCGTAGGTAAAATCTGAATATCCCGAAAGTATAAGACACTTTCCGTCAAAACCGTTCTTCACGGCGGATTCTATCATCTGAATGCCCGTCATGCCGGGCATTTTCACGTCCGCCACCACAATATCGGGTTTCAGCGACATTATTTTTGCAAATCCGTCGTCGCCGTCCTCACCCTCGCCTATAACTTCAAGCCCCAGTTCTTCCCATGGTATCATCATCTTAACGCCCTGACGAACGTTGGGTTCATCATCAACAAGCAGGACACTTATCATTTTTAACGCCTCACTTTCTTGTTTTTGAGGAAATATTTTCGCTTATTTCGCTGTATTTTTCGGGCAGCCGCTTCATAACGTTCTCGTCCACTTCCCGCGGCAGGTCGATAATTACGGACGTTCCCTCGCCCATGGCTGTTTTTATGGAAAGCCCGTACTCATCGCCGTGGTACATTTTGATGCGCTTGTTAACGTTGGTAAGCCCGATGCTTTTTCCCGAAGAAGTATCGTTTTCTTTCAGCTTTAAAAGAAGTTCGTTCAGCTTTTCGGGGGTCATTCCCTGACCGTTGTCCGAAACGCTTATTTCCACCTTGTCGCCCTTGTAACGGACGTTTACGGTAATTTTCCCATTTGCCTTTGCGCTTTCAATGCCGTGGGCGAAAGCGTTTTCCACTATGGGCTGGATTATCAGCGGGAGAATTTTGTATTCCCTGTTTACTTCGCAGTAGATGGAGTAGGAGATCCTGTCCCCGAAACGCGCGGACTGTAGTTCCAGATAGCTTCTGGTAAATTCCAGTTCGGAACCGAGAGTTACCATACCGTCCTTGACTTCAAGACAGCGGCGCATGAATTTTCCGAGCTTCTTCACAAGGTCGGCTGTTTCCTTGTCGTTGTTGCAGTAGGCTTTCATGCGGATAGTTTCAAGGGTGTTGTACAGGAAATGCGGATTTATCTGGCTTGCAAGGGTCTTGAACTCGGCTTCTATCTGGTTCAGCTTGAAACTTTCCGAACGTATCTTGGCTTTATAGGCGTCGTTTATAAGTTCCTGCATACTGTCTACCATTTTTTTCAGGTCGGCATAAAGGTCGTAAATTTCGTCCGTACCTTTTATGTCCTCCGCAAGTTCAAAATTTCCCACCGCGGCGTTGTGCATCTGGTCTTTGAGGAACTGTATCCGCCGCGAGAAAATGCTTGAAAACAGTATTGTCAGCAGGACCGAAAGCACCACGCAGAGTAAGATATTTATAACATAGGTGAATATTGCGCTTTTGGTGGTGTCATTCAGGAAGAAATTTGACTTTACAATGTATACCTGAAACAGATTGCCTGTGTTTTCGTAGTCAAAGTAGGAGACTGCCACGCGCCCGAATTTCGTCAGCGGGCAGGTAATGCTGTCAATTGCCTCCGAATCGCTCATTCCCGACGGAATGGGGGATCTTACATCATTTACCACCGAACCCACGGGAAAGTCATTCAGCAGGCTGTAGAACACAAGTCCCTGCCCCACGCTGAAAACAAGTATTGAATGGGTTTCCTTGGTAATTTCGTAAAGCCATTGGGGGCTTACCGAAATGACAAGCACTCCGCGGAAAGTTCCGTCCGTGCCGATGATAGGTTTCACAAGTGACAGGAACTTTTCTTCGGGTATTTCTTCGGTTTCCGTGTTATCCGCGTCGTTTTCGGCGGTTTCGTCCGTATCGGCTTCGGTAATTTTGCTGTCCTTGCTTTCGGAAATAAGCTGCCAGCGGGATTTTTGGAGCTGTTCGGCTTCAACGTACCAGTGTTGGGAAGTTATTTCCTCGTCGGCGAACATGAAATGTTCGTTGTAGACGAAATCTTCGCGGTTGATGTAAATGCTGATATTTTGTATCTGGGGGTAGGAGGAAAGGTATTCCGAAATGGGCTGGTTCTGGAGATAGTAGCCGTAATATTCGTCCTCGGTGGAAAATTCGTTGTTTACAAGCTTTATTAAAGCGTCGCTTTCCGCGAGGCTGTCGCCGATATTTGAAACGGTGGTAATGGTGTCTTTCAGGCGGGTTTTCAGGCTGTCGGCTTCAAAAACGGCTTCGTTGCCCGCGTTTGTACGCATAAGGTCGATAAGGTTATACAGCAGGAACACGCCTGCCACAGTCACGGGAACGATAGCGGCGATACACATGAATATAAGTTTATTGCGGAATTTCGTATCAAGCAGTTTCCTGATGGGGTTGAACATACCTTTCCGCTCCTTTTCGGCAAAATAATTCTGCATTCTAATTTTACCACATCTGCTCGTGATTTGCAAGCATATGATCGTTTTTTACATGGTATTTCAATAAGTAAATAAATTATGAATTTAATTTTATGAAAATTTTATTAATTATTCAACTTGCGAGAGGCAATACCAAAAAGAGCAGTCTCCGTCTGCTCTCAACTCTTAACTCTCAACACTATAAGGGCTGCTTAAAAAAAGTCTTACTAAAGGTCTTGACTTTTTTAAATAAGATGTGTTATAATGTAAAAGGTGTCCGCGGAAGCGTATCGAAGTGGTCATAACGGGACTGACTCGAAATCAGTTGTACTTTCGGGTACCGAGGGTTCGAATCCCTCCGCTTCCGCCAATCTTTTCCCCCTCTTGAATTTTTAAGAGGGGGATCTCCTTTTTTACGGGATTTTTAAACGCTCAGGGCAATTTTTATAAATTATACAGATGAATTTTGTGCAGGTATACAATTTTACTTTTCGGCTATTGACAAATAATATATGTGAGCGTAAAATAATATCGTAATTTAATATTTCTAAATTCGATGATCAAAAGTAAGTAACAGATATGCCGATGAATCAGAGAATCCGCCGTTGGTGTGAGTGCGGGTCATAACGGTATCTGCGAATGGATTTGTGAGAAGCAAAGGCAAACGGGGTGTTTATGCAATTGCGTCAGGGCGGTGAGAAGCCAAGGGCGGCAATCTGCAAAGCAGTATTCCCTAAGTAGTCCGCGCCGATTTCCTGCGTTAGTGGATAGGGTATATCTGCATAAGCGGCGTACTTGAACGTGTTTGTTGAAGTTCCGCGCTTGTTTGTATCCAATGAGGCGGATTTTTTTATCCGCGAATACGGGTGGCACCACGAGGTCTATCGTCCCGTTTTCCGATTTTTCGGGAAACGGAGATCAGACCTCTTTTTATTTTGATCGTCCGATCTGAAAGGAGTCTTTTTATGTTGTATCCATCTAAGGAAGAAGTAAAAAATCTGCTTCTCAGCTACAAAACAGTTCCTGTGTTCTATGAAATGCTCATCGACGGCTGTACGCCGGTGGGACTTTTTGCGGCTCTTAAAGAAAAATTCGACAACTGCTTTATTCTGGAAAGCGTTGACAACACCGAACAGTGGGGGCGTTATTCCTTTATCGGCATAAACCCCAAAATGGAAGTCCGCATTTTCGGCGATAAAGCCGAGATAGTCGAGAACGGCAAGACCGAGACCAAAAACTGCAATAACCCCATTGAACTTTTCAATTCCATTCTGGAAAAGAGAACTTCACCTGTTTTCCTTAACAGACCGAAACTTACCGGCGGTCTGATAGGATATTTCGGCTATGACACTGTAAGACGTTTTGAAAAGAAACTGGTAAACGTTCCCGAGGACGATCTGCAAATGCCCGATTCAAATATGTTCCTCTATGACGAGATAGTCGCTTACGACCACCTTACAAACAAAGCGGTAATTATTCTGAATATAAACGAGGGGGACAATGTTGAAACAAAATACGAGGAATGTCTGAAAAAGTCCTTTGAAATAGGTCAGATACTTGCCGCCGCAAATCCGTCTTTCAAGACGGGAAACGGCGAGGGCAAGGACATTCACGTAACTTCAAACGTTACCAAGGAAGAATTCATTTCCATGGTGGAAGCCGCAAAGGAACACATTGTGAACGGCGATATAAGTCAGGTGGTGCTTTCCCAGAGGTTTGAAGTTGCCGACCCGCCTGCGCCTTTCGATGTTTACCGTATGCTCCGTTCCACAAATCCGTCGCCTTACCTTTACTATTTTGACCATAAGGATTACTGTATTGCGGGGGCTTCTCCCGAAATGCTGGTAAGCGTTACGGACGGTTCGGTAATTACCAAGCCAATTGCGGGAACTATCGGCAGGGGCAAGACAGACGAAGAGGACAAGAAATTTGAGAAACAGCTTCTTTCCGACCCCAAGGAACGCGCCGAGCATACAATGCTGGTTGACCTCGGCAGAAACGACGTGGGCAAGGTTTGCAGTTTCGGAACGGTGAACGTTACCGACTTTATGCGTGTTGAACGCTATTCAAAGGTAATGCACCTTGTTTCCGACGTTCAGGGACGTCTTGCAGAGGGCAAAACAGCCCTTGACGCGCTGATGTCCGTTCTTCCCGCGGGAACGCTTTCGGGTGCTCCGAAAGTCCGCGCCATGGAGATAATTGACGAACTGGAAAACAAGAAGCGCGGTCTTTACGGCGGAACGGTGGGTTATCTGGGATTCAGCGGAAATATCGACACCTGCATTGCTATAAGAACGGTGCTTTTCCGCCACGGAAAGGCTTACGTTCAGGCGGGCGCGGGTATCGTTTACGACAGCGTTCCCGAAAAGGAATACGAGGAAACGCGTAACAAGGCTCTTGCAGTCGTAAACGCCATCGCGGAAGCTTCTAACATTTAACAAGGAGGAACAATGCTATGATACTGATGATAGATAATTACGACAGTTTCACTTATAATCTTTATCAGCTTATCGGAACTATATACCCCGATATAAGAGTTGTCAGAAACGATGAAATTACTCTTGACGAAATAGAAAAGCTTTCTCCCGAAGCGCTGATAATCTCTCCCGGTCCCGGCTATCCTGCCGACGCGGGAATTTCCGTGGAAGCGGTAAAGCGTTTCAGCGGACAGATACCCATTCTGGGAATTTGCCTCGGACATCAGGCAATTGCGGAAGCTTTCGGCGGAAAGATAGTAAAGGCGAAACTTCCCATGCACGGCAAGGGTACGGAAATTTCCATAAACACAAGCTGTCCTATATTTGAGGGACTTCCCGACAAGATAAACGCTGCAAGATACCATTCGCTGATCGTTGATTCCATCACTATCCCCAACTGCATAACCGTTGTCGCCACCGACGGCGAGGGTCAGATAATGGCTGTCCGCCACAAAACGCACCTCACATTCGGTGTACAGTTCCATCCCGAATCCATTCTCACCGAACAGGGCGCGGCTATCCTTGCAAACTTCCTGCGCACTGCGGGAATACAGAGCGTAGGCGTTGAAACAGCTTCTCTCCCCAAGGAAAAACGCGTTGCTCTGAAAAAATATATTGCCATGGCTGCGGACGGCAAGGACCTTTCGCAGGAGGACGCCGAAACGGCTATGAATATCATCATGTCGGACGGCGCAACGGACGCCCAGATCGCGGCATTCCTTATGGCTCTCCGCTGCAAGGGCGAGACAATTGAGGAAATCACTGGATTTGCAAGGATCATGCGTCAGAAAGCAAGTATCGTTCCCTCGGCTCGTTCCGCCGTGGATATTGTGGGAACGGGCGGCGACGTTTCAAATACTTTCAATATCTCCACAACATCTTCATTTGTAATTGCGGGCGCGGGTCTGAATGTTGCCAAGCACGGAAACAGAAGCGTTTCCAGCAAGAGCGGCGCGGCTGATGTTCTGGAATCCCTCGGCGTAAAGCTGAATCTTACTCCCGCCATGGCTGCCGCCTGTATGAAAGAAACGGGAATTTCGTTCCTGTTTGCCCAGTCTTTCCACAAGGCTATGAGGTTTGTAGGTCCTGCAAGACGGGAAATAGGCGTAAGAACTGTTTTCAATATCCTCGGACCTCTTGCGAACCCTGCGCTTTCGGATTATATCCTGCTGGGCGTTTATGATGAGAAACTTCTTGAAACTATGGCAAAAGTTCTTATGAACGTCGGCGTTAAGGGCGCAATGATAGTTTACGGCGACGGTCTGGACGAAATGACCGTATGCGGAATTACAAAAGTCTGCGAACTCCGTGACAGAAAGCTTATCAAGTACGAAATTTCTCCCGAAGATTTCGGCATGAGAATTGCAAACCGCTCCGAAGTTGTAGGCGGAACTCCCGACGAAAATGCGCAGATAACCCTTAACATTCTCAAAGGCATTGAAAAGGGCGCAAAGCGCGACATAGTTCTTCTCAACGCGGGAAGTGCAATTTACTGCACCGGCGCGGCGGCTTCCATTGAGGAGGGAATTGCCATGGCCCGCGAATCAATAGACAGCGGCAAGGCATTTGCAAAATTTGAGAAGATGAGAGATTTTACCAATAGAGTATAAGGAAAAATTTATGATACTTGATGATATTGCGGCAAAGCGCCGCCAACAGCTTGAACGGGATATGTCCGCGGTTCCCTTTGAGGAAGTGCGCAGAGCGGCGGAAAACGCCGCCAAGACCGACACGGGACGGAGTTTTGAAAAGGCGATAACGTCCGAGCCGTCTCCCGCGTTCATAGCAGAGATTAAAAAGGCTTCCCCGTCAAAGGGGATAATAAGCGAGGACTTCCGTCCTATCGAACAGGCGCGGGCGTATGTTTCCGCAGGGGCGGCGGCTATTTCCTGCCTTACCGAGGAATACTATTTCAAAGGCTCGGCGGAAATTTTTGCGGCGGTGCGGAAAGAAGTTAATATCCCCATGCTGAGAAAGGATTTCATTTTTAACTCGTATCAGATATACGAGGCGAAAACCATGGGCGCAGACGCCGTACTTCTTATCGCGGCTATGCTGGACGTTCCCACAATGCGGGAATTCAGACAAATCGCGGAATCGCTGAAAATGGACGTTCTTGCCGAAAGTCACAACGCCGAAGAACTCAAAGCCGTTTCCGAAGCGGGCTGTAGGATATTCGGGATAAACAACCGCGACCTGAAAACTTTCAACGTTACCCTTGAGACCACAAAAGCCCTTGCGGAACTTGTTCCCGAGGGCGGCGTGATAGTTTCGGAAAGCGGCATAAAGACTCCCGAAGATATAAAATTTGTTTCCGACTGCGGCGCAAAAGCCGTTCTTATCGGCGAGACCCTTATGCGGAGCGGCGACCCTGTTTCCGCTGTCAAGGAGCTGAGATCAAGTTTGAAAAAATAAATTTTTTCAAACTGCGAGTTTTGCTTTGCGAATTGTCATTCGCAATTTTGCTGAAGCAAAACCGCAAAACTCGAAAGGAGGAGTGCTTGCTTCGCAAGCATGATCATGATGATAAAGCTATGCGGGTTAAGGCGTCCCGAGGATATTTCCTATATAAACGAGGCAAGACCTGATTTTGCGGGGTTTATACTTGCGGAGGGCTACCGCAGGACCATTTCCCCCGAAACTGCGGAAACGCTTGCGAAACAGCTTGACCCTGCGGTGAAAGCGGTGGGCGTTTTCATTGACCAGCCTGCGGAATTTGTTGCGGAAACCGCCGCAAAAGCGGGATTTTACGCCGTTCAGTTACAGGGGAACGAGGACGGGGCGTATATTTCAAAGCTGAGGAAAATTTCCGATGTGAAGATATGGAAAGCCGTTCGGGTACAAAGCGCGGCGGATATTTCCGCCGCGGAAAAACTCGGCGCGGATATGCTTGTTCTTGACAGCTATTCCCCCAATGCCAACGGCGGCACGGGAAAGACCGCCGACTGGGAACTTATACGGCGGACGGAAATTTCCATGCCCTATCTTTTAGCGGGCGGGATAAACGCGGATAATATTTCCGAAGCTATGGAAATTTCCCCTTACGGCGTGGATATTTCGGGCGGAACGGAAACCGACGGCGTGAAAGATCCCGCCAAAATACAAGCAATTATGAGATCAGTACGAAAGGTTGATAAAAATGTCTGAAAAAGGAAGATTTGACATATTCGGCGGACAGTACGTTCCCGAAACCGTTATGAACGCGGTAAACGAACTTGACGCGGCTTACACGAAATACAAGGACGACCCCGATTTCAAGAACGAACTGAAAGCCCTTTACAGGGATTACGCGGGCAGACCGTCCCTGCTTTACTATGCCGAGAAAATGACCAAAGACCTCGGCGGCGCGAAAATTTACATCAAGCGCGAGGATCTGAACCATACAGGTTCGCACAAGATAAACAACGTTCTCGGACAGATACTTCTTGCTAAAAGAATGGGCAAGACACGCATTATTGCGGAAACGGGAGCGGGTCAGCACGGTGTTGCAACGGCGACCGCCTGTGCGCTTTTCGGGCTGGAATGTCAGGTTTACATGGGCGCGGAAGACGCAATTCGCCAGTCTCTGAACGTTTACAGAATGGAGCTTCTCGGTTCAAGCGTAGTTGCAGTTCACGAAGGAACGGACACGCTGAAAGACGCCATTAACGCCGCCATGCGCGACTGGGCGGAAAACGTCAACACCACATTCTACTGCATAGGTTCGGTAATGGGTCCTCACCCATATCCCACAATGGTACGCGATTTCCAGAAGATCATTTCGGAGGAAATACGGGAACAGCTTATGGAAAAAGAGGGAAAACTTCCCGACTGCGTATGTGCCTGCGTCGGCGGCGGTTCAAACTCCATGGGCGCGTTCTATGATTTTATAAACGACAAGTCCGTCCGTCTTGTAGGCGCAGAAGCCGCAGGACTGGGCGTTGAAACGGGCAAGCACGCTTCCACTATTGCAAAGGGAACTACGGGTATTTTCCACGGAATGAAGTCGCTGTTCCTGCAGAACGAGTTCGGGCAGATAGACCCTGTTTACTCCATTTCCGCGGGGCTTGACTACCCGGGAATAGGTCCCGAACACGCCATGCTGTACAAAACGGGACGTGCGGAATATGTTCCCATAACCGATGAAGAAGCAGTCCAAGCGTTTGAATATCTTTCACGGACAGAGGGAATAATCCCCGCTATCGAATCCGCTCACGCAGTAGCTGTGGCGAAAAAGATCGCTCCCACAATGGGCAAGGATCAGATACTTGTCATAAACCTTTCGGGACGGGGCGACAAGGACGTTTATTCCATAGCAAAATACCGCGGAAAAGACGTTGTCAATTCTTGATAGAAAGGAACGGTCATTCATGAACAGAATAGAAAAAACTCTCGCCGAACTTAAAAGCAAGGGCGAGAAAGCGCTTATAACATTTGTAACGGCGGGCGATCCCGATTTAGAGACCACCGAGAAATTAGTGCTGAAAATGTTTGAAAGCGGTTCGGATATTATAGAGATAGGCGTTCCCTTTTCCGACCCTGTTGCGGAGGGAAAGGTCATTCAAGCGGCAAGTCTGCGTTCCCTTTCCCACGGAACGGATCTTACGGGAATTTTCGGAATGGTGGAAAAACTCCGCAGACAGACCGACAAGCCGCTTATACTTATGATGTACATTAACACTATTTTCCGTTTCGGAACGGAGAAATTCTTCGCGCTCTGCAAGGAAAAAGGCGTGGACGGGGTCATCGTTCCCGACCTGCCATACGAGGAGCGGAACGAGATAAAGCCAAGCGCAAAGAGCAACGGAATAATTGCCATAAGCATGGTTGCCCCCACTTCGCACCAGAGAATTGCGGATATAGCTTCCGAAGCGGAGGGATTCCTGTACTGCGTTTCCTCAACAGGCGTAACGGGAACAAGAAGCAAGTTCACCACGAACTTTGATGAATTCTTCGGGGAGATAAAAAAGAGCTGCAAAGTTCCCGCCATGGTGGGATTCGGAATTTCCAACCCCGAACAGGCGCAGAAGATGAGCAGCTATTGCGACGGCGTTATTGTTGGCAGCGCGGTAGTAAAGATAGTCGCGGAATACGGAAAGGATTCCGCCGACAAAGTGGGAGAGTTTGTTCACTCACTCAAAGCGGCGTTAGCAGGCTGAGCCTTTCATAATTCGTAATGCGTAATTTATAGTGTTAAGAGTTGAGAGTTAAGAGTTAAGATTCCCCACCCCCTTTCCCCTCCCCAAGGAGGGAGAAAACGATTCCCGCCCATATGGCATATGGACGGGAATTTTGTTTGTAGATTACGCTTTACTTTACCTCACGGCAGGTACATACGGTTTCAAGCAAAATAATGCCTGAAAGGGTGCAGGCTCAGCCTGCCTCTCAACTCTCAAAGGGTTCAGCCTTGCTTGCCCTCGAATTCGACTCTGCGCTTTATTTCTTTCATAAGCGAGTCAAACTGTTTGGGGTCAAGGGATTGTGCGCCGTCGCAAAGCGCTTTCGGCGGGTCGTTGTGAACTTCTATCATAAGTCCGTCCGCGCCTACGGCTACTGCGGCTTTGGACATGGGTTCAACCATCCATGAAATTCCCGTTGCGTGGCTGGGGTCTACGATTATCGGCAGGTGCGACAGTTTTTTCAGCATGGGAATGGCAGACAGGTCAAGGGTGTTGCGGGTCTTTGTTTCAAATGTTCGGATACCGCGTTCGCAGAGAATAACGTTGCTGTTTCCGCCCGCCATGATGTATTCGGCGCTCATCAGGAATTCTTCCATGGTGTTGGCAAGTCCGCGTTTCAGCAGAATGGGCTTGCGGCATTTTCCCAGCTCTTTCAGCAGGTCAAAATTCTGCATATTCCGCGCTCCTACCTGAATGACGTCCACGTCCTCGAAAAGGTCAAGGTGGTTGACGTTCATTATCTCGGTAACAACGGGCAGACCCGTGGCTTTCTTGGCTTCGAGAAGCAGTTTCAGACCGTCGGCATGAAGTCCTTGGAACGCGTAGGGCGACGTTCTCGGCTTGAACGCGCCGCCGCGCAGAAGCGTTGCGCCGCTTGCTTTGACGTCCTTGGCAACTTCAATGACCTGTTCCTCGCTTTCAACGGAACAGGGTCCCGCGATAACGTGGAAAAATCCCTCACCTATGCTGACATTTTCAGTCACTTTCACAATAGTGCTTTCGGGGTGAATCTTCCTGTTTGCGGCTTTGAACGGTTCGGAAATGCGGGTAACGCTTTCCACAATATCAATTGCCGAGATCAGATCAACGGGCAGTCTGGAAGTATCGCCTATAAGCCCTATTACAGTATGGCTTGAACCCTCGCTTATATTGGTAGCAAGCCCCTTGTCATTGAGCATTTTAATAAGATTGTCAACCTTTTCCTTTTCAGGATTGGATTTTAAAACAAGAATCATTTTGGATTTTCCTTTCACTTTATTGATTTTAAGATTTAAAGCTTTTACTTGATAAAGTATACACCAAAATCGGTCTTTTGTCAAGGGGGGATTTATATTTTTGCATGGTAATTCAACGAGTTAAAAATTATTTAACAATTTATTGCTTTTAAATGATAAAAGCGTGAAATTTGCTATATATAGAAATAACTTTATTTGTTATTCTATAAACGAGGGGAAGCACCAAAAAGGGAAGGGGGAAACCGAAAACTTGATAGGGACGCGGCGGCTTTCCCCCTTCCCTTTTAGGTTCTCCCCCTCGTTGCTCCCTCTCTCCTTAAACCTATCCCCTTTCGCCCAAGCTACCAAGAATCTAACCTAAAAAATCCGGCATATAATTTTTGCTGAACTTTACAGGACTTTGCGAGTTTATCTGAATAATACTTGAATAGTCCGTTCTGAAATATAAAGTTGAACCATCAAAACAGGGTTTGTAAAGTGCGCTTACACTTTGAGTTCAATGTATGACTTTGTTAAATCTGTCAAAATTTATACGTTTAGTAAACTTTACTAAGTCTTACGCGCGTTGCGTACAAAACTTATTATAGTTCATTCTATAGATGAAAGTTCAAGAAAAAATGCAAAGTTTGCAAAGTAGGGTATTAAATTTATGATACTTTGATTATATTTAAACCCTTACGAGCTTGGGCGAAGGGGGTTGAGATTAAGGAAAAGGGGATGCGTGAAAGCCAACGCAAGCGTTGGCTGGGGAAAAACTATAAAGGGAAGAAACACACCGCGTTCCTACCGTTTCGTTGGTTTTCCCCCTTCCCTTTTGGTTTTGCCCCTCACACGTCGAATAAATAATAAAATTTATACTGTTTAATCCAAATTTAAATTTATAATTTATTTACTCGTTGAATTGCCCTGTCTATTTTCGCCAAAACCGCGGTGTTGCCTAAATAATTTTTCACAAAAATTTTGCAAAAATATTGTGTTTTGCTTTGTAATGTGGTATAATTAATTTAAGTATGTTTATGATTTTCGGAGGTATGTATGCCTTATTATAATAAAAAAGCCCGCGAGCCGCTTGGGGAAAGCAAGGCGGAAACGCAGGAAATTTCCCTGATATTCGGCAGGAATCCCGTTATTGAAGCCCTGAAAGCAGGGAAAAGCCTCAATGCCGTTTATGTCAGCGGCAGCGGCGGAAGCCTCGGGCTTATCTGCCGGATGGCTAAGGAACAGGGCGTTGTGGTGAAACAGGTCACCGACAGCAAGCTTTCCGAAATGTGCGGCGGCGCGGCGCATCAGGGAGTTGCCGCAAGCGGCGCTTGCGCGGAATATGTTACTGTTGAAGATTTACTGGCGGTTTCCCAAAAGAAAGGAACAAAGCCGTTTATAATAATTTGTGACGAGATAGAAGACCCCCATAATCTGGGTGCGATAATCAGAACGGCGGAAGCGGCAGGCGCGGACGGGATAATTATTCCCAAACGCCGCAGCGCAGCGCTTAACGAAACGGTGTTCAAGACTTCCGCAGGGGCGGCAAGCCGGCTGCCCGCGGCGCGGGTGGCAAATATCCCCGCGGCGATAGATCTATTAAAGGAAAACGGCGTCTGGATATACGGCACGGACGCTTCGGGCGAGGATTACACAAAAGCCGACATGACAGGGGCTGTTGGACTGGTAATAGGTTCGGAGGGCTTCGGAATGGGCAGACTCGTTCGGGAAAAATGCGATTTTCTGCTCAGTCTCCCCATGTTCGGGAAGATAAACTCCCTTAACGCTTCGGTGGCGGCGGGAATTTTCATGTATGAAACGGTGCGGCAGCGCAATTCGCACAAATAATTCGGAAAGGAGAGTTCGATTTGGCTGACGGCAAATATTCACTTGACGATATTTTAAACGAATATTCCGCGGACGGCGGTTCGGGTAATGACATTGATATTGACGATATTATCGGCAGTTATGATAAGCCTGCGGAAAAGGACGATACCGCGGAAAAGGTGACTCTGCACAACACCGATATTTTCAACCGCGTCAATAACGTTTCCGAGGACATCGGCATGAAGCCGCAGGGAAAATTCTCTCAGAAACCAAGCGACGATTTTGAAAAGAAATACGAAAGGCTTTCCCAAGCCTTTAACGAGGTAAAGGAACACGCGCCTACAGAACCGTATGTTCCAGAACCCAAGCCCGAAAGGTCATTCTCGGAAAAATTTGACCAGCCGAACCTTTACGGCGACAAGGAAGAACGCAGTTCCGAGGAAGTCAGGAAAGATATAAAACAGGGAATACGCTCCATTTTCGGGAAAAAGGAAAGCAAGCAGCCCGCTGTTTCCGTTCCCAGAGAGCCCGAACCGCCTATTCAGAGCGCGGGCGCGGATAATTCCGCGGCAAAGGCGGAGGACCCATTTGAGAAATATTCCGCTATTGCCGAAACGAACCTTGATGACATTCTTAACGAGTATTCCGAAAAGGAAAGTATCGTTTCCAAGAAAGAAAGCCATACCATGCACAAAGGTATTACCGACTTCTTTACGCGGCTCATTCCCAAGGACGAGGACGAGGGCATTTCGGGAAATACCGAGCTTTTGGACGGCATGATGAAAGCCAAGCGGGAACGCATTTCGCGAACTCAGCACGTTGCGCCTATCGAGAGAAAATCCATTTCAGACATTGACCTTGACCTTGAGGATAAGATTATTCCAAACACTTCGGCGGATATCCCCATTGACAACGAGCGCAGCGAAATTGAGAAACTGAATGCCCTCAAAGAACGCAGAAGCAAGAAGATAAAGGATTTCGTGCTTGTGGGCGATGAAGAATATGTTTCCGACGAGGAAACGGGGGAGGACGAACAGCCGAAAGTCATTGACGATTTTGAAAGCTTTGATGACGCGCCGTCCATTTCCCACGATATTGCACAATTGAAAGGCAGTCTGATTCTGCGGCTGATGGTGCTTGTGCTTTGCTTTGCGGCGAGTTTTTATATAGCCGTTGCCAACGATACCAAAGCCCTGCCGATAATGGAACTTCTCAACAAGCGCACGCAGACCAACACATACCTTTTTGTAAATGCCATAATCGGCTTGTTTGCGGCGTTTTCGAGCTATACGGTAATATCCTGCGGGCTTTCAAAGATAGTGTCGTTCAAGGCGGACTGCGACAGTTTATGCGCGGTCTCGGCGGTGGCTTCCATCGCTTCGGTAATGATAATGTTCGCAAATACCAATCTTGTCCGCGGCAGTCTTGTTCATGTGTATATTCCCGTGGCGATAGCTTCGCTGATATTCAACACCATAGGCAAGCTTTTCATAGTGAGCAGGACGCAGAAAAGTTTCCGATTCGTTTCGGAAAGCGGCGACAAGTACGCAGTTTTCCCCGTAACGGACGAGGAAACGGCGCAGAATTTCACAAGAGGCGCGCTGAATGATTTCCCGAAACTTGCTTCAATGCGCAAAACGGAATTCCTTTCCGAATTCCTGAAAACCACATACGCAAGCGACAGCACCGACCGTTTTTGCAGGATATTCACGCCCATAGTGCTTATTGCAGCCGTTATAACAGGCGTAATTGCGGGATTCATAGGCAGAACGGAACACGGTCCGTCCTCGATCTATATAGGCATTTCGGTATTTGTGGGTGTGACCGCCATATGCGCAGGATTTTCCACAATGCTGATAGTAAATCTTCCCATGTACAGGGCGGCAAAGAAAAATTCCGAAAATCAGGGCGTTATTCTGGGATTTGACTGCATAGACGAATTTGCCGACACAAACAGCGTGCTTATAGACGCAAATCAGCTTTTCCCGCAGGGAAGCGTTAAACTTTCGGCGATAAAGGTATTCTCCGACACAAGAATTGATGAGGCTATTGTGGAAGCCGCAAGCCTTACCACACAGGCGGGAAGTATCCTTAAAAATATGTTTTACGATATAATCGCGGGCAAGACCGAACTTCTCAACCCCGTGGAAAGCTATATATTTGAGGATTCCATGGGACTTTGCGGCTGGATAAACAACAAGCGTGTGCTTCTTGGAAACCGCGAACTTATGGTAAATCACAGCATTGACGGAATGCCCTCCGCCGCCAAGGAAAAGGAATACACCGACAGCGGCAGGTACGCGGTCTACCTTTCCATTTCGGGAGAACTTTCGGCAATGTTCCTTGTGGAAATCATTCCCACAATGGAAATACGCCGTTCTCTGCGGGAACTTCAGAAAAACGGCGTGTATGTAATGGTGCGTTCGGTGGATTCATTGGTTTCGATAAACCGTTTGTCGGAAATGTTTGACGTTTCTCCCGAACATCTGAAACTTGTTCCGTTCAGGGTACACGAACAGTTCAACGAGGTAACGGCATATCAGGTAAAACAGCGGGCAACGCTGGCTTGTTCGGGAAAATTCTCCGCCATGTCCTCACTGATACTAAGCTGCATACATATGCGCGGAACTATCGGCGTGGGAATAGGCATTCAGGCGGTGTCCATACTTCTGGGAATATTAATATGCCTTGTAATGGTGATACTAAGCAGTTTTCAGGAACTTTCGGCGTCCATGCTGGTGGTATACAATCTGGTTTTCACCACGGTGCTGGTAATATTCCAGATGCTGCGCAGAAACTGAATACAATTAAAAATATACGCGGACAAACTAAATATAGAAAAACAAAACTTAACCCGAAAAGCTGGTCCAGCGCAGCCGCGCTGGTGGGGTCTAAGGGAAAAACGAATGCGAAGCATTCGTCTAAGCCCCTTGTCGCCTAAACGAACGCAGTTCGTTTTTCGCAGGAGCGCGAAATTCCCCTATACGTTAAAAGCTCCGCAAGGGTGTGAATAAAACGACGCAAGCGTCGTTTCCGCCAAAGGCGGCAAGAGGGGGCTGCCCTACGTAGAGGGCGCCCCCTTGAAATAAGCAAGTTATTTATCTTTTTGCCTTTTGAAACAGTCCGGTGGACTGTTTCAAAACAAACTTAAAATAAATATGTTTGTTCAGCAGATTGAAATCCCTCCGGAATTTCCGGAGGGATCATTCGTTTGGTATCTCGATTTTTTCTTCTGCGTTTTCAAGGGCGAAACCTATCACTTTGCTGTAAAAACCCGCAGGGTCAAGGAGTATCTTTTCGCGGATAAGCTTTGCCTGTTCCTCGTCGGGGGCGTAAAGCGACAGCCGCATAAGGTCAAAATCCGCGTCATTTATCCTGAAATTCACCTCAAAACCGTTTTCTTTCGGGGTAATCTCAATGTCGGTCTCACGTTCGCGTTTGAGCCGCGCAAAATAGTAAAGTGCGGCTTTCAGGAGCTGCTTGCGGAAATAGTAGGGAATAGTATCGTTGAAATAATCCGCGCCGTGCCGCCCTTTTTCTTCAAGAATAATGTATGTTTCCCCGTCACGGTTTTCCCGCCTGACGGATCTGTTTTCAAGAAGCGTTTCCAGCGCTTCGGTATAGCTGAAATAGTTTATTACTTCGCTGTCACGCACCGCTTCGTAAAGCTGCGGTTCCGCAACGGGCTCGCCCAGCTTTTCTAAAAGATAGCAAAGCAGGACTTTTGTATCATGGACGGAATTTATTTCCGCCGCGCCAATATCGTTCATAATTTCCTCCGTTCGCGTCACATCATGCTGTCGATTTTGCGCTTGCTTTTGGGAAGCTGAGTCTCCGCGGTAAGTTCTTCCATTTCAAAACTCTGCGGCGGGTTTTCGCCGTTTTCTTTTTTCTCTTTCTGCTGACGTTTAAGAAATTCGCTGTGGCTGTAATAAAGTCCGCTGGTGTTTGCCATGGGACGGGGTTCGTTTATGACCGCTATGAAATCGGGGAAACCCTCTTTCAGGGAAAGTTCGTCCAGTTCCTTGTGAAGCCGCAGTATATAGTCTTGAAGCCACATTCCGTAAATGCCGTAAATTATAAGATACAGCCCCGTAAGAACTCCTGCCGTTCCTCTGAAAAGACCGATAAGCCCGTATATCGCTCCCGCAAGATATACGCAGAACAGGAATTTGTGCGGTTTGCGGAGTTTGAAATAGAAAGCCGCAAAGGTCGCTATACTTATAACGGCAAGAAAGCCGACGTAAAGATACGGGATAGTAAATGACAAAGGGGATCTTTCGTCCGAATCTTTAGCGTAATTCATTATTATCTGCCCCATGAACGCACTTCCGCCCGCAAGCATTGCAAGCGTCCTTATAAAATAGTATATCAGCAGCGGAACAAGTACCCCCGCCGACGGCACTATTGCAAGCCAGAAAGCCGCATGGAAATGCTTCATCAGGTCTTTGTACTTCTGATGATTTATGCGGAATTCTTCCTCGCGTTTCAGTGAAGCCATAAATATCCCTCCGTTCAGGTATTTCAGAAGTTCGGATAGGAAAGCATATGCGAAAGTATAGCCAGATTTGCCGCCGCTTCCACGCAGGGAACGGCTCTCGGAACAACGCAGGGATCGTGTCTGCCCTTTATTTTCAGAGTCTCGTTTTTAAGAGAGGAAAGGTCCACCGTTGCCTGTTCCTTTGCAATTGACGGCGTGGGCTTGAACGCCACGCGGAAAACTATGGGCATTCCCGAAGAAATCCCGCCAAGTATGCCGCCGTGGTTGTTTGTCTTTGTAAGTACATGACCTCTTTTGTCAACGTAGAATTCGTCGTTGTTCTGACTTCCAAGCATTTCGGCAGCCTGAAAACCCGCGCCGAACTCTATTCCCTTGACTGCGGGGATTCCGAACACAAGCTGCGCGATGCTGTTTTCCAGTCCCTCGAAGATAGGCGAACCTATTCCCGCAGGAACGTTGGTAACCATGCACTCCACTATTCCGCCTACGCTGTCCTGCGCTTCGCGGGCTTTGGCAATATCGTTTTTCATGGAAGTGCCTTTCCTGTCGTTGAGAACGGGAAAACTCTTATGCCTTAGCGAAATAATATCTTCTCTGGAAATTCCGCAGGGGTCGAACGCCGTGTCCTTTATATTGTGGATACGGAGAATGTGCGCGCCCGTGTAAATTCCGCGGCGTTCCAGTATCTGACCGCATATCGCGCCTGCAAAGCAAAGCGGCGCAGTAAGCCTGCCCGAAAAATGTCCGCCGCCCCGCACGTCGTTGAAACCTTTGTAGCGGAGCGCGCCCGTGTAGTCCGCATGACCGGGGCGGGCAAGCTTGGAAATATTGCTGTAGTCCTGAGAATGGGTGTCGGTGTTGTTGATAAACGCCGCCAGAGGAGTTCCCGTTGTGTAATTGTTGTAAATTCCCGACAGGATATTCGGCATATCCGATTCACGCCTTGGTGTGGAAGTGCCGTCCTTTTTTGGGGCGCGTCTTGCCATGAAGTTGCGCAGTTCCTCCGCGTCGATATATTCACCCGAGGGGAGTTTATCAAGCACCACGCCTATGGCAGGACCGTGGGATTCGCCGAAAATAGATACGGTAATGTTGTGATTCCAGAATGAGGACATTTTTGGAACTCCTTTCTTTTTTGCTTTTATCCGAGAATTTCAAAACGTCCGCCAAGAGACTTAAAATCCTCAAAAAATCTTGGATAACTTTTGTTGACCGCTTCCGCGCCTTTTATAATTACAGGGGAATCGGAGGACAGCGCCGCTATCGCCGCCGACATGACAATTCTGTGGTCGCGGCAGGAATCTACCGTTCCGCCCGTGAATTTTTCAATGGGCTGCATTTCAAGGAAATCGTCTCCCGCTGTGACCTTTCCGCCGATGGCGTTAAGCTGACGGGCAACGTCTGCAAGGCGGTCGCTTTCCTTTATTTTGAGCCGCGCTGCGTTGACTATGCGGCTTGTTCCTTTGGTAAAACAGCCTAAAACGGTAAGTATGGGAACAAGGTCTGGAATGTCTCCCACGTCAGCGGTGAAAGGTTTCATTTCGCTTCCGCAGGAATTGATGATGTCAACTATTTCCTTGTCTCCCTGCGCCGTGTTGGGGTCGAGGTTCTTTATCTCAATTTCCGAACCAAGCGCCGCCGCAACATAGAAAAATGCCGCCTGTGAATAGTCGCCCTCCACGCTGATGTCGCAGGGACGGTATTTCTGACCGCCCTTTACATGATATTCGGGAAGTCCGTCCTTTTCGGTCTCTTTTATTGTAATTCCGAAATTTTCAAGCGCGGAGATCGTCATGTCAACATAGGGTTTTGACTGCAAATGGGAAGTCATTTTCACCGCCGAATCCCCGTCGCAAAGGGGAAGCGCGTACAGCAGCCCCGTTATGAACTGGGAGGAAATATCCCCCTCCATTCTGTATTCGCCCGCGGTGAGTTTCCCCGTCATGTGTAACGGAAGCCCGCCCTGCGGCTCGAATGTAACGCCCTTTGGGGGAAATTCCCGAAGATATGGGGTTATAGGTCGCTGGGGAAGTTTCGCCCTGCCGAGAAAGGTGGATTCCGTTCCAAGAGCCGCAGCTATGGGTATCACGAACCGAAGCGTCGCGCCGCTTTCGCAGCAGTCTATTTCCGCCTTTTGGGGCGGAGTTTTTATGCCTTTCACCGTGAAAGTTCCGTTTTCGTTAAAAATATTTGCGCCCAGCGCTTCCATAGCCGCCGCCGAAACGCTTATGTCATTTGAAACGGTGATATTTGATATTTCCGAAACGCCCTCCGCTAATGCCGCCGCGATTATCATGCGCTGGGAATATGCCTTTGAGGACGGCGCATTCACCGTTCCTATCAGCTTGGAGGGATAGATTTTTATATCCATAGGCTGTTCCTTTCACTGTCTGAGAAATTCCATGAATTTTTCCACTGTCATCTTTACCGCGGAAGATTCCCCCACGTCCGAACAGATAACAACATTTATGCTGCCGCCCGAACGCTTCTTGTCGTTGAGACAGGCTTCGCCAAGTTCACTCGGCATGGGCTTTACGTTTATTTTAAGATCGTACTTTTTCAGACAAGCAGATAATTTTTCCGGAAGCCCCGCGCTGCAAAGTCCCTGCTTTTCAGCAAGGGAAGTTATCATTTCCATACCCTTTGCAACTGCCATTCCGTGGGAAATTCCCGTGTAGCTGTAATACTGTTCTATGGAATGTCCCAGAGTGTGTCCGAAATTCAATAACATTCTTTCGCCTTTTTCGCGTTCGTCCGCTTCCACAACGTCGCGCTTTATGGAAACGCATTCCGCGATTATCTCCGAAAGAACTTCCTTGTTTTCACGGAGTTCCGCGCCTGTGTGCTTTTCCAGCTTTTCAAAAAGCGGGGCGGATTTTATCATGCCGTATTTTACCACTTCGCCCATGCCGTCGGTGAAAAATTCGTCCGTAAGGGTGTCAAGGGCGTCAATGTCCGCAAGAACAAGTATGGGCTGTTTGAACGCGCCTACAAGGTTCTTGCCGCCGAGCAGGTCAATGCCTGTCTTTCCGCCCACCGAGGAATCCACTTGAGCAAGCAGGGAAGTGGGTATCTGTACAAAATCTATCCCCCGCAGGTATGAAGCCGCCGCAAATCCAACCATATCCCCGGTAACGCCGCCGCCTAAAGCCACAAGGCAGTCGGTACGGGTGAAATGATTTTCGCAGAGAAAATCCCATATTTTTATAAGCGTTGCGGAATTCTTCGAGGCTTCGCCGTGGGGGAAAACATATCTGCAAACCTCAAAGCCCGCGTTTTCAAGAGACTTTGTAACTTTATCCCCGTAAAGGGAATTTACGTTATCGTCCGAAATCAGACCAAGTTTCTGCGCCTTTGAAACGGTTCTGACATGTTCTCCGCAGTTGTCAAGAAGTCCGCTGCCGATAAGCACATCGTAGACTCCCGAAGCTTTTACGGTTATTTTTTTCGGCGGCATGGAAATCAGCTCCTGTTTCAAAAATTACTTTCCGATAGTTCTTCCGAGGTAGGAAGTAAGACTTTGTATCTTCTTCATAATATCCGCAAATCTTGCGGGAGTAAGCTGCTGACCGCCGTCCGAAAGTGCGCTCTTGGGGTCGTTGTGGACTTCGATTTCCAGAGCGTCCGCGCCTGCAACTACAGCCGCAAGGGACATGGGTTCTATAAGGGAAACTATTCCTGTTGCGTGAGACGGGTCAACGCATACGGGAAGATGTGATTTTTCCTTGAAAAGAGGAACGGCGGAAATATCCAGAGTATTCCTTGTCATTGTTTCAAATGTGCGTATGCCTCTTTCGCAGAGGATAACGTTCATATTTCCCTCCGCCATGATATATTCGGCGGACATGAGAGTCTCCTCCATGGTGTTGGCAAGACCTCTTTTAAGAAGTATGGGCTTGTCGCACTGACCCAGAAGTTTCAGAAGCCTGAAATTCTGCATATTCCTTGCCCCTACCTGAATAACGTCCACATCTGCAAAAAGGTCGATGTCAGAGCAGTCCATGATCTCGGTAACAATGGGAAGTCCCGTTTCGTTCCTTGCTTTGATGAGAAGCTTTATGCCCTCTGCCCCCAGTCCTTGGAAAGAATAGGGGGAAGTTCTCGGCTTGAACGCGCCGCCGCGGAGCATGGTAGCTCCAGCTTCCTTAACGGCAATAGCGGTGGTTATGATCTGTTCCTCGCTTTCAACCGAGCAGGGACCCGCGATTATCTGCAAAGAGCCGTTTCCGATAACGGTATTCTTGACGGGGATAACGGTATCATCGGGGTGGAACTTTCTGTTGGCTTTCTTGTAAGGTTCCTGAACGCGCCTGATATTTTCAACGCAGTCCTGAGCGAGTATATTTTCAACGTCTATTGCGGAAGTATCTCCCACCAGACCGATGATGTTCTGAGTTGCGCCCTCAATATGGTTAACGCTTACGCCTTGTGCTTTAAGGTTATCTTCCAGTCTGCGGACGGAGTCCGACTGCGCGCCTTTTTTGAGAATAATGATCATTTTTGTTTCCTCCGAAATTTAAAAATTGCATTTATCTGAACCCGTATATTCGTCAGCGGGTCACGATCGTTGTATCGGGCATTTTGTCCGCGAAAGCCTGTAATTCCTCGTCGGAAATCTCCACACCCTCAATATAAAGCTTTTTCAGCCCCACGAGATTTGTAAGTGGAGTAAGGTTCTGAACGGGGTTGTTTCCTAATTTTATCCAGCCAAGAGAAGTAAGCGACATAAGCGGTTCAACGTCTGAAACATTGTTGTTTTGCAGGTAAATTTCCGTAAGGTCCTCCATATTTGAAACGGGTGTTATATCCGAGATATTGTTGTCCTGCAAATGCAGTCTGCTCATGCTTTTCATGCCGCTAAGCGCGGAAATATCGGAAATATTGTTATCATTCAGCCTGAGAAGCGTAAGTTCGTGCAGTTCCAGAAGCGGGGAAATGTCGTTTATGGAATTTTCTGACAGGTCAAGGGATTTCAGCCTGTAAAGCCCGTCCAGCGGGGAAATATCCGTTATTTCATTTGCCCGCAGATAAAGGGATTCAAGAGAAACAAGCCCTGCCAGCGGTGAAAGGTCGCTTATCTGATTATTGAACAGCGAGAGCGTCTGCAAGTCGGTAAGTCCTCTTATGGGCGAAATGTCGGTGATCTTATTCTGATAGATATGCAGTTCGGTAAGATTTACCATATATTTTAAATCTTTTATGTCGTCGTCCGTCAGCGACATATTATTAAGGGTCAGGGAAGTAAGTTTTGTGCTGTATTCGGTGCCTTTGATGGTAATGGTTTCGGGCATATCAGCCATAGCTTCCTCCTTGAACGCGGCGGCTTCGCTGACGGCGGGGTTATCCTTGCCCATGATATAGTCGTTCTTGTCCTTGAATTTGATATTTGCAACGGTTTCCGCCCGCAGGGATTCCACCTGACTTTCCAGTTCGCTTATGCGGGACTCATAACCCGAAGCGTCAAGGGTAGTTTCTGCTTCGGCGGAAGTGCCGTCTTTACAAGCTGCAAAGGATAACACCATTCCCGCAAGAACGGCTGCGGAAACAAAGCGGCGTATATTGAAAATTTTCATAAATTACATTCCTTTCGGCTCGGAAACCAAACAAAAAAGCCTGTGACAAACATAATTGCCGCAGACAGTCAATGCGCGTAAAGGATCAAAGCTTTCATTCCGGTACCGGCAAAATATTTTACACAAAAAATGGAAAATCAAGTCTATGCTCGAAGCGGGGGAGCTTATGCCGATCCGAGATCAAAGACATTGCCGCAGCATTCATCTTTTTGATTGCTCCGAATACACAAAAAATCAAGATACACATTAATTATACAGCATTTTTCTGCCAATGTCAATAGTTTTTGGCAAAAAAAGCATGAGGGTTCAATAAGCGAATAAATTATGAATATAATTTCAATAAATTAATTGTATAGTGAATTTTGTACTTTCGTCATTTAAAAGTCATAAATTATTAAACAAATTTTAACTTGTTGAAATACCATGCTGCCTTTATCATAAATAATTGACAAAGCCTTTAAATTAGTGTATAATTGTACTTGATCAAGTCAAGTAATGATAAGGCGGCGTGTTTATGTGTGTGTATAATATTAAAGAAATAACCGATAAAGTTAAAATCATAGCCGACAACTATCCAATCAGCAGAATTTGTTTGTTTGGTTCTTATGCCAGAGGTGAAGCCGTTGAGGAAAGTGATGTCGATCTGATAGTTGATGCTGAGCAATTAAAAGGTCTGAAATTTTTTGGCTTTTATGAAGAACTGAAAAACGCTTTTGATAAAAAGATCGACCTGTTGACAGAATCTCAGATCAATAGTAACCGCAATGACACGCGGTATAAAAAACTTATTGAAGAACTTGAAACAGACAGAAAGGTAATTTATGGATCATGATAACAATAACAATTCCGCGAAAGGAGCAAACCCATAAGTTATGACCGAACAGAACATAAAAACGCATATAATGCCCATGGCTAAGAATATCATTGAGGAAGTGCAGAAAGCCGTTATAGGCAAGAACGATATTATTATAAAATCCCTGCTTGCCATTATCGCCGGCGGGCATATCCTGCTTGACGATATCCCCGGCGTGGGGAAAACTACCCTCGCCCTTGCTTTTTCAAAGGCTATGTCCCTTGACTATAAACGTATGCAGTTTACTCCCGATGTTCTCCCCGCCGATGTTACGGGATTTACCGTTTACAACAGACAGACAGGGGCGTTTGACTATAAACCCGGCGCCGCAATTTGCAGCCTGTTCCTTGCGGACGAGATAAACCGTACTTCCAGCAAGACCCAGAGCGCGCTTCTTGAAGCCATGGAGGAGGGCGCGGTGACCGTGGACGGCGTTACCCATAAGCTTCCCAAGCCGTTTATCGTTATCGCTACCCAGAATCCTATCGGTTCGGTGGGAACGCAGATGCTTCCCGAATCCCAGCTTGACAGATTTATCGTGCGGCTTTCAATGGGCTATCCCGACCTTGACAGCGAAATTGCAATTCTGAAATCAAAGGAAAGTTCCGACCGCACTGAAAGCATTGTTCCCGCAGCCGCTGCCGAAGATATTATTGCCATGCAGAAAGCGGCGGAGGAGATTTTTGCCGACGATAAAATTTACAGATATATCGCTTCGATAGCCGCCGCAAGCCGCGCACATTCGCAGGTGCGGCTCGGTTTAAGCCCCCGCGGAGCAATTGCCCTTTCCATGATGTCAAAAGCGGCGGCGCTTCTTAGCGGGCGCGGATACGTCATTCCCGAAGATGTGAAGTTCGTACTTAACGATGTGGCGGAACACCGCATACTCCTTACCCCGAAAGCCAAAGCCGCAGGCGTTGCCGTCCGCGACGTTCTCAACGACATTAGCGCGCGGACTCCCGCTCCGAAAATATGACTTTCCGAAAGGAGGCGGGCGCGTTTTGCGCATTATATATATCGTACTTACGTTCTTAATGTGTGTTTTTCACGCTCTGTATAAAGGCGACCTGTCGTTTATACTCCTTGTATTTTTGCTTGTGCTGCCGCTTGCGCTTTTCGTAATGCTGACAGTGCAGTCGTTTTTCCTGAAAATCTCGGCGGCGGACATTTCGGGAGCGGCAGGGCGGGGGAAACGGGAACTTCTGAGAATAACCGTTGAAAACCGTTCGTTCCTGCCTGTGGCGTCGGTAAAGCTGAAATTCAGGTATATAAGCTGTTTCCCGCCGGACAAGCCCAAAGCGGAAAAATATATCGTTTCAGCGCCGGTAAGTCCCCGTTCCAAGGAAACCCTTACGGTTGGGTTCACGCCCGTTCACTGCGGGTATGTGGATATTTCGGTAAAATACGCCGTTATCGGCGACCTGCTGGGGCTTACGGCAATTCCCCGAAAATTCAGGCTAAGCGACAGAATAACCGTCATGCCGTCAACCTATGAGTTTTACCCGAATTCCGAAAAGAATTCTTCCGTTTACAGCGAAAGCGACAAGTTTTCCGCAGTTTCCCCGGGCGACGACCCGTCCGAAATATTTGAGTTGCGGGAATACCGTTCCGGCGACAGCATGAACCGTATTCACTGGAAATTAAGCAGCCGCGGCGAGGAATTCATAGTAAAGGAACTTTCCCTGCCCGCTGCCGACAGAGTTCTTATCCTATGCGATACGGGTTCCTGCGGGAACTGTGATGATTTTGACGCAATGCTTGATATTGCCGCCACGCTTTCGGCGTTCCTTGTGAAACTTCATTCCGCTCATATAATTGCCGCCCCTGCCGAGGACGGAACGCTTTTCACGGCGCATATTACGGAAAGTGAAGATTTTGCCGCGGCGTTTACGGAAATGTGCGGCGGAACGGTATCTTTCGGGAAACGCGTTACCGACGAAAGCTGCATACGCGGGCTTTCGGACATACTGAGGAAAGGCTGTTCGCGGGTGTTGGCTGTTTCCAAGGACGACGGCAAAGCCTTTACCGAGGAACTTCTGCGGATATGCGGCGAGACTGCGCTGACGGTATTCTGTACCGCCGCCCCCTCGGAACAGAGCAAGGACACGGGCTTTTCCTCCGCGGAAATAATATATTCCCTTGCGGAAAACCTTAACGAAAATATTTATAAACAAACATGAAAACGGCGGCTTAAAAAGCCGCCGCAGATTTTATACTTATCCCGATTATAAAGTGTACAAAAAATCAAGCAAAAACTTGAATATATGTGTTTTTGCGCAGATTTTTTGTCTACACTTTAATGAGGGATTAGTATTTTATAAGGAACTGTTAAGGTATTTCTCCTGAACGTCCGTAAGCTTGTCTATCTCCATTCCCCATGAACGTATTTTGCGCTCTGCAACCTGACGGTCAATGTACTTGGGAACTTCAATTATCTTTTCGTCAAGCTGTCCTCTGTTCTTCACAAGATGAAGCGCGGACAGCGCCTGTATGGCAAAACTCATATCCATTATTTCCGCGGGGTGTCCGTCGCCCGCCGCAAGGTTCACAAGACGTCCCTCGGCAATAACATATATCCACTTGCCGTTGTCAAGCTTATAGCCCTGAATGTTATTCCGGGCGGTCTTGGTCTCAACGGCGATTTTCTTTAATGTGGCAACGTCAACTTCCACGTCAAAATGCCCCGCGTTGCAGCAGATAGCCCCGTCTTTCATAACGCGGAAACTTTCCTCGGTGATAACGTCCCGACAGCCTGTTACAGTTATGAAGAAATCCCCTATCTTCGCGGCTTCGGTCATTTTCATTACTTTGAAACCGTCCATTACCGCTTCCATAGCCTTTATGGGGTCAATTTCCGTAACGATAACTTCCGCGCCCAAGCCTTTTGCACGCATTGAAACACCCTTTCCGCACCAGCCGTAACCCGCGACTACAACGTTTTTTCCTGCTACAATAAGGTTAGTTGTGCGGTTTATGCCGTCCCAGACGGATTGCCCCGTGCCATAACGGTTATCGAAAAGATGCTTGCAGTCGGCGTTGTTTACCAGAACCATTGGAAATTTCAGCCTGTTTTCCTTTGCCATGGCAATAAGGCGGATAATTCCCGTGGTGGTCTCCTCGCAGCCGCCTATGACGTCCGCTATCTTTTCGGGATATTCGTTATGGATAAGATTTACAAGGTCGCCGCCGTCGTCTATTATGATATTCGGACCCGCTTCTATGACCGCGGAAGTGTGGCGGTGGTATTCTTCGGGAGTGGCATTGTACCATGCAAAAACGTTCAAGCCGCCGTGTACAAGCGCCGCCGCCACATCGTCCTGTGTGGAAAGCGGATTGCTGCCCGTAATGTACATTTCCGCGCCGCCTGCCGCTAAAACGCGGCACAAGTATGCCGTTTTCGCTTCAAGATGTACCGAAAGCGCAATTTTTATGCCCTTGAACGGCTTTTCCTTGGCAAATTCTTCTTCAATACCCCGCAGAAGCGGCATATTTCCTTTTACCCACTGAATTTTTATTTCGCCGCTTTCCCAGAGGTCGGCGTTCCGTATCTCACTTTTCATAGTAAATCATTCCTTTCATGCAGTAATGTCTTTGAATTCCGCGCCGAGATATTCGCAGAGCCGCGTGGGAGAAGTAATTATCTGCGCGCCGCGGACTCCTGCGCTTACGGAAAATTTCTCCTTATCCTCCGCCGAAATATCTATATAGGTGGGGAATTTCTTCTTCATTCCTATGGGAGAACAGCCCCCGCGGATATATCCCGTTACGCCGGGCAGGTCTTTTACATGAAGCATTTCGCACTTCTTGTTGCCCGAAACTTTCGCCGCTTTTTTAAGGTCAAGTTCCTTGTTTACGGGAATACAGCAGACAAAATACCCCGTTTTGTCGCCCTTTAAAACAAGGGTCTTGAAAACAATATCCGGGTCAAACCCTAACATTTCCGCCGCGTGAGTTCCCGAAAGGTCGCTTTCGTCCACTTCGTACTCCGACGTTTCAAAAACTATGCCCGCGGCGTCTAAAAGCCGCATCGCGTTTGTCCTGTTCATATTGCGCCCCCTTATCAGAGTCCGTGGGGAGAATCCACTTTGATGTCCGATTCCTGAATGGAAACAAGGGTCATTTCATCGCCGCGCTTGGAAACCACATATTCAACATACTTTTCGGGTTCGGGTTCTTCCTCGGAAGTAAGGGTGAGCCATGCGGGAGTAGGCGAAACATATCCCACGGTAAGGGTGTAACGCTCGCCGACCCGGGAAATATTTTCAATATACGGCGAATAGGTAAAATACTTCGGGTTTGAGGGAACACGGTAGGACTTTATGCTTTCGTCATAATAGAACTGCACGTCCGCGCCGAGAATGGACTGATGTTCAAAACTAAGCCCCGCCCCGAAAAGTTTCGTGCCGTGCTGTTCAACGTCCAGTTCGGGAACTATTATCATGTCAAAATCCGCTTCATACTTGGATTTGTCCTCGTAAAGGATAATATCCCATATAGCCGCGGTTATCATGGTATCGTTGCGGAGTTTCACCGTCTGGTTGAACGGCGCGGGGTCGCATATCACAATGGGGTAGACAAACCGCGCAAATTCGGTTTTCTGCTGTGTGTTGTCCGCAAAAGCCTTTATCTTGTCCGCCGTGAAATTTATTGTGGAAATAAGCCCTATCACCGCAAGAACGGATATTACTATCCCGAAAAGGAAATACAGCTTTCTCCGAACGCCCTCGGGGTTTGTTTCGGGCATATCCACCACCTGTTCGTCGGCGAACTCCGCAAGTTCCTCTTTGGACTCGTCCAGAGCTTCGCCGAACATACGGCGGATATTTTCAATGGATTCCTCTTTCTCCAACTGTTTCTTTTTCTGCTTTTCGGGAAGGTCAAGAGAGGAGAATTTTGCGGGCTTCTGCTGTGGTTTCGGGGTCGGCTTGGGCTTTGGTTTTCGGTCGATTTTCCTTACCTTTCCGATTTCGCCCTTGATATAGGTCTCATAATCGAAAATGTCCTTTTTATCATCGTTCATAATTAAACAGCTCCTGTAATCAGCGTATCTGACCGTTTCCGTCAATAAGGTACTTCATGGAAGTAAGTTCTCTCAGTCCCATAGGACCGCGGGCGTGGAGTTTCTGCGTGGAAATGCCTATTTCTGCGCCGAATCCGAACATTCCTCCGTCGGTGAAACGTGTGGAAGCGTTCACATAGACCGCCGCCGCGTCGATTTCGTTCTTGAATTTCTCGGCGTTTGCAAGGGAATTTGTCACAATGCACTCGCTGTGACCCGTGGAATATTTTGAAATATGCTCGATTGCCTCGTCAATTCCCGAAACCACCTTTACCGAAATTATATAGTCCAGAAATTCCGTTGCATAGTCCTCCTCCGCGGCGGGAACAACACATTCTCCGAGGATAGCGGCGGTCTTTTCGCAGCCGCGGAATTCCACATTATGCTCGTCAAGGCGTTTCTTGATAAGCGGCAAAGCCTTGTCCGCAATTTTTTCGTGAACAAGCAGGGATTCTACGGCGTTGCAGACGGAGGGGCGCTGAGTCTTGCCGTTGTCAACGATGTTGACAGCCATTTCAAGGTCGGCAGTCTCGTCCACAAATACATGGCAGTTTCCAACCCCTGTTTCAATTACAGGAACGGAAGCATTTTCCTTTACAGCTCGGATAAGTCCCGCGCCGCCCCTCGGGATAAGCACGTCAAGGTAACGGTTGCATTTCATAAGCTGAGCGGTAACTTCGCGGGTGGTGTCGTCAACGAACTGTATGGCGTCGGCGGGGAATCCGCAGGAAGTTATGGCTTCGCGCATTATATTGCAAAGGGTCTTGTTGGAATTGTACGCCTCTTTTCCGCCGCGGAGAATGACAACATTTCCCGCTTTCAGGCAGAGAACAGCCGCGTCAACGGTAACGTTTGGGCGGGATTCAAAAATTATGCCTATTACCCCAAGGGGAACGCGTACTTTCGTTATCCGCATACCGTTGGGGCGAACAGACCCCGAATCCGCCGAACCGATGGGGTCGTCAAGTTTGATAACGTCGCGGACACCGTCCGAAATGCCTTTTATGCGCTCTTTTGTAAGGCGGAGACGATCCTGCATAGCTGCGGACATTCCGTTTTTCTCAGCCGCCGCAAGGTCCTTTCCGTTGGCGGAAAGTATTTCTTCCGTCCTGTTTTCAAGGGCTTCCGCAATTGCGGAAAGAGCCTTGTCCTTTCCGGACGTGGAAGCGCAGCGCAAAGCCTTTTCGGAAGCCTTGGCGTTTGCGCCTAAAGTTTCGATATAAGTCATATAAGTTCCTCCGTTCACTTATCGGTAAATACCGTGCCTACCTGTTTGCCGTCAAAAAATTCATAGAGAATATACGGGTTTCTTCCGTTGAGAATAGCCATATCCATGCCCGCGCTCATGGCAAGTTCGGCGGCGTTGAGTTTTGTCACCATTCCGCCCGTTCCGAGTTTTGAACCTGCGCCGCCTGCAAGGGAACGTATATGGTCGTCAACTTTGTTTATAACGGGAATGACTTCCGCGTCGGGATTCTCGTTGGGGTTTCCGTTGTAGAAGCCGTCAATATCCGAAAGGATTATAAGCATATCCGCACGGCTGATTATTCCCACGTGCGCCGCAAGGCTGTCGTTCTCGCCCAGTTCAAGTTCCAGTTCGTCAATGGCAACGGTGTCGTTCTCGTTTACAACGGGAATGACATTATGGTCAAGAAGTTTCTCAAAAGTGTTTACAACATTGTTTTTGCGGGGAGTATCAAGAATGTACCTTGTAAGAAGTATCTGTGCAACGGTGATGTTGTGTTCCCCGAAAAGCTTGTCGTACATATACATAAGTTCGCACTGTCCCACCGCGGCGCAGGCTTGTTTCATAGGCGTGTCTTTGGGACGTTCGGTAAGGCTCATTTTGGACATTCCCAAGCCTATGGCTCCCGAAGAAACAAGTATTATATCCTTTCCGCTGTTGTGAATATCCGCAAGAACTTTTACAAGCTTTTCAACGCGGCGGATATTGAGCCTGCCCGTTTTATGCGTAAGCGTGGAAGTTCCCACCTTTACGACTATCCTCTTTTTTTCGTTTATATCAAACATATAAATTTCCTTTCATTATAATTCTATATAACGGTATTTATAGGCTTTCCGTCAATGAATGCTTTCAGGTTTTCCGCAACGGTTTTCACAAGACGTCTGCGGGTCTCCAGAGCCGCCCATGCGATATGGGGAGTGATAATGCAGTTCTTTGCATCGCGGAGCGGAGTATTTTCAGACATGGGTTCTTCGCAGAGAACGTCCAGTGCCGCACCTGCGATTTTCCCGCTGTTCAGAGCGTCTGCAAGGTCTGCTTCGTTCACCACTGCGCCTCTGCTGGTGTTTATGATAATGCAGGACGGTTTGCAAAGGTCAAGAACGCTTTTGTTTATCATGCCGTTAGTAATTTCCGTAAGCGGACAATGTGCCGTTATGAAATCCGATTCGCGGAAAAGTTCTGTCAGGTCAACGAACTTCACCGAACTGTCCTGTTTTGCCGTGCGGGTGTTTACGATAACTTTCATGTCAAATGCCTGCGCTATTGCCGCAACTTTCCTGCCTATAGAACCGTAACCGATAATGCCTATGGTTTTCCCCGCCAGTTCGGTTATGGGAAAAACAAAGTCGGAAAAGGTCTCCGAGCGGATCCAGCCGCCGTTTTGCACAAATTCCGCGTATTTTGAAGTTTTTCCCGCGAAATACAGTATAAACGAGAAAACCTGCTGTGCCACCGCCGCTGTGGAATAGGCGGGGACGTTTGAAACGGTTATGCCCAGTTCTTTACAGGTGTCAAGGTCGATATTATTATACCCCGTAGCGCAGAGCCCTATATATTTCAGGTTGGGACAAGCTTTCAGAACTTCCCTTGTGAAGGGCGTTTTGTTGCAGAGAACGGCTTCCGCGTCCCCCACGTTTTCGGTTATTTTTTCAAGGGGCGTAAGGGGGAATTCCCTTACTTCGCCCAGTTTGTATATCTCCTCAAAGGAAACATCGCCTTTGGAAACGGTCCGCGCTTCCAGCATGGCAATTTTCATAAACTTCTTCTCCTTCCGGAAATCATTGATTTTTAGTGATTTTTGTGCCCTCCCGCGTTTCGGTGACAATATAGCCGAGGGCGGAAATCTTATCCCGTATCTCGTCCGCAAGAGCGAAGTTCTTTTCCTTGCGGGCGGCTTTCCGCTGTTCCGAAAGTTCCAGTATCTCTGCGGGAATTTCCTCATCGCCGCCCGATTTTCCCTCGGAAACTTTCTTTGCCGCTTCAATTAAATTCAGCGAAAGCACATAGTCAAAGTCCTTTATTAACGCAAGTTTTGTGGCGTTGTTTGTGTCGGCTTTCAGAACGTCGTAAACCGCCGTTACTGCAAGGGCGGTATTTAAATCGTTATCCATGGCGTCGGTGAAATTCTTCTTTAATTCGTCGGATTTTGCCTTGTCAATTTCGCCGCTTCCGTCAAGAATACCAGAAATTTTTGCCGCTAATTTCTCATAAGCCGCCGCCGCGTTGTCAAGGTTTTCGTAGTTGAAAACAAGAGATTTCCTGTAATGCGACTGCAAGCAGAAAAATCTGTATACAAGCGGGTCGTAACCCTTTTCTTCAAGCAGGGAAACGGTAAGGAATTCTCCCGAAGATTTACTCATCTTTCCGTTATCCGTATTCAGGTGGTAAACGTGGAACCAGTGTCTGCACCATTCATGCCCGAGATAAGCTTCACTCTGGGCAATTTCGTTGGTGTGGTGCGGGAATGCATTGTCAATTCCTCCGCAGTGAATGTCAAGGTATTCTCCCAGATTTTTCATGCTTATGCAGGAACATTCGATGTGCCAGCCGGGATAGCCAAGCCCCCACGGGCTTTCCCATTTAAGTTCCTGATCCTCAAATTTTGACTTTGTGAACCACAGCACGAAATCCGCCTTATTGCGCTTGTTGGAATCCTCCTCAACGCCCTCACGAACGCCCACTTCAAGATCCTCTTCTTTAAAATCATTGAAAACGTAGTATTTATCAAGTTTTGAAGTGTCGAAATAGATATTTCCGCCCGCCTCGTAAGCGTACCCCTTTTCGATAAGAACGGTTATCACGCGGATAAATTCGTCAATATAGGACGTTGCGGGAACCACTACGTCGGGAGTTTTGATGTTCAGTTTTTTGCAGTCGTCAAAGAACGCTTTCGTGTAAAAATCCGCAATTTCCATAACGGTCTTGTGTTCACGCTTTGCGCCCTTTAACATTTTGTCGTCGCCGGTGTCACCGTCGCTTGAAAGATGTCCCACGTCGGTGATGTTCATAACGCGCTTCACATCATATCCCGAATAGCGGAAATATTTTTCCAGAACGTCCTCCATGATATAGCTGCGGAGGTTTCCGATATGCGCGTAATGGTACACCGTAGGACCGCAGGTGTACATACTTACTTTTCCCTTAAAGCGGGGGATAAAGTCGTCCTTTTTTCTTGTAAGAGTATTGTATAATTTCATAAAGATCACTGCTTTCCGTTATTTAATTTCTTTCCTATTTCGGCGATTTCCAGCCTGTTCATCTGCTTTTCAAGCTTTTCCAGACGAATACGGTATGCGCAGAGTTCCTGCGAAACGGGGTCTGGGATATGAACCTGATCCAGATCGTTTACAACTTTTTTGCCGTTGCGGCGGACAATTCTTGCAGGAACGCCTACCGCCGTGCAGTTGGGGGGAACTTCCTCCAGAACCACGGCGTTTGCGGCGATTTTAACATTGTCACCTACTTTGAAAGGTCCGAGGACTCTTGCCCCTGCGCCAACCATGACGTTATTCCCGAGGGTCGGGTGACGCTTGCCTTTTTCCTTTCCGGTACCGCCGAGGGTAACGCCCTGATAGACAAGGCAGTTATCGCCTATTTCAGCAGTTTCGCCGATAACCACTCCCGAACCGTGGTCGATGAAAAATCCCTTTCCTATCTTTGCGCCGGGGTGAATTTCAATTCCCGTAAGCAGTCTTGCAAACTGGGAAATACACCTTGCAATAGTGTAAAGTCTTTTTGTGTAAAAGAAATGTGCGACTCTGTACATCAGCACCGCATGAAGTCCCGAATATGTCAGGAGAATTTCAAGTGTGCTTCTTGCTGCGGGGTCGCGTCTTTTCACCGACTCGATATCCGATTTTATATGCTCTATGGTGTGGGAAATTGTGTGTGCTTTGTGCATTTTCCGAACAGCTCCTTTTAAAAATATCAAAAAAGCCGCCTCCATGGGAATTACCCTTGAAGGCGGCATGACCGCGGTTCCACTTCAATTCTTTGCTCATTATCCCTTAACGCGGGGAACGCGGACGTATACGCAGGGAAAACCCTTTCCCCGTCCGGACTGTCGGACCGCACTTCGCTTTACCGCCCTGCGCCGTTCCACCGCCCCGACGCTCTCTGAAAAAAGCGGAAAAGTTACTCTTGCCCGATATGTCTTTAAAATATTACGGAAACATTATACCACATTTCCAAAAAAATTGCAACAGAAATTTTATTAATATTCTGTCTTGGTAATTTCAAGATCAGCAACGAAATCCTCGAAATTCTTTGACTGTTCTTCCCAGTCGTCCTCAAGGGTATCGAACATTATAACATATGCGTCCTGTTCGGAATAAAAATAGTATACCCTTGCATTGAAACGGTACATTTCCTGCTTGATCTGTTCGCCGTCGGGATCGTCGGGGTTATCAACAAACTCGTTCTGGATTATCTGATAATCATATTTGATGGCGTCAAAACCGCAGACCTTGGCGTCCTCGGGTTTTTCAAAAACCGTGTCGCAGGCGGCGGTAATAACATTATTTATTCTTATAACGCCGCAGGCTTGGTCAGCCCATGCCGCCATGTCGTGGAGATCATCTTTATAATTATATGCGCGGATAACGATTTTTGACTTGTCATTTACATAAAGTTTACCCTGATTTACTTCGTCATAGCTTGCAAGGGTATATCCGCCCTTGAATTCGCCCTCCGGAGACTTGGGGTTTATCTTGTTTATGGCGTAATCGTCGCCTTCTTCAAGAGGACGTGTGGAATTCACTTCCTCGTATATGCTGCTCATTAAGTCCACGTCCTCATCGGGAGCGGTGGTCTGAGCGGGATCCTGTTCCGCTGTTTCCGAAGCGGAAGATGTACTTTCGGTCTGAGTATTTCCTTCGGGATTTCCGCAGCCGGTAAATACTGCCGCCGATATTGAAGCCGCACATAAAAGCGCAAAAATTTTTGTTCTTTTCATTTTAATTTCCTTTCTGTTCTATTAAATTGATGAACCTGACATTACTATATTTTTCTCTCTTGCCTCCTTGTCTTCATCGTCAATATCGTAAAGGACATACCTTTCTTCGGTATCGGCGTCGGCAAGCATAAGTGAAACGGTTTCAAAATGCCCCTTGTCCACGGAATATTCCACGCTTGATAATTCCACGCGGGCGTCGCCTTTGGAGATGATGTCAAATTCCACTTTTACGGTACAGCCGTTGGCTTTTTCGGTTCTGGTGAATACCGCACCCATGGTTTTGCAGAGCAGGTCGCAGGTGTAATGGAAAAACATATTGTTCTCCGTGCTTGTGCCGTTGGACTTGTCCGACTTGTTTCGTATGCTTGCAACGGATATTTCCGCTCTGCTGCCGTTTATCTTTTTGGCGGAAAATATCAGCTTTTCGGGATTGGAACGGCAGCCGCAGCACATGGCGGTCATTCCGCCGATAACGGTTTCAAATGTATCTCTGTCCATTCGGAAAAATATATCGTCTTTGCATTTCAGTTCTATCCTGACTTTTCTGCCAAGAACAGCTTCGGCTTCGGAAACTATCCTGCGCAGTTCGTTTTCCATGGAAAGCGTTGATCTCCGCTTGTCCATGTCAAGCAGCGCATAGAACTGGTCGGGCTGAATGACTTCCTTTGTTATGGACATCATGCTTTTGTCAATGGAATTGAGCCGCTCGGTTATGGTCTGTCTGTCAAATATCCCGCAGGAGACCGAGTCGTAAAGTTCGTCCGTGGTATTGGTCACCACTCCTGCCATATTCCGTATCTTTGAACTGAGGTATGTCATGTAACTCCGTATAGCAGGGGTATTCATTATATCTGACATTCTTTCCGAACGCACCAATTCGACAATATAGTAACATTCCTCTGCGGACTCTGTTTTTATGATGTTATAGGAAATAAGCTCATCATTCCGCATAACGCTGTATATTCCCGTATTCAGAGGTTTTTCATCGATAAGCAAAGCTAACCTGCCGCCCTCGTTCAGTCCCGGCGCAGGAAGTTTGTTTTTCCAGATGATACAGCCCTCAGCGTCTGCTATAGCCGTGGGCATATCGGACTTTTCGTAAATATTTTTCAGAATAGGGAAAAGAGGCAACGCCGTTCACCTGCCTTAAATAGTCATTGATGAGCGGTGAGCATGACCGCACCTGATATATTATCCCACATAATCAATGATTTTGCAACAGAAAAGAGTAAATTATTATGAATTTTTTCTGAATTCATCACATGATTTTCACTTTAGGAATTATTTTACAAACAGTCCGCCTATCTGGAATACCACGAACGCCGTCAGCCACGCGGTCACGCACTGGATAATTACCATCCAGAGCGCGGAAAGCCTGCTGTTCATTTCACGGCGGACAGCCGCAATTGCAGCAACGCAGGGCGTGTAAAGCAGCGTGAATATCAGGAAGCTTGCCGCGGAAAGAGGCGTGAACATTCCCGAAAGTACGGTATTCAGCGAATTTGTGTCCGAACCCGTCAGCACTGCCAGCGTGGAAACTACCGCTTCCTTTGCGGTGAATCCCGTTATCAGCGCGGTGGCGGCTTTCCAGTCGCCGAAGCCGAGAGGCGCAAATACAGGAGCAATTGCCGCACCTAATTTTGCAAGGAGGCTTTCCGAACTGTCCGCCGCAATATTCAGGCGCGTGTCAAAACTCTGTAAGAACCATATTGCTATGGACGCAAAGAAAATTACCGTAAATGCCCGTTCTATAAAGTCCTTTGCCTTGTCCCACATGAGAAGCACAACGCTTTTCGCCGAGGGCATACGGTAGTTGGGAAGTTCCATTACGAATGGCACGGGCTTGCCTTTGAAACGGGTGTGGTTCATTATAACTCCGCAGATAATTCCCACAAGCATTCCCGAAACATACAGCAGAAGCATTACAAGCGCCTTGTATTTCGGGAAAAATGCCGCCGTGAACACCGCATAAATGGGAAGTTTTGCACTGCAGCTCATAAACGGCGTAAGGAATATGGTCATTCGCCTGTCGCGGTCGGAAGCAAGAGTCCTTGTTGCCATAATTGCGGGAACGCTGCACCCGAAGCCTATCAGCATCGGTACGAATGACCGTCCCGAAAGCCCTATTTTACGCAGAAGCTTATCCATTACAAACGCCACACGTGCCATGTAACCGCTGTCCTCCAGAATTGAAAGGCAGAAGAACAGCGTTATTATGGTGGGCAGAAAGCTGAGAACACTTCCCACTCCCGCAAAAACTCCGTCTATTATAAGGCTTTTCACCACGGGATTGAGCCCGTAAGCCGTAAGAACTTTGTCGGCGTACTCGGAAGCGTTGTCGATTACATATGAAAACGCATCTCCCAGCCATGCGCCTACCGACCCGAATGTTATCCAGAACACAAAAAGCATTATGCAAAGGAAAAGCGGTATCGCAAGGTATTTATTGGTAAGAATGTTGTCTATCTTCACGCTTCGGGCGTGTTCCTTGCTTTCGTGGCATTTTACAACGGTGTCGCGGCAGACTTCCTCAATGAAAGTGTAGCGCATATCCGCAAGGGCGGCGTTCCTGTCCATGCCAAGTTCCTGTTCCATTTCGGTAACGCTGTGTTCAATCATTTCAAGTTCGTTTTCGTTGAGTTTCAGCTTGCCGTTAATGTCGGGGTCGCCCTCAACAAGCTTTGTGGCGGCAAATTTTGAGGAAGTTCCCGCCAGTTGGGCATGGTCCTCCACCATATGGGAAACAGCGTGTATACATCTATGTACCGCGCCCGAACAGAAATCCGTCCGCTTTGGCTTTTTCTGCTTTGAAGCTATTTCCTCGGTCTTGGCGATAAGTTCGTCTATGCCCTCGTTCTTCGCCGCGCTTATGGGAAGAACGGGTATTCCCAGACGTTCCGAAAGCCCCTTTACGTCCACCGTTCCGCCGTTGTTGCGGACTTCGTCCATCATGTTCAGGGCAAGAACCATGGGGATATTCATTTCAATAAGCTGAAGCGTAAGGTAGAGATTCCTTTCGATATTTGTGGCGTCGGCAATATTTATAATGGCGTCGGGCTTCCCGTCAATGAGAAAATCCCGCGTTACCCGTTCTTCGCCCGTATAGGGGCGTATGGAATATATGCCCGGCAGGTCTACAACCTGACAATTTTTCAGACCGCGGACATCGCCTGATTTTCCCTCCACCGTAACGCCGGGGAAGTTCCCCACGTGCTGATTTGAACCGGTAAGCTGATTGAAAAGCGTGGTCTTTCCGCAGTTCTGGTTTCCCGCAAGAGCAAATATCATTTTTCAGCACCTGCTTTCTCGGGAATTATGGTAATTTTCTCCGCGTCCTCAAGACGTATGGTAAGTTCATACCCCCGCAGGAAAAGTTCTATGGGGTCGCCCATAGGCGCAACTTTCCGGACCATTACCTTTGTTTTGGGAATAAGTCCCATGTCAAGCAGTCTGCAACGGAGCGCGCCCTCGCCGCCAACTTCGGTTATTACGGCAGACTGACCTGTTTTAAGTTCTCCAAGAGTCATATTAAAAACATCTCACTTTTATATTAAAGCAGCGGCGCGATAAAGCGCATAAAGCCGCCTGTTAACTTTGTAATTGCCTTTTCGTTCTTAATGCTTTCGTATGTGACTTTTTCGCACTTTTTCAGAGTTTCGGAAAAGTCGTTTTCAATGTCGTGAACAACGTCCGCGCCGTAGATGTACGTTCCGCATTCAAAGTGGTGATAAAGACTTCTGTAGTCAAGGTTGATAGTTCCCACTACCGCTTTTTTATCGTCGGAAATGAACATTTTCGCATGGACGAATCCCGGGGTGTAGAGGTAAATTTCCACGCCCGAGTCAAGAAGCGTTTTAAAATATGTCTTTGCAAGGGCATAGACAGGCTTTTTATCGGGAATTCCCGGGAGAATGAGTTTTGTGTCAATGCCTCTTTCCGCGGAATATTTCAGTGAATTAAGCAGCGCGTCGTCAAGGATAAGATAGGGAGTCATTATGTGAACGTAACTATTTGCCCTGTTGAGAATGTCCATATAGACTTTCTCCCCCACCTTGTCCGAATCAAAGGGATTGAAGCCGTAGGGAACGGCATAGCCCTTTTCGTTCGGGAAGCTTTCCGCGGGCGCGTCAAGGTAAGTTCTGTAATCGGGGTCTTTCTCGCCAAGGCACCACATATTCAGGAACATCAGAGTAAGATTTCTGACCGCTTCGCCCTCTATCTTCACGGCGGTATCTTTCCAGTGTCCGAAAACTTTTTTATGGTTGATATACTCGTCCGCAAGGTTCACGCCGCCGTTGAAACCGACTTTTCCGTCCACCACAAGTATTTTCCTGTGGTCGCGGTAGTTGTAGTGAGTGGAAACAAAGGGTCTTATAGGCGAGAACATCTTGCATTTTATGCCGTATTTTGCAAGCATTTCGGGGTAATTATAGGGCAGGAGCGCGATAGCGCAGGTCCCGTCATACATGACGCGGACTTCCACGCCCTCGGCGGCTTTCTGCGCCAGAATGTTCAGGATAGTTCCCCACATTCTGCCCTCTTCCACAATGAAATACTCCATAAAAATGAACTTTTCCGCGCTTTTCAGTGCTTCAAGCATAGCAGTCCACTTTTCCTCGCCCAAGGGGTAGTAGGTTATCCTGTTCTTGTCGGTTATGGGGAAAGTGCTGCTTTTATTTAAATAATGGACTAATTCGGCAGTCTCGGGGCTTTCCTTTCGTATTTCGGAAAGAACATTTTCGTCCTGCTTGATGTCGTCTTTGTGTGTTTTTATAAGATAGTTATAGCCCGCTCCGACCGCACGGCTGCCTATATTGTTTTTGGTGTACAGGTAGAAAAGCGTTCCGAAAATCGACGTAAGGGAAACCACCATTATCCAAGTAAGTTTTGCGGAGGAATCCATATCGCTGTTTACGATAGCGGCTATTACAAAGAAGTTGAAAACTCCCACGCCGCCGAGGATATGTGCGATAATTCCCGCAAAGAATGTTTCCGCCGTTATAAAGCAGGCGACTCCCAGCAGCAGAAGCAGGATAACGATTCCCGTCCTGCTGAATACTATTCTCAGCAGACCTTTTTTATGCTTTTTGAGAAGATTGAGTTCCGCGTCCATTACAGAAAATTCCCCCTTGAATATAATTTCATACCAATTATACACCCAAAGTCATGTAATGTCAAGCAATAGTGTATTATGGCAATATTTGTTTGATAAAGGCATTTTGAGGATAATTTTCCGCTTTTCCGCAGCGGGCAAAAAAATGCTGTTCTCCCCCTTGACAAAAGGCTTCATGTATGGTAAAATAATTTCATACCAAATGCTGTGAAGTGAAGAAGTAGCCGTTTTTAAACCGTTTCAGAGAGTCCTTGGCAGGTGAAAAAGGATAACGGAATTTTCGGCGAATACATCATGGAGCTTGTACCGTGAATCTTAGTAGCGGTATGCGGGTGCGCCCGTTAAAGCGTTCCAAGGTCGGGATCTTCCCGATAAAATTGAGGTGGTACCGCGGTAATTTCGCCCTCTGCTTACAAGCAGGGCGTTTTTTTATTTTACGGTGAAATTCATTGAAAGGTCGTGATATAAGTGGGATCATTACATGATTTCATGGACTATTAAAATTCCGGAAATAATAATTTAAAACAAAAAATAGGAGAATGTATATGACTTTATATGATGAACTGGTTGCAAGAGGGCTTATTGCCCAAGTGACCAACGAGGAAGAAATCAAAAAAATGATCAACGAGGGGAAAGCCACATTCTACATCGGATTTGACCCCACGGCGGACAGCCTCCATGTAGGACATTTCATGGCGCTTTGCCTTATGAAGCGTTTGCAGATGGCGGGAAACCGTCCTATTGCACTGCTTGGCGGCGGAACAGGCATGATCGGCGATCCCTCGGGAAAATCCGATATGCGGAAGATGCTTACCAAAGAGGATATTGACCACAATATTGAATGTTTCAAGAAGCAGATGAGCCGTTTCATCGACTTTTCGGACGGCAAGGCTATCATGGTGAACAACGCCGACTGGCTTATGGATCTGAACTATATCGACGTTCTGCGGGAAGTAGGCGCTTGCTTTTCGGTAAACAAAATGCTCACATTCGAGTGCTACAAGCAGAGAATGGAGCGGGGACTGACTTTCCTTGAATTCAATTACATGATAATGCAGAGTTACGATTTCTATATGCTGTTCAAGAAATACGGCTGCAATATGCAGTTCGGCGGCGACGACCAATGGGCTAATATGCTGGGCGGCACGGAACTTATCCGCAAAAAGCTTGGCAAGGACGCCCACGCCATGACAATTACCCTGCTCCTTAATTCCGAGGGGAAGAAGATGGGCAAGACCGAGAAAGGCGCGGTATGGCTCGACCCCGAAAAGACCACGCCCTTTGATTTCTACCAATACTGGCGGAACGTTGCGGACGCGGACGTTATGAAATGTATCCGTATGCTGACATTCCTGCCCATGGAAGAAATTGAAGCCATGTCCGGTTGGGAGGGCAGTCAGCTTAACAAGGCAAAGGAAATTCTTGCCTTTGAGCTTACAAAGCTCGTTCACGGCGAGGAAGAAGCGATAAAGGCGCAGAACGGTGCGAAAGCGCTTTTCGGCGGCAAGGGTAACACGGACGATATGCCCTCCACCGAAATACCCGCTTCGGAAATTCCCGCTGATGGGATAAACGTTCTTGATCTGCTTGTAAAGACCGCGCTTGCGCCCTCCAAGAGCGAAGCCCGCCGCCTTGTTCAGCAGGGGGGGATTTCCGTTGATGATGCTAAGGTCACCGACCCCAACGCGCTTATAAAAATCGAAACGGAAGTCATTATCAAAAAGGGCAAGAAAATTTATCATAAGGTCAAGGCAAACTCTTAATAGAGTTAAGATTTAAGAGTTAAGAGGCAGGCTGAAGCTTAAATTAAAAATTATAAAAACTATTGACAAATAAAAGTTTGTAGGTTATAATAAATAAAAAGGAACACACCAGTGACGGCATGCTCCCAAATTATCTATAAAATGTAAAAATCAATCGTCAATTTGTGGAGTTTAGGCGGTTAATTTTTACAAGCAAGTAAGGGTATGTGCGACTAACAAGCAAAAATATGGTTACTTCTTTCTGTTTCCAGACGTCAGCAACGCGACAATATCAATGATGATAGATATTATCTGGAGAACAACTCCCAAGACCATCATGTGAAACGTCACCTCCTTTTTAGGTGAGCATAAAACAAAAAAACCGGCATAGCCGGTTTTTTTGTTTCGTCACCGTTTAGTGTATTCCGATTGAAATTATAACACATTTGTCGAAGTAAGTCAATATGTAAAAACAAATTTTCCCGTTCATATATCATATGAACGGGAATTTTCTTTGTAGATTTAGCTTTGTGCCATGCACGGTATATTTAAGTTAGAAATCACAAAATAAAGCCTGACTGGGTGCAGGCTACAGCCTGCCTCTCAACTCTTAACTCTTAACTCTCAAAACTTAATCAAATTGTGCGATCATAGCACAAAGTATAATTCCTACGGCTGTTGGCAGAAAGAAAGCTAAAAGCGTCCACTTAATGCTACCCGTTTCCTTTTTTATGGTCATGCAGGTGGTGGAACAGGGAAAATGGCACAGCATGAATATCATCATGCAAAGGGCTGTTCTGATGTTCCAGCCGTTGTCGATAAGTATGCTTTTCAGGGAATCGAGGTTCTCGTATTCCACTATCTTTCCCGTGGAAAGATACATCATAAGCATTATGGGAACTACTATTTCATTTGCGGGAAATCCCAATACGAACGCTAAAAGTATTACTCCGTCAAGTCCTATGAACCGCGCAAACGGGTCAAGGAATTCCGCACATACGGCAAGAAGCGAACCGTCCGCGGTATGGATATTTCCCAGAAGCCAGATAAGCAGCCCCGCAGGCGCTGCAACGGAAGCCGCCCTGCCCAGAACGAATATCGTCCTGTCAAATATGGAGCGGACTATGACTTTCCCTATCTGGGGCATACGGTACGGCGGAAGTTCCAGCGCAAAGGACGAGGGCACGCCTTTCAGAACGGTGGAGGAAAGCAGTTTTGACATGACAAACGTCAGCAGAACGCCGAGAATTATCACGCCCGTAAGTATAAGCACCGACAGGAAACTTTGCCCGAACCCCGCCGTTCCTGCGGTCAGGAACATGGTTATCACCGCAATAAGCGTGGGGAAACGTCCGTTGCACGGCACGAAACTGTTTGTCAGAATGGCTATGAGCCGTTCCCGGGGCGAATCAATTATGCGGCAGCCCGTTACCCCCGCGGCGTTGCAGCCGAAGCCCATCATCATGGTAAGCGCTTGCTTTCCGCAGGCGTTGGAAATTTTAAAATACCTGTCAAGGTTGAACGCCACCCGCGGCAGATACCCCACATCTTCAAGAAGCGTGAACAGCGGGAAAAATATCGCCATGGGCGGCAGCATTACCGCCGTTACCCATGCAAGAACACGGTAAACTCCGTCAATAAGCATACTGTTTAACCATTCGGGGGCATTACATTCGGAAAGCAGCAGGGAAAGCTTGCCGCCAAGTGAGAACAGCGCCCCGAAAAGCAGTTCCGAGGGGTAATTCGCGCCCTCTATGGTTATCCAGAAGATAAGCAGAAGCATTGCCGCCATTATGGGAACGCCCCATATCCTGTGGGTAAGTATACGGTCAATTTTCCTGTCGCGCTCGTAATAATCGGGCTTTTCAAGGTCTACGCACTCCGCTGCAAGTTCTTCCGCGCGGCGGACTATTGACGTTACGATAATATCTTTGAATTCCGCTTCGGAAATGCCGTTTCCGGCGAGGTATTTTTTCGCTTCCGAAATGGCGCGGGAAATTTCCGCGTCGGTTTCAATGTCAAAGCCCGCAAATCCGCTTATGGAAGCGTTTAATTTCTCGTCGCGGTCAAGAAGCCTTATTGCCGTCCAACGCGGTGAAAGGGGGATTTTATTTTCCAGAACGGGTTCAATAATGCGTATGGCGTTTTCAATCTTTTCGGGGTAAATTACGGGCGGGGAATTCCTTTTTTCCGCGGAGAACGCTTGCGGAAGCTTTTCCATCATCTCGGAAACGCCCGCGCCGCTTCTTGCGGAAGTTCCGCAGACGGGAACGCCTAATTTTTCCGAAAGTTTTTCGAGGTCAACGGAAATTTTCTTCTTTTTCGCCTCGTCCAGAAGATTAACGCAGACAAGGGTATGTTCTGTAATTTCAATTGTCTGCAAAACGAGGTTCAGGTTGCGTTCAAGGCAGGAAGCGTCACAAACGACAATTACCGCGTCCGTTCCGCCGAAGCAGATAAAATCCCGCGCAACCTCCTCCTCGGCTGAATGTGCAAGCAGGGAATACGTTCCGGGAATATCCACCATGAGGTAATTATTTTCGCCAACGGAACAGTGTCCCTGCGCGTTCTGAACGGTTTTACCCGTCCAGTTGCCGGTGTGCTGTTTCATACCTGTAAGTGCGTTGAAAACGGTGGATTTCCCTACATTGGGATTACCCGCAAGAGCAACGACTTTCTCGCCGTTTTTTATATCAAGAATAAAGCTTCCGCCGCAGGCACTTTTCCCTACGGAATCGGCGGTAAGACCCAAAAGAATCACTCCTTATGTGCAGTTTTCTCGATATATTCTATGCACACACCGCCACTTTTGACAATTCGTAATGCGTAATTCGTAATGCGTAATTGCAGATAAGCAAGGCTGAGCCTTGACCCTTTCAGGCTTTATTCAGTGATTTTCCGTTTTGTGCCTGCCGTGAGGTAAAGTAAAGTTAAATCTGTAAATAGATTTCCCGTCCATATCATATGGGCGGGAAAATTTTTTGTAGATTCAGCATTGCTTAATGTACGGTATACTTAGGCGGGAAATAGCTAAATAAAGCCTGACCGGGTGCAGGCTGCAGCCTGCCCTGATTATGCCCGCGGGGGCTCCCCCGCCATATAAATAACTTCCTTGTGTATAAGAAAAGACCGTTTTATGGCGGTCTTTTCTTGCTATTAAAACGATTTTAGACGGATTCGCAACCCCTATTAAAACGATTTTAGACGGATTCGCAACCCCTATTAAAACGATTTTAGACGGATTCGCAACCCCTATTAAGCAAGCAATATATGCTTTACTATTTGTATTATAACATACAGCAGCTTTAATAATCAATTGTCTTTTTAACTAAAAAAGCCACCGCATCATTGTATATCTTGTGTGCAAAGGCGAAAAATCTGCTTTACTTTATCTCACGGCAGGCACAAAGCGGGAAATAACAAAATAATGCCTGATTATGCCCGCGGGGGCTCCCCCGCCTCAGCCTTGTTTGCGCTTTTTATAAATGTAATATGCAATGCTCGACCCTGCCGCGAATACAACTTCGCAGATGATGGAGACCCAGAATTTCGGGGACTTGGGGTCGTCAACGCTTGAACCCATAAGCGTGGTGGTTATAAGCCCCGGAAGTATTCCCAGAAACGAACCCGCAAAGTATTTTATGGGCGAAAATCCCGCCGAGCCGAGAAACATACTCACAATGTCGCAGGGCAGAATGTTTATTACCCGCAGGAAGAACGCTATGAAGAACTCGTTTTCCGACTGGAATTCACGGAGTTTGTCAGCGTTCTTGTTTTTGCTTATGAGCCTTTCCACAAATTCCCGCTCCGCAAACCGCCCGATAAGATAGGGCAGGGCAAGCATCATAAGAACGCCGCAGACGTTTACCAGAAGCGCGGCAAAGTAATTCGGGAAAATGCTCCCCGAAGCGGCTATCAGTATCAGCATGGGGAAGAACATCGACAGGGATTTCAATCCGAAAAGCCCTATCATCACAAGCGCCGCAAGCCATAGGTTCTCGGGCGTGAATTCAAGGATATGCTCGATAGTCACCCCGCGGAAAAATTTAAAGTATATCAGTACGCATAACCCGACCATTATTATGGGCGCTATCTGTATTATGCGTTTCAGAAGTTCGGTAAAGCGTTTTTTTGTCAAAATATTCATCTCCTGTCATTACATAAGCGGCTTATTACATAAGCGGCGCAAAAACTCTCAGTATACGTCCGATAAGTTTTTTGAAAATGTTGTATTTCCTGCAGTCGTCAAGGGTTATGAGACAGCACTTTTTCATGGTTGCCAGCATATCCGCCTCAACATCGCGGACGACTTCGCAGCGGTAGAATCGGCAGGCACATTCAAAATGCAGGAACAGACTGCGGTAATCAAGATTTATCGAGCCTACAACTGCCGTTACATCATCGCTGACAAATTCCTTTGCGTGGATAAATCCCGGAGTGTATTCGTAAATTTTCACACCCGCGGAAATGAGTTCCCCGTAATAGGAGCGGGCAAGGATATACGCGTATTGCTTGTCCGGTATGTGGGGCATTATTATGGAAACGTCCACCCCGCGCTTTGCCGCAAATGTCAGCGCACGGCTCATTTCCTCGTCAAGGATCAGGTAGGGCGTCATTATATGAACGTACCGTTCCGCACGGTCAAGAATGTCCAGATATACGTTCTTTCCCACATTTTCGTTGTCAAGAGGGCTGTCGCCGTAAGGAAGTACGAAGCCCTCCTCAAGGGGGAAATCATGCCTGATGTGTGTGGTGTAAACGGCGTAATCGTCCTCGCTTTTTTCTGAAATGTTCCAGTTCTGCAGGAACATGGCGGTAAAGCTTTTCGCCGCGTCGCCCTTTACCATGACGGCAGTATCTTTCCAGTGTCCGAAGCGTTCAAACTTGTTGATATATTCGTCCGCAAGGTTTATTCCTCCGGTAAATGCCGTGTGCCCGTCGATAACAAGTATCTTGCGGTGGTCGCGGTTGTTCTGTATGGTGGTGAGAACGGGCTTTATGGGCGAGAATACCTTGCATTTTATGCCGCGGGCGGCGAGTTTTTTGGGGTAATTGTAGGGAACAAGCACAAGACTGCTCATTCCGTCATACATGAAGCGGACGTCTACGCCCTGCTTGGATTTTCGCTCGAGAATTTCAAGTATCGCGTCCCACATTTCCCCGTGTTCTACAATGAAAAACTCCAGAAAAATGAATTTCTCGGCTTTTTCCAGTTCGCGGACTATGGCGTGGAAAGCGTCCTCGCCGAGGGGGAAATATTCCGCGCCGGTGCTGCGGAAAACAGGGAAACCCGCATATTTTTTCATGTAGACCGCGAGGTTTTTCTCCTTGGCGCTGACCGTTTCCAGTTCGGCAAGGACATTTTCGTCCTGCGGGATAAAAGGCGCGGTCTTTCCGATAAGTTCTATGATACGCTTGTTCATTATCCGTGTACCCAGTTCCAGACGCACGAAAATATACAGCACCGTTCCGAAAATCGGCACAAGCATTACCGGAACTACCCACGCAAGCTTGTAGTAGGGATTCGTCTTGTCATTTATAATGCAGACCAGCGCTATCAGGGACATTACCGACATTGCCGCACTGAAAAATACATAGTGACTGCTGAAATATATCAGCGCCGTCAGCACAAATGCCACTTGCAGGGCAAGTCCCAGAACGACTATCAGCGTTCTTCCGAAAATTATCCTTACAAGGCTTTTAAGTTTTCTCTTGGTTTTTTTGTTCATTAATATCCTATTCCTTAAAAAATGCTTTTTGACTATTTTATACAAATAACAGCATAAAAATTTATCTATAAATACATTGTAAACCTTAATTTGTATAATGTCAAGTAATTTTAAAGGCTTAATGTGTGACAATATGATGAAAAATTAAAAATCATATTGTTATTTGTGAGATTTTGTGGTATACTTAAATATGGATATTTATATGCAAAAATTTTGCAGGCATGAATTTGGACGGGCGCCCGTTCAATGAAAGGAGCATACACGTTAATGTCAGGTTATGTGGGAACAAGATGTATGGTTTGCAGTGAGAAATTCACATCGGAGGACGATGTTGTCATTTGCCCCGAATGCGGCACACCCTACCACAGAGCGTGTTACGAAAAGAGCGGAAAGTGCGTGAATACCGTTCTCCATCAGAGCGGCGGCGAGTGGAAACCCTCCTATGACGTGGGAGCGGGAGAAGCCGCAGGCAGGGAAACAGTCTGCACGTTCTGCGGGTATACGAACCCGCCGCTGACGCTTTTCTGCCGCAGGTGCGGTATGCCGATCCCGGGAATAAACAACGATGAAAACATTCCGGAACAGCGTTACGGCGGCGTGAATATCAACGACGACCCGAACGCTTACAACCGCAACGCCAACGGCGGACTGATGATGGATCCGTTTTTTGTAAATTTTTCCGACCCGCTTTGCGGATTCAGTCCGGACGAGGATTTTGACGGCGTGAAAATGTCGGAAATAGGCGATTTTGTGGGAACGAATACCCATTACTACCTGCCGCTGTTCAAGCAGTTCAAGGAGTGGGGCAGGAAGTTCAGCCTGAACCTGAGCGCCATGCTTTTTCCGGAATTTTACTTTGCTTACCGGAAAATGCCGCTAATTGCGCTGGGAGCGTTCATACTGCGGCTTTTTTCGAGAATTCCGCAGTTCATATATCTTTTTGCGGAAACCAAAGGCTACGGAATGTTATCCGAGTTCGCGTCAAGGTTTGATGTCAGGGGCTCAGCTTTCAGCGGAGTCATGTTCATAGGAACGGCTATATATTATGTGCTGATGTTCACTTTCGGATTCTTCGGGAACAGGATATACTATGACAATGTTCTTAAACGGATACGGAATATAAAGGAAGTTTTCGGCGAACATTACAGGTATGAAATTTCACACAGAGGCGGTACTTCCGCGCTTTGGCTGACGCTTTTCATATGCCTTTCGGCAATACCGTATCTGGCAATGTATTTCATGCAGTTTGCAGAATTTCTCGGAAAATAACGATTATTGACGGGTAAAAAGGAGTTTTAAAAAATGAAAGTAAAAAAAGCAGTGATCACGGCGGCGGGGTACGGCACAAGAATGCTGCCTGCAACTAAGGCTATGCCAAAGGAAATGCTTCCTATTCTTGACAAACCCGCTATTCAGTACATTGTGGAAGAATGTGTAAGGGCGGGGATAACCGACATACTGATAATTCTTTCCAGAGGCAAGCACGTTGTGGAGGACCATTTTGACAGAATGCCCGATCTGGAACGTCAGCTTGAAGCAGGCGGCAAAACGGAACTTTGCAACGAGATAAAGCGTATTGCTTCCATGGCGAATATCTCATATGTGCGTCAGGCGGAACAGCTGGGACTGGGACACGCCGTTCTTTGCGCTAAAAGTTTCGCGGGGAACGACCCCATAGCGGTCCTTTACGGAGACGATGTGATTATCGGCGAAGATCCCGCTATTGCGCAGCTTTGCAGAGCCTATGAAAAATACGGCAAGGGCGCCGCGGGAATAAGGGAAGTTCCCACAGAGGACGTAATGAAATATTCCTCAATGAAGCTGACAAAAATGCCTGATGGGTATTTTGAAATAACCGACATGATAGAAAAGCCATCAAGAGAGCAGATGTTCTCAAATTATGCCATTCTTGGCCGGTGCGTTCTTCCGCCCGAAATATTTGCCATTCTGGAAAATACCCCTTACGGCAGGAATAACGAACTACAGCTTACCGACGCCATGAAACAGCTTGCAGTTTCAAAGGGAATGACAGGCGTTGATTTCACAGGAACACGGTACGATATGGGAAACAAGTTAAGCGCGTTAAAAGCAGGAATTGAAACAGGTCTTTCACGGGAGGACATCGGCGGGGAACTCAGGGAATATATAAAAGAACTGGCAAAAACTCTTTGATCTGCCGGCAAACAAAGGAAGATACATCATGTCACTTTTTGAAATAAAAAACCTCCATTGCGGGTACGGAAGCAGGGAGATAATAAAAGGCGTTTCCCTGACGGTGAATGCGGGAGAAACCGTTTCCCTTGCGGGGGCGAACGGCTGCGGAAAGACCACGCTTCTCAAAGCCGCCTGCGGACTTATTCCCATAATGTCGGGCGGCGCGTACATAGACGGCGCTGCTGTTTCGTCAATGCCCGTAAAAGAGCGGGCAAAGCGGACGGCGCTGCTTTCCCAGACAGGCGCGGGCGGGGACTATTCGGAATATACCGTTTTCGATACGGTGATGATGGGACGTTACGCACGGCACACGGGCGGGCTTTTCTCGGAAGCCTCCGCGGAGGACAATGAAGCCGTGGAAAGATGTATTTCAGAAGCGGGGCTTTCGGGTCTGGAAGAACGGCTTATAACCGAACTTTCGGGCGGTCAGCTGCAAAGGGTGTTCCTTGCAAGGGCTTTCGCGCAGGAACCGGATATTATCTTTCTGGACGAACCTGCAAATCATCTCGATCTGAAACACCAGACGGAACTTTACGGACTTATCCGCAAATGGACGGACAGCGGGAAATCGGTAATAGGCGTTTTCCATGATCTGAGCCTTGCGGCGGCAGTTTCGGACAGGATAGTCCTTATGCAGGACGGGAAAGCCGTTCTTTGCGGCGAACCGAAGCAGGTACTCCGTTCGGATAAGCTGAACGAGGTCTTTGAAACCGATGTACGGGCATATATGAAAAGACTTGCCAAGGTCTGGGAGGACTGAGGCAAATTTTTGGGAGAAAATTCGGTTATTCACAAAAAAGTAATATATTTTTGCAAAATATATGGTATAATGTATATTGAATTTTTGTGTGAAATTTCCACACTATAATAAAAAGGAGAGTAATCACCATGAATAAGTCATTGAGAAAAGCTATCATTGCAGGAAACTGGAAAATGAACAAGACCCGCCCCGAAGCCAAGGAACTCCTTGAAGCCATCAAGCCCCTTGTTGCAAACGCAAACGGCAATGTCGAAGTTATCGCCTGCGTTCCTTACACCAACCTTGAAACTGCCGTAAATACCACGGCAGGCTCCAATGTAAAAGTAGGCGCGGAGAACGTTCACTTTGAAAAGAGCGGCGCTTTTACAGGTGAAATTTCCGCCGATATGCTTACCGAGATCGGCGTTGAATATGTTGTTATCGGTCACTCCGAAAGACGTCAGTATTTCGGCGAAACCGACGAAACGGTAAACAAGAGAACAAAGGCTGCTCTTGCCGCAGGTCTGAAACCTATCGTCTGCGTAGGCGAACTGCTCTGGGAGCGTGAGTGCGGCATTACAGAAGAAGTTATCGGACGTCAGATAAAGCTTGATCTTTTCGGTGTTTCCGCCGAGGACGTAAAGAAAACCGTTATCGCTTACGAGCCTGTATGGGCTATCGGCACGGGAAAGACCGCCACTGCGGATCAGGCTCAGGAAGTATGCGCATTTATCCGCGCTGCTCTTGCAAATCTTTACGATAAGGCGACTGCGGACGCTGTTACTATCCAGTACGGCGGTTCAATGAACGCGGGCAACGCGGCGGAACTCCTTTCCAAACCCGATGTTGACGGCGGTCTTATCGGCGGCGCTTCACTGAAAGCCAACGACTTCAACACTATCGTTCAGGCTGCCGTTAACGGCTGATCTTACGGCGGCTGAATGGAAGTTTCCAAACTTAAACGTGCAAGGCGGGAGGAGAAAAGGCGGAACGCCGCGCTGTCCGTTTCCGCACGGAAAAGAATTGCAGCCGTTTGCGGCGTTGTGATCGGCATAGCGTTCGTGCTTTTTACGGTGGATCTGATCCGCGCAAAACAGAAAGAACTTCCGCCGCTGTTCTGCGTTCCCGTTATAAAATACGAAAACGGCAGCGAGGATTATTACGGTCTGTTCTACAAAGTCTGGAAAGACTATGACCCCTTTGACCGTGAAACGGAATATTATGTGGGATTCTGGTTTATCCCGAAAAATTTCAGCATATGAATCTCGGCACGGGCTGCGGACAGCGTTTCCGCAGCTACCGTGTATTTTCCAATGAAAGGAAGAAATAACATGAGCAAAAAGCCTCTTGCTTTGATAATAATGGACGGCTACGGCATCAACAAAGACACCTACGGAAATGCTATCGCCGCCGCAAATAAACCCAATCTTGACAGGTATTTCAAGGAATATCCCAATACCATTATAGGCGCTTCGGGTCTGGACGTGGGACTTCCCGACGGTCAGATGGGAAATTCCGAAGTCGGTCATACAAATATCGGCGCAGGACGTATAGTTTATCAGATGCTTGTTAAAATTTCCAAGTCCATTAAGGACGGGGACTTCTTCAAGAACCCCGCGCTTGTTTCCGCTATGGAAAACTGCAAGGCTAAGGGAAGCGCGCTCCACCTTATGGGACTTGTTTCCCCCGGCGGCGTGCACAGTCATTCGGAACACCTTTACGGACTTCTCGAAATGGCTAAGAGAAACGGTCTGGACAAAGTTTACGTTCATGCGTTCCTTGACGGACGTGACGTTCCCCCCTCCTCCGCTTCCGAGTATATGAAAGAACTTGTTGCGGAGATAAAGAAAATAGGCGTAGGTTCAGTTGCGACCATTGCGGGACGTTTCTATGCCATGGACCGTGACAATTGCTGGGACCGTGTGGAAAAAGCATACAGCGCGCTTGTTTACGGCGAGGGCATTATGGAAACAGACCCTGTTGAGGCTATTGAAAATTCCTATAAAAACGAAGTTACCGACGAGTTCATGATACCTACAGTTGTGGATAAGAATGGTATGATAAAGGAAAACGACAGCGTTGTGTTCTTTAACTTCCGCCCCGACAGAGCAAGACAGATAACCCGTTCCTTTGTTGACCCCGATTTCAAGGGTTTTGAGAGAAAGAAAGGCTTCTTCCCCGTGAAGTTTGTCTGCATGGCGCAGTATGACGCGGAAATGCCCAACGTTTCCGTTGCGTTCCCGCCGGAACAGCTTGTAATGACCATGGGCGAATATATCAGCAAGCAGGGAATGACACAACTTCGTATTGCCGAAACACAGAAGTATGCACACGTTACATTCTTCTTCAACGGCGGCGAGGAGACCACATTCGAGGGCGAGGATCGTATTCTTATAGATTCTCCGAAAGTTGCCACATTCGACATGAAGCCCGAAATGAGCGCTTACGAAGTTACCGATGCGGTTGAAAAGGCAATTGCTTCCGATAAATACGATGTTATCATTCTGAACTATGCAAACTGCGACATGGTAGGACACACAGGCGTTTTTAACGCGGCAAAGAAAGCCGTTGAAGCCGTTGACGAATGCGTGGGAAGAATGGTTTCCGCTATTCTTGAAAAGGGCGGCGCGGCTATTATCACAGCCGACCACGGAAACGCTGACAAGCTCATGGAAGCGGACGGTTCGCCCTTTACAGCACACACCACAAACCCCGTTCCGCTTATTGTTGTGGGGTACGGTACGGACTTCAGACTCCGCGAGGGCGGCGTTTTAGCGGACATCTGCCCCACAATGCTTGAAATATTAGGACTTCCCCAGCCTAAGGAAATGACGGGCAAGTCCCTTATAGTAAAGTAACGGCTTCATTTCAGGCAGCAGAAAGGAATTTATAGTATGGTAGTTATTGAAATGGAAAACGGCAAGAAGATAAAGCTGGAACTTTACCCCGAAGTTGCCCCCATAACCGTGGAAAACTTTGAAAACCTCGTAAAACAGGGCTTTTACGACGGATTGATATTCCATAGGGTAATTGAGGGCTTCATGATACAGGGCGGCTGTCCCGAAGGCACGGGCATGGGCGGTCCGGGACACCACATCAAGGGCGAATTCGCTTCAAACGGCGTTAAGAACGACCTGAAACACACCCGCGGGGTAATTTCAATGGCGCGTTCCATGATGAAAGACAGCGCAGGTTCGCAGTTCTTTATCATGCACCAAGACGCTCCGCACCTTGATGGAGAATATGCCGCATTCGGGAAAGTCGTTGAGGGCATGGACGTTGTTGACGAAATTGCAGCGACAAAAACAAGTTACGGCGACAGACCCGTTACCGAACAGAAAATGAAGCGCGTTTACATTGAAGAATAAGGTTTTCAAGAGTTGGGACAGGTCGTCTCAACTCTTTTCTTTTGCCCGACGGCAGGAACAGCATTTTGTTACTGTTTTGTAACCTTTTGTTCTGTATAATTTCGGGGGAATATCCCGCAAACCGCGTATTTTCGGCATTAACGGCGGGAAAAGCAATTTTCCCCAAAACCAAAAAGGTTAAAATTTGATTACAGTTTTCGTTTTCCTATAGAAATTTTTTTATTATGTGCTATAATAGTATAGTAAACTCTTTTACAGTTTAATTATGGAAATATTTGTATTTCAGAGGTATAGTTATGAAAATAAAGCAAAAAAAGCCTAAAGTTCCCAAGGTAAAGGAAAAGGCGAAGAAGAAACGTTCCGTAAAGAAATTCCTGAAAAGCGACGCGGCTTTCCCGTACTTGTGCCTTATACCGAGCCTTGCGGGGGTAATGGTGTTCTTTATCGTTCCGTTTTTTGTAATAATTTTCTACTCTATGGTAGATAATCCTATCAATAAGGAATTTGTATTTCTGGATAATTACATAAGCGTTCTGAAAAATACCGCGTTCAAGCGGGCGGCGCTGAATACACTGACGTTTTCGGCAATATCCGTGCCGCTGGCGGTGGTGCTTTCAATGCTGTTAGCTATGCTTCTGGACTGCAAAATTCCCTTTGTAAGTCAGTTCAGGACGAGTTTCCTATGCCCCATGATGGTTCCCGTGGCGTCGATAGTCCTTATATGGCAGGTAATTTTCCACTACAACGGCGCGCTGAACGATTTTCTGTCAAATTTCGGCATTGAGAAAATCGACTGGCTAAAATCCACAAAAGGACAGATAGTGATAGTTGTACTGTTCCTATGGAAAAACTTGGGGTATAATATGATACTTTTCCTGTCGGCGTTAAACAATATCCCAAAGGACATAATCGAAGTCGCAACGCTTGAGGGCGCAGGGGGCTTCTATAAATTCTTCCGCATAAAGCTGCGGTATCTTTCGCCGACCATACTGTTTGTGGCAATACTTTCGCTGATAAATTCATTTAAGGTTTTCCGCGAAATTTACCTGCTGACGGGAGATTATCCCTTTGACAGCCTGTATATGTTACAGCATTTTATGAATAACACATTCCGCAACATCGACTATCAGAAACTTTCTTCGGCGGCTATACTGATGGCGATAGTTATGGTAATTATCATAGGCGCGCTGTTTATTGCCGAAAATAAATTCGGAGAGGACGTGGAAGATTGAGCAAGTCGGTAAACATTATTTCGGAAACCGAAGCCGCGATTTCCAAGCCAAAGCCGAAAGTTCCGCTGAAAGTGCGGCTTTCAAAGAAAAAGCAAAAGCTTATAATGGCGATACTTACGCTGTTTGCGGCTGTTGCGGCGGTAATATTCCTGATGCCAACGGTGCTGACAATAGCAAACTCGTTTATGAGCGCGTCGGAGATAAACGCAAATTACGGGCTTATCTTTTCCGAAAGCGAGGACGGCGGCAAGGAATATATCGCCGAAAAGATAAACCTGAAATTCATTCCCGATATGGTAAGTTTCAGTCAGTATTACACGGTGCTTTTCAAAAGTCCCGACTATCTGCTGAAATTCTGGAATTCGGTGATACTGGTAGTTCCGATAGTGATATTCCAGCTTGTGACGGCTTCGCTGGCGGCGTATTCCTTCGCAAGGCTGAAAGGGCGACTAAAAGAAGTAATATTCTTCGTTTACATAGTGGTAATGCTCATGCCTTATCAGGTAACGCTTGTGCCGAACTATCTCATTTCCGATTGGTTAGGGATCCTCGACACACGGGCGGCAATAATACTTCCGGGAATTTTCACGCCCTTTGCGGTGTTCATTCTTTCAAAGATAATGCGGAGAATTCCCGTTTCGCTGATAGAAGCGGCGCAGCTTGACGGCGCGGGGGAACTTCAGATATTTGCACATATATGTATGCCGCTTTGCAAAAGTGCGCTTTTCTCGGTGGCGATACTGGTTTTCATAGACTACTGGAACATGGTGGAACAGCCGCTGGTTCTTCTTTCGGACACCAATTTATACCCGCTGTCGGTGTTCCTTTCTCAGATAAACAGCGGAGAAATAGGACTTGCTTTTGCAGTTGCGACAATTTACATGATACCAACGCTGCTGATGTTCCTTTACGGTGAGGATTATCTTGTAGAGGGAATTGCTTACTCGGGCGGCATCAAGGGCTAATTAATTTAAGGAGCGAACAGATATGAACAAGAAAAGAGAATGGGTGAAAAACGCGGCGATAATCTTCCTGATAATAATGCTGCTGCTGACGTTTTTCTCAAATACCATAATGAATTACTCACTTCCCGAAGTTTCGGCGCAGTATGTTTCAAGCGGAACGCTTTCCGAACAGATACGGGGAAGCGGCACGGTGGAAGCAAATCAGACTTACGAGGTGAAAATGGACGAGACTCGTACAATTTCAGCAGTGGAAGTCAAAGTCGGCGACGAAGTGAAGAAAGATGATGTGCTTTTCAGATTGGAGGACAGCGAAAGCGCGGAACTTGACGCCGCGGAGAAAAACCTCAGAAGCGCGCAGAAAGCTTATAACGAAGCCCTGCTGACAGCGGGATTTGACTACAGCGCGGAGGAACTGGATATTCAGATACAAGAAGAAAATATAGAAAAGCTTAAAGACGAGCTGAAAAATATTTCCGAATATCAGAAAGCTTACGAAAAAGCAAAAGCAAAGACCGAGAAGATAGAGGAAGAGGTAAAAGCCCTCGAAAAGGAAAACAAGGAGTATTCGGATATTCTCGCCGCAATTGCCGCCGAGGATTACACATCTCTGGGAACTGCAAATTACAACAAAATAAAGAGCGCAAAAACCAGACTTGACAATGCGGAAAAGCAAAAGACCGACTGCGAAGCCCGCGTAAAAGAATATGAGGACGAGATAGCCGCAGGCGGCGACCAGTCTGCAATTACCGCAAAAAGGCGCGAAGTTGAGGAAAAACAGAATGAAATAAACGACATTCAGAGCAAAATATTTAAGCTTGAAAGCGACGGATATTCAGAGAACGTTAATGTGGAAGAAAACGAAACCGAGGGAGAAGGCGGCAGCGCTTTTGCTGACAATTCGGGAAAATTATCATACAGCGAGTATAAAAGTCAGCACAGCGCGCTGGAAGAATCACTTACCAAGGCAAATCGCGAACTTGTTTATTTGCAGGAGGACTACAGCGTGCTGCTTTCCCAATCGTCCAATTACAGCCTGACAGTCCAGAAACTTAACGCGGAAAAGCAGCTTCTTGATAAATTGACAAAAAGCTACGATAACGCCAAGAAGAATTTTGACGATGCGATAGCATCTATGAAACAAGGCGCAAATAAGAGTTCGGGCGATGTCAGCGACAAGCTTGACGACGCAAAAGAACGCCTTGAGGACGCTCAGGCGGAAGAAGCGGAAGCCAAGGAGAAAGCTTCCGTTTCGGAGGACGAACAGCAGGATAAGATAAAAGAAGCGGAAAATAACCTTAAAAAGGCAAGAATAGCCCTTTCCAAGCAGAAAAGCGACGACGCGCTTTCCGCAAGCAGGGACGCGCTGAATATCGGCGAACTTGCGGCGGCAGTGGACGACGCGGAAGCGGAAGTTGAAAAGTATAAGTCAAAATCTGTCGGCGCGGAGATCAAAGCTAAAGTCGGCGGAATGATAACGGCTTTGTCCGTAGTGGCAGGCGAGGACGCGGAAATGGGTTCAACAATTGCCACTATCGAAATGACCGAAAAGGGCTACACTCTTGAAATGCCCGTTACAATTGAGCAGTCGCGGAAAGTCAAAGTGGGCGACGAAGCGGAAATACAATATTTCTGGTACGGCGATGCAAAGGCTGTGCTTGATTCGATTTCCCCCGATAAGACAAATCCTGCGCAGACAAAAATACTTAAATTTTCCATTACGGGCGATGTTACTCCGGGGCAGAATTTGCAGCTTGCCATGGGTTCAAAGGGGCAGAGGTATGACTACATAGTTCCCAACAGTTCGGTAAGAGAGGATTCAAACGGAAAGTTCGTGCTTGTGGTGACGGCAAAGAGCAGCCCCCTTGGAAACAGATATATTGCAGAACGTGTAGATGTTGATGTTCTTGCTTCGGACGATACGCAATCGGCAGTTTCAGGCGGTTTCTTGGGCGGCGAATTCATAATTTCCACCTCCACAAAGCCTATCGAGCCGGGTATGCAGGTTCGGCTCGTAGAATAAGGGGAACACGATATGAAACCTAAACATATAGTTTTGCTTATACTGAACGCCGCTTCGGTAGTGTTCCTGATATGCACTTCGATAATAGCCGCCGTTCTTGCGGGTTCGCTTCCCGACCAACAAGCTGCGGAACGGTGGGGAAACGACGTGCGGTATTCGCAGGTAAGCGTTTTTACCGATTATGAAAACGAAATGGTAATTGACAGCATTTTCATGACCCGCGTTAATGTTGAGAAAAAGCTTACGGAAAATTCCATTTCCTCCGAAAAAGAGGACGCAAGGATATGGGCGGACGCGTTTTCTTCCTATCAGATGCCTATGTCGGTAAGTTCCGACAGGGCAAGCGCGGAAGCGGCTGCGATTATCACGGGCGGAGACTTTTTCCTGTTCCACCCGCAGGATATGATAAGCGGGTACTACTATTCCGATAATGACACCATGTACGACAGGATCGTCATTGATGATGTGCTTTCGTGGCAGCTTTTCGGCGCTTCGGACGTGGTGGGAATGCCCGTTACAATAAATGGGAAATATTTCTATGTGGCAGGAGTTTACAGGCGCAGCGAAAACAAGGATATGGAAAAAGTTTACGGCGAAAAGCCGAGACTGTTCATGCCCTATCAGGGATATTCCCTTATTTCGGAGGGCGGGGCGAGGTTTTCCTGCTATGAAGCCTGTCTGCCCGATCCGGTAACGGGACTGGGCTTGCAGATAATTTCCGAATCGGTAGGCGTAGGCGAGGAAAACCGCGTAACGGTGGAAAATTCTGCAAGGTATGGTCTGAAAAACCGCTTTGCACTTCTTGCGGACAACAGTATACGTTCGGTGGTGGACAGACCCGTGGTCTACCCTTACTGGGAAAACGCCGCGCGTATGACCGAGGACAGGTCGGTCTCCCTGCTTGTAATGCAGATAACAGGACTGGTAATACCTGTTTTTACCGTTTTTTACCTGTTCAGGCTGTTTATAAAGAACCGCAGCAGGATATTCGGCAAACTTAAAGGGAAAATTTCCGATAGTGCCGAAAATATCCGCAGCAGGAGCCGCGAAAAAAAGGAAGCGGCTGTATGAAAATTTTGTAAGAATTGCCGTGATTTTTCGTCTTATAAATTGGACGCTTTTGTCCGTAAACGAAAAAACGGAGGTTTTTCTATGAAAATTTCAAAAGCAGCGGCGGTAATTCTTGCCATGGTAATGGCGGCGGGTTTTGCTTCCTGTCAAAAAACGGAGAGCGGAAGTTTTCCCGAAAACGGCAGCGCAGTCAGCGAGGGAAAGGACGTTTCAAAAAGCAAAGACGAAAACAGGAAAAGCGGGGAGATAGCTTCAAAGGAGCATATTTTTTCCGCGGAAAGCATAAATATTTCGGGTGGAACGCAGTCTGTCAGCGGCGTTTTCTGTAAAGGTGAAAAGATTTACACCGCTGTGGGCGGGAAAATTCTTACATATTCCCCTGACGGCACGCTTGAAAGCACTATGGATATTTTCCCGACCGAGGAACAGCGTTTTCTTGAATTTGCGGCGGCTTGGGGGGACGGTTTCCTGACGGTGGAAAACTCGGAAGGATTTTCCTGTATGGTGAAATACGACAATGAGGGCAATAAACTTTCCGAGACAAGCCTTGAAAATATCGTGAACGAAACGGGAGAGCGGATATACATAACTTCCGCGGCTGTTTCCGATGACGGAACGCTGTTTCTGACACAATACGGAGGGTTATATTTTGTAAATGATAAACTCTCGGGAAAAATTTCGGGCGGCGCGGACAGGTATTTTGAAAAGGTCATAAGGACAGGCGGCGGCAGGATATTTGCGGAATATTCCGACCCCAGCGGGAACAGAACTCTTGCGGAAGTGGGCGATTCGGGCTTGCTGACGGAGTTTCCCGTTGACTTTACGGGGAATTTATTAAGCGGCTTCGGGGAATACGATATGTTCGTCCTCGGAAGCACGAAAATTTTCGCTTACGACATCGAAACGGGGGAAACTTCAACTTTCATTGACCTTTCCGCTTCGGGGATAGACGCGGAATCGGTTTCCGCGGAAAAGGGAATAGCAGTTCTCCCTGACGGCAGGGTAATTCTCACTGTAAAAAACCTGCTTGACGGCGGTTTCTACTCGGAATTAAACCTTTCAATTTATATACTATCAGTAATTTCTCCCGATGAAATTCCTGACAGGAATGTTATAAAAATTTATGCGCTGGCTGTAAATTCAGATGTGAAGCGGGCGATAACCGATTTCAACAAAAACAGCGGCGAATATTACATAGAACTCACGGATTTTTACGACGTGGGCGGTGATTACGCGGACAAGCTTTCGCGTATGAACAGCGAAATGACTGCGGGAAACATTCCCGACATTATCGCCGTAAGCGGCGCCATGCCCGTGGAAAGTTACGCTTCAAAGGGTCTGCTTGCTAACCTCTACGATTTCATGGAAAATGACCCCGACTTCCGCAGAGAGGACTATTTGCAGAACATCTTCACCGCTTACGAGACTGACGGGAAACTTTACGAAGCCGTGCCGGGGTTCAGCATACAAACCCTTGCGGGAAAAACTTCAAAAGTCGGCGATACCCAAGGCTGGACAATGGACGAGTTTATAGATTTTGCGGACAGGAACGCTTCGGACGGGTCGTGGCAGGGGCTTTTTGAATCCACTTCCTGCTCGGAAATGAATATGCTTCTGACGTTCATGTCCTTTAACTTCGGCAGCTACATGAATGAAAAAGCGGGGGAATGTTACTTTGACGGCGATGATTTTATAAAGCTTCTGGAATTTTGCGGACGTTTCCCCGAAAAGACCGTAAGCAAGGACAAAATCGACTTTTCCGCCGAGCAGGACGCTTACCGCGAGGACAGGACTTTGCTTATGACGGCAACTGTCGGGAATTTCCGTGACATAAAGACTCTTGAACAGGTAAATTTCGGCGAAAGAGTGACTTTCAAAGGTTACCCCTGCGGCGGGAACGGTTCGTTTATCTCGGAGGATTTTTCCCTTGCGATAACTTCCAAGGCGGCAGACCCTGACGGCGCGTGGGAATTTGTAAAATATTTCTGGTCTGACGAATACCAATCCAAGTACATCGGGGCGCAGAGTTATGATTTTCCGGTAAAAATTTCCGCTTTGGAACGCGCCGCGGCGAATGCAAAGACAAATTCGGGCAGGGAAAACGTATTCCCCGCCGCCGACCCAAACACCGACGAGGACAACGCGCGAATGATGGAGTTTATAAACTCTTTGACGGAAGTCCGCGCTTATAACAGTTACATTTACGACATAGTAAGGGAAGAAGCGGGGGCGTACTTTTCGGGGCAGAAAACCGCCGAGGACGTTTCTGAAATAATTCAGAACAGAGCGGCAAACTATATCGCAGAGAACCGTTAGAATAGAGTTGAGAGCCTTTAGTAGAGTTGAGAGTGGAGAGTTGAGAGTTGAGATATTTAACGCTTATATTTCTGTTTTTCAATTTTAATAGCTATAAAATTATAAAGCAAAAATAAGTTGTGAAAAGAACACTGACAGTTTATGTCAACATCTCAACTCTTAACTCTCAACTCTTAAAGAACGATTTGCAGAGCAAAGCTGAACTTTGCGCTTGACATTTAAAAAATAATAGTTTATACTATATAGTACTAAAGAAGGGATGGTTATTTTAATGAACAAGTCAAAAATAACAGCCGCGGTCATGGCTGCGGCAATTGCCGTGGGGCTTTGCTCCTGCGGCGGAAAGGGCGGGGACGTTATCGCCTCAAAGGAACACGTCTACTCGTCACAGATAATCGAACTGCCCGACGGCATGAGTTACAGACAGAAAGTCCTTTACAGCAACGACAAACTGTTTATCCTCGGCGAAAACAGCTGGGAAGAAACCGCCGACGGCAGCACCACAAATATCGAAGCTGACACAGTTCCTCTTGCCATGTCTGTGGAAACGACAATTTCAGTCCAAGAAGATACGGACGCGGCAGAGGAGGACATTACAGCGGACGAAGTTTCGGACGAGCCGGAACAGGCAGCAGATGTGACCGAATGGCACAGTGAACTCAAAATGCAGGTCGTTGACATGAATGGTACTCTTATCAAGGAAACTGTCATTTCTTCCAGCGATCAGAATAATAACGAAAACCGCAATATCGCAAACATGATAGTTTTAAGCAGCGGCGATCTGCTTTCCATCGAAAACACATACAAATGGGACGAAACAACAGGCGAATCCGAGGAGCATTACTATCTTGTAAAATACAGCGGCGAGGACGGCAGCAAAATTTCAGAGTCGGATATGAAAGCTGTTTATGACGCCGCTTCCAAAGACGATAACTATGTATATTTCAACAGCATGGCAGAAGCGGCTGACGGAACCATACTGCTCCCCGGCAACGGTGACGGAACGATCTACCTTACAAACGAAAAGGGCGAACTGCTCGGCGAGATCAAGAACGATTCCTTTGACGAGAATTCATGGATGAACGGCGTTTACAAAGCAGGCGACGGCAGGATATTCACAATGATCACTACAAGCAAGATGGAGGGCGATGTGTATACTTCCGAATCCAAGCTTACAGAGGTCGATATAGCCGGCAAGAAGTTCGGCACGGAGTACCCTTGCACCATAAACGGTTCTTTTATGAACGGCACGGATAAATATGATCTGCTTATAACAAGGGATTCCGGTCTTGCGGGTTACGATATTGAAACCAACACCGCTGAGACTATCGTTGACTGGCTGAAATCCGGCATTGACACCACGGCGATGGACACATCAACAGGCATAAGCGTTCTGCCGGACGGAAGAATTTTCTGCATTACCTATAATTATGACTATAACGGCGGCGGCGGTTACAGCTGGAGCAGCGAAGATCAGGTAGTCAATATCCTTACCGAGATCGATCCCGCAACTCTCCCCGACAAGAAGCTTATAAAGCTTTATGCAATTTATCTTGACATAGGCATCAAACGTCAGATACTTGAATACAACAAGAACAGCATGGAATATGAGATAGAACTCACTTCCTATCAGGATTATGCCGTAAACAGCTATGACGATGCCGTTACAAAACTCAATAACGACATGATCGCGGGAAATCTCCCCGACATTCTTGTTATCGACAGTCAGCTTCCCGTTGACAGCTATATTTCAAAGGGTTTGCTTGCAGATCTGTATGAATTTATGGATAAGGACGAAACTTTCAACCGCGATGATTACCTGCAGAATGTTTTCCAAGCCTATGAAAACAACGGCAAACTCTATGAAGTTGTTCCGTCATTCACCATAAACACACTTATCGGAAAGACTTCCAGAGTCGGCGCAGAGTCGGGCTGGACAATGGACGAATTTATCAAATTCTGCGATGAGAACACCGAATCCGCGGATCAGATATTCGGCGACAGATGGGGAACAAAATCTTCAATGCTCAGCAATATGCTTTACTACAACAGCTCAAGCTTTATCAACAAGGAAACAGGCGAGTGCAAGTTCAACACTGACGAGTTTATCAACCTGCTTGAATTCTGCAACAAGTTCCCCAAGGAATATGACGATTCGGCATATGATATGGACAACAACTACGGGCAGGAATATGAAAGCCGTTACAGAGAGGACAGAGCACTGCTCAGTCAGGCATATGTAAATAATTTCCGGTTCTTTAAGGAAAACGAACTGGGCGCGTTCGGCGAACCCATAACCGTAAAGGGCTATCCCACAAATGAGGGCAACGGCTCGGTCATCAATTCGTACACTACATTGGCGATAACTTCCAAAGCGAAGAATGCAGACGGCGCATGGGATTTTGTAAAATATTTCTACTCTGACGAATATCAGGATCAGTATGCAACGCCCAACTCTTACGAGTTCCCCGTAAAGATTTCCTCACTTGAAAAGCAGGCTGCGGCAGCCAAGGAAAGACCTTACTGGACGAACGAGGACGGAACCAAGGAGGAATATGACTACAACTACTGGATCGGCGATCAGCAGATAACGATCCCCGTTAATACCGATGAGGAAAATCAGAGAATGATCGATTTCATCAAGTCGGTAAACGTTTCGGGACGTTACGATCAGCAGGCTATGGAGATCATCAGCGAGGAAGCGGGAGCGTTCTTTGAAGGACAGAAATCCGCCAAGGACGTTGCGGGCATTATCCAGAACCGCGTTTCAAACTACATTGCAGAAAACCGTTAGAATAGAGTTGAGAGAAAGGCTGAGCCTTGACCCTTTCAGGCTTTATTTTGTGATTTTCCGCGTATGTATACCGTGCATTAAGTGAAGCTGAATTTACAAAAATCCCCGCTTTTAAAACGGGGATTTTGTAAATAAGGTTACAGACTGCGCTTTACTTTACCTCACGGCAGGCATTAATTTGAAAATTACCAAATAATGTCTGAATGGGTCGAGGCTCAGCCTCGGGCTTTGCAGTTGGTGTCAAATTCGGGGTTGAACGCGTAGAAGTTCTTTGAATTGAGATTATCCTGCGCGATACGCAAGCCCTCGCCGAAACGCTGGAAGTGTACGATCTCACGCTCTCTCAGGAACTTTATGGGGTCAAGCACATCGGGATCATCGGTCAGTCTGATAATATTGTCATAGGTCGTGCGGGCTTTCTGTTCCGCAGCGAGATCCTCCGTTAAATCGGTGATAATATCGCCTTTTGACTGGAAGTATGAGGCGGTGAACGGAACTCCTGAAGCCGCAACAGGATAAATTCCCGTTGTGTGGTCAACGAAGTAGGTGTCAAACCCGCTTGCCTTTATCTCCTCCGGCGTCAGTCCCTTTGTAAGCTGATAGAGGATCGCGGATATCATCTCCATGTGCGCAAGTTCATAGGTACATTGACCATGGAAATGAGCATTACAGTTCTGAAACATTGGAAAAAAGCCTTGAAAAAGTTACGGAATTGATATATAATATATTTGTGTCATAAAAATTGAAAGGAGTGCGCCGAATGTTCAAAAAGCTGCTGAAACTGATCGTGCAGTATCTGCGTAAACTTGATAAGCCGCTTTTTATTTCCGTGTGCGGTGTTTCAGCGTTTTCGGTGCTTATGCTCTATTCAATGGTGCACAATGACGTTGCGGGGAAACCCTCAATGTACAAGATACAGTTCGTTTGTATGTGTGCGGGGGCGGCAATTGCGCTTGTAATGTCCGCTCTGGATTATCACAAATTTACAAAATTGTGGTTTCTGTATGTTCCCGGGGCTGTGGGGCTTACTCTGCTGACGTTTACTTCACTTGTCTATAAGCCCGACGAAAGCGCAGACGACGCCGCTTGGCTCGACCTCGGCTTCACAACTGTGCAGCCGTCGGAATTCCTGAAAATTGCATTTATAATGTCCTTTGCGCTGCATCTTTCAAAAGTCGGCGAAAAACTCAATCATATCGGAAATGTCGCGCTTCTCTGCCTGCACGGGGCAATTCCCACGCTTATCGTTGTGGCGCAGGGCGACGACGGAACGGCTGTTGTATTTTTCTTCATGTTCGTGTGTATGATGTTCGCGGCGGGACTTTCGTGGAAATATATACTCCCCTGCGTAATTGCCGCTCCTGCGGCAGTATGGGTGCTATGGAACAAAATAATGCTGCCCCATCAGAAAATGCGTTTTCTTGTGCTTTTTGAAGAAGATCCCATGAGCAATCCCGATTTTGCGACTATTGCATATCAGCAATACTGGGGGAAACTTGCCCTCGGGTCGGGACAGGTTTTCGGAAAAGGCATATTTGCGGAGGAATATGTTCACGTTCCATATGTGCAGAACGATTTTATTTTTACTTATGTGGGACAGTGTTTCGGATTTATAGGCTGCGTGATACTTGTGGCAGTCCTTGCCTATATCTGCATGAAGATAGTAGCCGACAGCCGTATTGCAAAAGATCCTCTGGGAAAATACATCTGCATAGGCGTTTTCGCCATGATGTTCGTACACTGCGTTCTCAATCTGGGAATGGTCCTTGGGGTAATGCCCGTTATCGGTCTGCCGCTGCCGTTCATGAGTCAGGGCGGTTCGAGCATGGTAAGTATGTTTATAAGCATCGGCTTGGTAATGAGCACATATTCACATTCCGAGAAAAAATACCGTATGTTCTATGATGCGGGATAAATCATTTTAAAGGAGAGTTCAGAATGAAAAACAACGACAGCACACTTGCAAAGCTTTACGGGGAAAAGGCAGTTCCCGCCCAGAAAGAGCGTTATTCCAAGGCGGAAAAAGCCTTTGAGGAACTTTTCGGAAGCGCGGAAAACGCTATGATATTTTCCGCTTCGGGCAGAACGGAAGTGGGCGGGAACCACACCGACCACAACCGCGGAAAAGTTCTTGCGGCGGCGGTAAGCCTTGATGTTATAGCCTTTGTAATTCCCGCCGACGACGGAATTATTACCGTGAAATCCGAGGGCTTCCCGCAGGATATTGTGGATATTTCGGATCTTTCCGTTAAGGAAGCCGATAAAAACACCTCGGCGGCACTTATCCGCGGAGTGGCGGACGGTCTGAAAAAGGACGGCTTCAAAATAGGCGGGTTCAAAGCGTATACGACTTCCAATGTTTTAAAGGGCAGCGGAATATCTTCCTCTGCGGCTTTTGAAGTGCTTATCGGAACCATACTTTCCCACATCTACAACGGCGGGAATGTCAGCGCGGTAAAGATCGCCCAGATCGCCCAATATGCCGAGAATGTTCACTTCGGAAAGCCAAGCGGGCTTATGGATCAGATGGCTTCCTCCGTGGGCGGATTTATTGAAATTGACTTCGGCGACACGGAAAATCCTGTTATAGATTCCATAAGCTACGATTTTGCAAAATCGGGACACAGCCTTTGCATTGTGGACACAAAGGGAAATCATGCGGATCTTACCCCCGAATATGCCGCTATTCCTGCGGAAATGAAGTCTGTGGCGAAATTCTTCGGCAAGAGCGAGCTTCGGGATATTTCAAAGGAAATGCTTTGGGAAAATATCGCGGAAGTCCGCAAAGCCTGCGGCGACAGAGCCGTTTCACGAGCGTTCCATTTCTTTGACGAGAACGACCGCGCCGACCGTGAAGCGGAAGCACTGCGGAAAGGGAATTTTGAAGAATTCCTGAAAGTCGTTTCGGAAAGCGGGAACAGTTCTTTCAAATACTTGCAGAATATATTTGCTGTCACTGCCCCCCGCGAGCAAGGCGTTGTTCTGGGGCTTTACACCGCGGAGAACATTCTCAAAGGACGGGGCGCCTGCCGCGTTCATGGCGGAGGATTCGCGGGAACGATACAGGCTTTCGTTCCCAATGACCTGCTGGACGAATTCACTGAAAAGATGGAACACCTTTTCGGAAAGGGCAGCTGCTATAATCTGTATATCCGCCCCGTAGGCGGCACAAGAGTGCAGTAATATTCCCGTATAAACAAGAAAAGACCGCAGATGCGGTCTTTTCAGTCTGTTGAAAAAGTATTATAATTTTGCGCGAAGCGCAAAATTCATGAAAAGTTCGCCAGCCTTCCAAGGCTGCGGGGTCGAGGGGCGGAGCCCCCGCCGCCGTCCGCAGACGGCGGAACTCCCCTATACGTTAAAAGCTCCGCAAGGGGTGAATTGCCGCCGCAGGCGGCAAGAGGGGGCTGCCCTACGTAGAGGGCGCCCCCTTGAAATAAGCAAGTTATTTATTTTTTGCCTTTTGAAACAGTCCGGTGGACTGTTTCAAAACAAGCTTAAAATATGTTTTCGCAAACTGAAGATTGCAAACGCGGTCTTTTTTATATTTCCTTTATTATCCTGTCGGCAATCTCTTCCGCCGAGCCGTCGCCCGAAACGGTAATGGTGGAATTTTCTCTATATATCGGCGCGCGGCTGTCGTATATGAACTCTAATTCTTCCTTTGTGTTGCTCATTACTATCGGGCGGTTGCTGTCGCCCGAGATCCTGTCATAGCATTTCTCAAAAGGCACATCAATGTAAACTATGATCCCGTTTGCAGATTCCGCCATCGCCGCGTTTTCCTTTTTAAGCATTGCGCCGCCGCCGCAGGCAATTACCCCGCTGCTTGCGGCAAGTTCTTTTATTACCGCTGTTTCGGTCTCGCGGAAATATCTTTCCCCTTTTTCCGCAAATATCTGAGGAATTTTCATTTTCTCACGTTCCACGATATATTCGTCCATGTCGTAGAATCTGCAGCCGAGCTTTTCGGCTAAAAGCTTGCCGACAGTGGTTTTTCCGCACCCCATAAACCCGCAAAGATAAACCGATCTCATAATTTTTCCCCTTTCTATTCCGTTTCATCTTCGGGAATATCCGCTGTATATTCAAGGATCTTGTTTTTTAGTTCTTCCTCAAGGCAGGAATAGAACATCGCAAATAACACATCGGAAAATCCCAGCAAAAACATATTCTTGTTAGTGATCTCCGCTAATGACGGAACATTGGTGTAAAGATAGGTTTTGAACCAGTCCGCCGTAAACGGCGGCAGACGTTTCCCCTTGCGGACAAGATACTTGGTCTCAAGAAATGTTTCCGAGATCATATCTTTGTAATTATCCGCGCCCTTGTCCATTACCATGGTGTAAAGCCGATAAAGCTGATCGTCCGACATGGTATCGTCGTCATAGCGGACGCTTTTCAGCGTAGGGATCCTTACTGCCAATGAATAAACTATCATTGGCAGAACGTGGTTGTATTCCTCGTTCTGCATTTCCTTACAGGTAATGTCGTCTATACGGAGTCCCAGCGCCTGTAATGAATCGGTGTCGGTTATATTATTCAGGACTACCTTGAATGTGTCCTTTATGCTTACGTTGTAGAAATCCTTTTCGGCGATGGAATAGATGTATTTTATCGCATTGTAAAGACTTACGCCGCCTTTTATTATTGTGTCCGCAAGACCGTTAAGAGCGGCGGCTTCGTTGATAAAAACCATTTACAAGTTTCTCCTTTTATCTCCTCAATCATTGTCCTTTTTCCCGTAGGCGTCCTCGCGGGTAAGGTGTTCCCATTGGGGAAGTCTGACTTCGACCTGTTTCTTTTCGTGCTTTTCGGGAGCAACTTCGTCATTTTCGTTTTCCTTGGCATAACCCGCCATGAACGCGTCAAAAAGGCTGTCAAATGTCTGCGGCACAAACGGCTTGACTTCCACCTTTTCGCTTGCGGGAATTACCGCGGCTGTTTCATTTATTTCCGAAAGTTCAAGCTGCACGGGCTGCTGCGCGTCTGCGGCTTTGTGCTTGTGTTCGTAAGTCTTTTCCACGGGGGCGTGAACGGTCTTGTTCTTGGCGGCGAGCTTCACTTCCTCGCAAAGCTTGTCGGAATAGTCAAGGAATTCTTCAAACTGGCTTATTGTGGCTTCGCCTATCTTGATGTTGCGTTTCATGTTTGAAAGATACTGGGACCACTCGCGGAACTCGTTTTCGTCAATGCCGCGGTCAACGCGTTTGTAAAGCGCATTGTAAAGCTTCTGCCCGCGCTTTTCAAGTTCCTTGGGAACTTTTATTTCCTGCTTGGGAACATCGGGTACGGAAGCGGGAACAGCCGCTGCGGGAACGGGCGTAGCGTGAACAGACGCAGCAGGAATTTCGGGCTGTTCGTCTATGGCTGCCGTTTCAACGGCAGCGGAACGCTTTTCTTCCTCCGCGGTCTCGCGGGCTTTTACGGCGATTGTCTCGCAGAGTTCCTCATATTGCTGCCGACAGGTTTTCCCTGAACTGTTTACGCGGTCGCAGCGAGGTTCGTCGGCGGAAGTAATATCTACCGTGAAGTATTTCCCGCAGTTTTCACATTTGCGAAGATATATCCCGCGCTTGTACATAAGCTCAAATTCAAGGTCTATAATTGCTTTCAGGCTGTCGGGAAGATACAGTTCCGCGGGGTTGCCCTTTATGGTTTCGAGGGCGAATTTCATGTCAAGTTCGCCCGGGCGGGTCATGTTCTTGACGTAAGCGTAAGCTTCCATTGCCGCCTGATCGTGTATCTTGGAACAGTTCTTTCCGTCAAGAACGGACATATCCCGTCCCTGCGCCAATGCTTCGGAAAAACGCCTGTAAATTGCTTTTGAAACTTTTCCCACGGCAAATGCCGCACTGGGGATAGTGGCGGGGCTGCATAATTTTACCGACGGAAGCGCTTCGGCAGGACAGCCCAATTCATTTGCGGCGACCGAAAGCGCAAGGTCGAAGTATTCCTTGCGGACTCTTACCACGTCGTCGTTGAGAACGGTTACGCCGTTTTCGGGTCCGAAGATGAAATCTATCTTGTTCCGCGCATATTCCTGCAAGCGGACAATGCTTGACCAGCGGTTCATGGCGCGGTTGGTCTTATATTCTGAAATGCGGCGGAAAATAGCCGATTCGTACATATTTTTCGGAGAAATGCACCTTGCCCACAGCTCCTCAAGCCCTATTCTTTCACTGTGGCAGATATATTCTATAATGCAGTCTGTAACTATTTCCGAATAGTCGGTGGACATACAGGCTTCAATATACGGGTGAGCCTTGCTTATAATGGCTTTTGCGTTTGTGACCGAATTCTGCGGCAGTCTGCCTGTCTTTCTTGCAGTACGTCCCGCGTCTATGCACTGTTCCCAGAAATAGGTAAAATCATACTCGGTAAAATACAGAAGCGTTTTAGAAATATCTATCTTATAAAAATTATTGTTATCGCGAACCGCAAAGCCCACGGTATTTTCCATAAAAAAGCTCCTTTCTCAAAGCGTTTCTGTCATAGTAAGACCGTCGCAAAGCAAATACCCGCAGGGTTTATGACCTGTGAGGGGAAGAACTTACCGTGGCTATTGCTTTTGTAACGGCTATATCTATGTCCACAGTATTCTGATATTTGCTGGAATCTATCCTGCTGAACAGTTCTCCTTTGTGGGAATTGACATACTTGGGTTTAAGCATATTCAGTGCCATTGCCATCATATCGCCCTTGCAGATTTCGCACTGACAGCAGTCCATTCCCGACAGAAAAATATCAAGCCGTTCCCGCACTATATCCTCCATCACATTGATAACAGCCATTATACCGCATTCCTTTCCGTTGAATTAAAACGCCGCCCCGAACATTGACGTTAATTTTATATTTAACGGATCCTCGTTCCCGCGATGCGGAAATTTCCGTTCGGATCCGCCGTCCGCATTTTATAGGGAAACGCTTCTGTTTATCACTTCTATACACATTCTGCCGTTGTGGTAAGGGCATTTCCAAGGATTTACCATTGCAACGGTCTGCATGGGTTCGCCCTCAAATGTGACTTCGCCCCACCACTCGGAATTTTTTCTGGAATCAGCCTGTTTGGTAACTATCCAGTTGAAAACGGTCTTTGCCGCATCAAGATACTTGGTGTCGCCATCGTTCTGGAAAGCGTTTATGAAGCCCACAACGCTTTCGGCTTGGACCCACCAGATGCGTTTCTTGTCGATCTTGTCGTTTTCACGCTCGTTGTTGACAGCACCGTTTTCAAAGGCAATTTCGTAAATATTTCTTGCGATCCGCAGATCGATAAATCTCCATTCCGCCTGAACGCGGGTGTTTCCGAGGACTTCGCAGGCGCGGTCGATAAGCCACGAAGCTTCAATATCGTGACCGTAGGAATGAATGTCGCCTATCTCGTTCAGTTCCCTGTCAAAGAAAACTCTCAGGCAGTTCTTGTCACTGTTGAATATCTTGGTTCTGGTAATTTCCAACAGGAACAGCAGTCTTTCTTCCACCCTGTGATCCCTGCTTGCTTCAAAAAGAACGGTATACGCTTCTATCAGATGCAGAACGGTGTTCATGGTCTTGTCAGCCATAAGTCCGTTTTCCGAAAGCGCGTCATTGGGGACAAGCTTCCAGTCCTTTGAAAATGCTTCCATATACGCAATATCGTCCGTGCATTTCTCCTCAACGGTATCGAAAAGCTCAAACGCAAGTTTCAGAGCCGATTCGTCCTGAGAAGCAAGGTAGTATGTGGAAAGCGCATATATGGCAAATGCCTGATTGTATGTATGTTTCATGGTATCGGCGGGTTTTCCGTCATAGGTCATCATCCAGTAAACGCCGCCCTGCTTCTTGTCAACGCACTTTTTCAGGAACTCGTAAGCGTGTTTTGCATTATCAAGAAGATATTCCTCCTTGAAAACACGGTAGCAGGAAGAATAGAACCAGAGTATGCGGGAATGGAGAATTACTCCCTTATCCGCCTTTTTATCGACTTCCAAGTTATTGTTCATAAACCCGTAAAAGCCTCCGTTTTCATCGTCTCTCAGCTTATTCCAGAACGGAAGTATCCGCTCGGTGAGTTCCTTTTTGCATTCGTTTACAAGAACAGCCATATAGATTACCTCTTTCAGAATTTATTCATTACAAGACCTGTAATAAGTTTCGGATAGAAATATGTGGACTTCTGAGGCATTTTCTCCGAAGCAAGAGCAACGTCGCGGATCTCCGTTACCTTTGTGGGATTCAGGATAAACGCGCAGTTGGCGTCCTCAAGGTCAACGGCTTCAAGGGCTTCCTGACGGGAACGGGTGTAGGTCAGGTTCTTCTGATTTGCCATATTTTCCTTGTCAATGCCGAGAATTCTCTCTAAAATAAGGGTATGCAGCACCGAAACGTCCAGCCCGCAGTATGCGTCGGACATATCAGGCAGAAGTTTCTTAACGGCGGTCTCGTCTTTCAGGGTGAGAACATAGCATTTTCCCGCGCCTGCATAAAGGGCAAAGACCTTTTTGCCGTCGTCATAGCCTGTGTTCAGAGCCGCCTGCATACGAATTTCCCCGGGCGCTTCGGAAATATCAAAATATTTTCCGCTTTCTTCAAGAACACGGCCAATATCAAAATTTTCCAGTTCTTTTACGATTCGGTGTGTGGGGAAAACCACCAAGCCGTCATTTTCCATGTTCACAAGCATCATGGAAATATAACCGCTTCCGGGAACGTCCTTTCCGTTTTCAATAAGATGTTTGTGGAAATTCAGAGCAGTTTCGTAACGGTGGTGTCCGTCCGCAATATATAATTTCTTGTCCGCAAATGCCGCCGTCACCTTGGAAATAATATTCTCATCGGAAATACACCACATTCTGTGAACAGTGCCGTCGGGGTCGGTAACTTCCATGTCGGGAAGTCCTTTGGAACAGCCGTCTATCAGCGAATAGACCGAACCGTCCTCGTCCATGTAAAGGGAATATATCTGACTGAAATTGCAGAAAGTTTCGCTCATCAGGCTGAACCTGTCCGCTTTTGCCTTGGAAAGAGTTTCCTCGTGGGGAAGCACCACGCCTTTGGAAAATTCTTCGAGCTTCACAAGGGAAACAAAGCCTTTCAGGCTTTTGCGCTTTCCGTTTGCGGAGAACTGCATTTCATAGACGTAAATGCTGTCCTTTTCATCGCAGGCAAGAACGCCCTCATCCAGCCATTTCCGCAGAGTCTTTCCCGCTTCCGTATAACGTTCGTCTCCGCCCTTTGGCAGTTCCAGCCGAATTATATTGTGGGGATCGTTGGAAATATACTGTTCCCTCTGCTTGTCGGAAATGATGTCATAGGGCGGACAAACCAGAGAATTCTTGTCCTTTGCGGTGTATCTCATTCCCTTGAACGCCTTTATTTCAGCCATAGCACAAACCCTTTCATAAATATTCAAAAATAATTCTGCAAATTATCTGCAAATATTACATATTTTATCTTAATTCTCGACTCTATAAGGGTGCAGGCTCAGCCTGCAACTTTATTTGAGGTCCATTCCGCAGCATTTCTTGTACTTTTTGCCGCTGCCGCAGGGGCAGGGATCGTTTCTGCCGACTTTTGCGCCGACCTTTCTGGGAGCGCTTGTGACCGTTCCGTCACTGCCGGTGTCAACGGGTTTCATGACTCTTTCGCGCTTGGGAGCGGCGCCGTTCTGCTGTACCTGAATGGTAAACAGCAGGCGGATAGTTTCTTCACGAATAGATTCCACCATGGCGTCGAACATTTCAAAGCCCTCGAAACGGTATTCTACAACGGGGTTCTTCTGACCGTAGGAACGGAGTCCGATACCGCGCTTAAGTTCTTCCATATCGTCGATATGCGCCATCCACTTGATGTCTACTATCTTTAACAGGATAACTCTTTCCAGTTCACGTAGAACTTCCGAGCCCACGCGTTCTTCTTTCTGCTTGTAGAAATCAAGTGCGCGGTTCACAAGCTTGTCAACAATGTCCTGCTTGGAAACTTCCTCCAGTTCCGCAGTGGTATAGCGGAAATCTTCGTTCACCGTGAACAGACCCATGAATCTGTCGCGGAGACCCGCAAGGTTCCAGTCGTCCTTTACATTGTCGTCCAAAAGGTACTGATCCACCGTTTCGGAGATCATATCCTGTATCATTTTCAGGATATATTCGTGAATGTCCTCGCCGTCAAGGACTTTTGCCCTCTGGCTGTAAATGATCTGCCTCTGGGCGGACATAACATCGTCGTAGTTAAGGACGTTTTTACGGATAGCAAAGTTCCTGCCCTCTACCTTTTTCTGGGAAGATTCAATTACTTTGGTAAGAAGTTTAGCCTCGATAGGCATATCCTCCTCAACATTGAGAGCCTCCATCATTCCCGTAATACGGTCGCCGCCGAAAAGCCGCATAAGATCGTCCTCAAGGGACAGGAAGAACTGGCTTTCGCCCACGTCTCCCTGACGTCCTGCACGTCCGCGGAGCTGGTTGTCGATACGGCGGGACTCGTGTCTTTCCGTACCCAAAATGAACAATCCGCCTGCTTCCTTTACCTTTTCCGCCTTTTCCTTGACTTCGGCGTTATACTTGTCGTAAAGATCGCGGTAGGTCTTTCTGGCTTCGAGGATCGCCTCGTCGTCGGTTTCCGCAAAGCTTATGGCTTCGTTGATAAGGTCGTCCTCCATGCCCATTTTCTTCATTTCGGCTTTAGCTTTGAATTCGGCGTTACCGCCGAGGATAATGTCGGTACCGCGTCCTGCCATGTTTGTGGCAATTGTAACGGCTCCGTACTTACCTGCCTGAGCAACGATCTCCGCTTCTTTTTCATGCTGTTTTGCGTTCAGGACATTGTGCTTTATGCCCTTTTTGGAAAGCATTTTGGAAAGTATTTCCGATTTTTCAATGGAAACAGTACCCACCAGAACAGGCTGTCCCTTTTCGTGACATTCCTCAATTTTTCTTATAGCCGCAAGGAACTTGCCGTGTTCGGTCTTGAAAACCACATCCGAGTGGTCTATACGCTGAACGGGACGGTTCGTGGGTATTTCGATAACGTCCAGTTTGTAAATTTCCTTGAACTCTTCCTCTTCGGTCATAGCCGTACCTGTCATACCCGAAAGCCTTTTGTACAGGCGGAAGTAGTTCTGGAAAGTAATGCTTGCCAGTGTTTTGGATTCGTGAGCGACTTTAACGCCCTCTTTGGCTTCGATAGCCTGATGCAGACCGTCGTTGAAACGCCGTCCCATCATAAGACGTCCCGTAAATTCGTCAACGATAATGACTTCGCCGTCCTTGACAACGTAATCGATGTCGGCTTTCATAACGCCGTTTGCTTTCAGAGCCTGATTTATGTGGTGGAGAAGCGTGGAGTTGTCCGCGTCGAACAGATTTACCACATTGAAGTATTTCTCCGCTTTTTTAACGCCCTGACGGGTGATTGTGGCGGTCTTTGCCTTTTCGTCAATGATGTAGTCGCAGTTCTCGGAAGCTTCTTCCTGATCCACCTTGTTGTCCATTTCAACAACGATGTAGGGTTTCAGAGTTTTGGCAAATTTATCCGCCATGGTGTAAAGTTCCGTGGACTTGTCGCCTTTGCCTGAAATGATAAGCGGAGTTCTTGCTTCATCTATGAGGATAGAGTCCACCTCGTCCACAATGGCGAAATGGTGTTCGCGCTGAACCTTTTCGCTTTTGTAAATGACCATGTTGTCACGGAGATAGTCAAAGCCGAATTCGTTGTTTGTGCCGTAGGTAATATCGCAGTTGTAGGCTTCGCGGCGCTGGTCGTTGTTCATATCGTGGAGGATACAGCCTATGGTAAGTCCCAGATAGCGGTAAACTTTTCCCATTTCCTCCGACTGGAACTTGGCAAGGTAGTCGTTTACGGTAACAACGTGAACGCCTTTTCCCTCCAAGGCGCAGAGGTAGGAAGCGCAGCAGGCAACGAGAGTTTTACCCTCACCTGTTTTCATTTCTGCGATACGTCCCTGATTAAGAACGATAGCGCCGATTATCTGTACGGGGAACGGCTTCTTTCCCAGAACACGCCAAGCCGCTTCGCGGACTGTAGCCAGTGCCTGCGGAAGAATATCGTCCAGAGTTTCGCCGTCCTCGAGGCGTTTTTTCAGTATTTTGGTCTGACCTTTAAGGACTTCCTCCGACATAGCGGCATACTGGTCTTCAAGGTCAAGAACGCGGTTTTTGATAGGTTCTATCTTAGCAAGTTCGCGCTTACTGTAATTTCCGAAAAGTCCGTCAAAAATACCCATTTTTAAAATTCCACCTTTGTGTTATGAATGTTCTTTATACTTCTTTTAGCATACATTATAATTATACCGCATTATTCCCGATTTGTCAATATTTTTTGAAACAAGCTTTCAGGATAATTTAAAATATCAGCCTGAAGCGGCGTTGCGGTCATAAATGTTTACCTCAAATCTTCTCAGCACGTCTCCGCCGTCTTTCAGGGAAACCGTTATTTCCGCTTTGCCTGCGGACACGCCGTCCAAGGGTATCTCAGCGCTGAAAGAACTGCTGTTGCGGACGTTTTCGCACTCGGCGGAAAGAATATTTCCACCGCTGTCGGTAAGGGAAAGCACCAATGTTACGGGCGCGGAGGGGGAATCCGTTCCCATGGCGCAGGTGACGTTTATCCTGTCGTCTGTATAAAATTCCGATGTGCAGAAGCCGTCAGCCGCCGTGTAGCCGTCCGCGTACCATGCCGAACCGTTTGCGGACGCCTTTTTCATAGCCGCGCTGTCCGAATAATTCCCCAGCATGGCGAAAATCGAATACGCAGACGCGCTGTCGGTGTCTTTCAGGGACATTCCCAGCTGATACAATGCCTTGTGAAGCTGCGCGTAGGAATCCTTATACGTTCCCGAATTCCTGAACATCAGCGAGGCTTGGTAGTAGTCGCCGCTTTCAAGAAGTTTCACGCCGTTTTCGTATGCGGATTCAGTGAAAAGCGCGGCGGAATCCCTGTAATTCCCCATTTCGTAGAATTTCCGCACCGTTTCGGAGGAAAACTTCCCGCTGTGGTATTCCGCAGCGCAGGTCTGATATGTACATTCCCCGAAAAGCCTCGCGGAATCCTTATAATTCCCGAGTTTCAGGAATCCCGCCGCGGCTGTTTCCAAGTCGCCACTGTCCTTTGCCGTAAGGGAACCCGTGTAAATATATTCCAGAGCCGCGTCATGGGAATATTTCTCCGCAATTTCCGCCGCGGCAAAGAAATCTCCCGTTTCCGCAAGTTTTGCAGCCTGTGATCTTGCGGCGTTTTCCGCAAGGTCGGCTCTTCCCGCCGAACGGTATGCGGACATCGCCGTGTCAAGTTCGCCCTTTTCCGCAAGTATATCCGCGGAACGGATAAGACATTCCGCGGCTTTTTCGTCCGAATCGGAATAGCCGTTCAAAGCTGCAAATGCTTTTGCCGCCGCGTCATAATTTTCCTTATTTGCGAGAATTTCCGCCATTCCGTAGCGGCACTTCATAACATTTTCCGCGCTGTCCTTATAATCCCCGAGTTCGGTAAAAATATCCATGGCGGCTTCATATTCTCCGCCGCGGAAAAGCCTTACGGCGTTTGTATACTTAAAAAACGGCGTTCCATAGGCGGGAATTACGAACACTGTGCCGATACAGACCGCCGCCGCAAATGCCGCAATAAGCAGGGATTTTCCTATTTTCGGAGAAAATCTCACTGTGCGTTCGCTTTTTTGCCGCTGTTTGCGGTCCTTTTTGGAAATTTCCGGTTTTTCAGACATATCCGGCACGAAAAGCTGTTTCCCACTGTCGAATTTCAGTCCCAGTTCCGACTTATTTTCTGTTTCTTTGTCGGAAATTTCCGCTTTTTGCGGAATTTCTGCCGCCGTTTCCGGAATTATTTCCGCTGTTATTTCCGTTTTTGCGGTTTCGGTTTCCGTTTCTTGCGGTTCGGGAACTGCCGTGAGTCTCACTCCGCACCACGGGCAGAATTTTGCCGTATCTCTTACCGTTCCGCCGCAGCTGCCGCAGGTCATGGCTTCCCCTCCTTTCGGAACGGATTTAATCAAAAAGCCGCCGTCATGGAACGGCAGCTTTCGGATCAGTTTAATCGAATATAGTTATAATAACGTCCGGTTCTTCGGTGACATAGCCTGTTTCAGACGTTTTATCGGGTTCGTCCGTGGAATGGGGTTCGGTGGAAGTTTCGGTTTTGGGCGGGTTCTTTGCCACATATACAATAAGTGTTTCGCCCTTTTCAACGTCTATCTGTTCGCCCGCTTCCTTGCTTGTCTTGTAAACGTAGCCCTCCAGAACGTCCTCCGTAAGTTCTTCCTGTTCCTCGTACTTTATTCCGAGGCTGTCGAGCTTTGCAAAATAGTCTTTCTTGCTCAGTGAAAGATATTCCGGAACGGTTATATACTTAGGCCCGAGGCTTACCTTTACGGTAATTTCCGCGCCCTCCTCGTAGGTTTCGTTTTTGGGAATGGACTGCTCAAATATCTGCCCTTTTGAGAATATATCGTTGTATTCGTATTCGGCCTTGAAAACAAGACTGCTGTAGCTGTCGGATTTGCTTATTACATCGAAGAATTTGCCCGTCAGGTCGTTCATTACATAGACCATGACGTTATTCTGTGCAGTGGAAACAATTGTGGTGGTCGTTGTTTCAACTACCGGTTCAAGGGTAATTTCCGTTGTTGTTTCAAATCCGCTGCTGTCGGTTATGGAAGAAAGCCCCGTGTCGCCGGTTGCAAAGCCGCTGCTGTTGTCGTCCACCGAAAGTATGAGCACCATTACCAGAAAGAACATTCCTATGCAGAGTATTATCGCTATTACCATTATGAAAAGCCCGTGCCTGCTGGGTGCGGAATTCTTCTTGCGGCGGTTTCCGCTGCTGCTTTGTCTTGGAATGGTTATTGTCTGTGTGCTGGAGGAGGACAGCCGTGTGCCGTTTTCCGGCTGTTCAAAAAGCCTTGTTACCAGTTCGGTAATTGTCTGCACGCGCATTTCGCTGTTTACGCAAAGACCGTCCATGATAACTCTTGAAACGTTCCGCGGGATATTCTTGTCAAGCTTTACGGGTTCTTCCAGTTCGTCGTTGGAAATCCTGCTTACCGCGTCGGTTGGAACGACTCCCGTCAGTATTCTGTACAAAAGAGCGGATATTCCGTAAACGTCCGTCCATGTTCCCTGCCAGTTGTTGGAACCGTACTGTTCCGGCGCGGCATAGCCGTTGTACATTTCGGGAACGAGTTCGGTGTTTGCGGTGCGGGCGTCGGCAATACAGAAGCCTATTATTTTCAGCTCGCCCTTTTCGCCGATAACGATATTTTCGGGGGAAATGCCCCTGTGAACAAGTCCTGCGTTATGAACAAGGGAAAGTGTCGTGAATATGGGCGGGAAAAGCTTTTTGACTTCCTCCCATGAGAGCTTTCCGCCGTGTTCTTTAAGGTATTCGCCAAGGGTCTTTCCGCCTATCCAGTCGAAAACCGCGTATGCGGTATTGTTGTCGCCGAACATATCAATGGCGGCGTTTATATGGTTAAGGGTGCGCATTTTTGAAAGCACTTTGTTAAGTTCCACAAATTCGGAAAGCAGGGTCTTATAACCCGCAACGCTGTCGGGATTTACGTTTATCACGGAACTGCCCTTTTCTCTTGTACAGAGGGAATCGGGCATATATTCCCTTATCATGACTTTTGACTCGGTGATGGTATCGAAAGCGATATATGATGCGCTTTCGCCGTTATAGGTAAGGAGTTTTCCCACCATGTAGCGTTCATTAAGCATTGTACCCGGTTTAAGATAAGCCGGAAGATGGGGCGCGCCCATATGGTATCCGCATTCCGGACATACCTCGGCGTTTTCATCTATTGGCTCCATGCAGCCGTAGCAAAGATTCAAGCGTTCCAATTTGAAAAATTCCTCCTCTGCTTTACCTGCTTTATATTAATAATATCAGCAAGCCTGCATTTTGTCAATATCTGTAACCGAATTGTAGCCGAATTGTAATCGTTTTGTAACCTTTGGGATTCTGTTTACACAGCTTTAATTATACCAAAAAATAACGCTATCGTCAAGCAAATTACATAAAATCCGTTATTTTAAACGGAATTACGGAACAAATTGCCTTGTTTTTACAGCATTTCAGCAACAAATTTCATATCTGTCATTCCTTTCACATATAAAAATAAGGTTTCACGCACTATTTATTATACATTTCGTACAGAATAGCAAGGATATTTTTGACATATACAACGAATTTTGAATATTATCGTTAAATTTGTTGACAAAACGTGAGTTTTGTATTATTATAAATTAATACATAATTTAAACAGTTGGTTCTATGCCTTGTTTTTTACAAAATACAAGGCAAACAAAATATCGTTGTACGCGTTTTGCGTGTGTATATTTTTTATATTATACATTATGTGAAAATTTCCGGTGCGGCTGTCTGGCTGAAAGTCAATCTGACTGTCATATTGACAACAAAGGCTGCTTTTACGGATTTTTTAAGGTTTTCCCTATATTGCCACAGAAATTTTTTCGGCTGTTATGTCACCGCATAACCTTGTTTGTCGAATAAATGGGAAAATTTACTATTAAACTATAATGAGTTTTATGGTAATATATGGATAAAGATAAATTTTTCAGGAGGTCTATTATCAATGACTGCAAACGTTAAACCCAACCCAACGTCACTTAAAGTCCTTATAGGCGAGGAAAATACCGAGTTTGCCAAGCAGTGCGCGGCTGCCGCGGAAGATGCGGGGTACATAGTTAAATTGTGTCCCGCGGAGGGAACGGCTGTTTTTGCCGAACTGGAAAGCTTTATGCCCGATTTCGTCATGTGCAGTGCCATAATGCCCGGAGGCGGCGCTCTCGACGTTATCGAAAAGACCAAGAATATGGAGAACAAGCCGTTTTTCATAATCACTTCCTCCTACAAGAACACCTACATCGAAAAAGAGATCATGGCTATGCGGAACGCTTATATCATGATCAAACCCTTTGAATCCGCTACGTTCGTAAGGGCTATAACCCATATTTCACCCGAAGATCTGGTGGAACTTACCACAGGTTATTCGGAAGATTACAGTGCACGTCTGGAAACAATTGTTACCGACATTATACATCAGATAGGGATACCTGCCCACATAAAGGGCTACCATTATCTGAGGGAAGCGATCATTCTTTCCATAAATGACCCCGAAATGCTGGAAAGCATTACTAAACTGCTTTACCCCACCGTGGCGGAGAAATTCTCCACAACTTCTTCACGGGTGGAACGGGCTATCCGTCACGCCATTGAAACGGCTTGGGACAGGGGCGATGTGGACATTCTCAACGGAATGTTCGGCTACACCGTAAGCGTGGGAAAAGGCAAGCCTACCAACTCGGAATTTATTGCGCTGATCACCGATGATCTGCGTTTGAAATACAAGCTCAAAAGTCAGAATCTCCGCGAAGCAAGCAATCTTTAGATTCTTTAGGTTCTTCCGTCAATATCCTACGGGTATTGGCGGATTTTTGTTATCCTTATATCGTGTATGGATATTCTGTACATAAAATGCGTTTCCCGATGTTCTGAAATGTGATATTGCTTTTCCTGCAAAATCACACACTGTTTTCGTGTCCGAAAAATGATTTGGAAAAATTTCTCCACGGTATTTCAATGAGTTAAAATTTATTTAATAGTTTATTGCTTTTAAATAACAATTATACAAAATCCACCATAATAGTAATAACTCCTTAGTTATTCGATAAACGAGGGGAAGCACCAAAAAGGGAAGGGGGAAACCGGAAACTTGATAGGGACGCGGCGTGATTTCAAAACAAACCGCTTCGCGGTTGTTTCTTCCCTTTTAGGTTCTCCCAACCAACGCTTTGCGTTGGTTTTCGTGCATTTCTCTCTCCTTAAACCTATCCCCTTTCGCCCAAGCTACCAAGAGTCTAACCTAAAAAATCTGGTTTGAATATTTTTATAAACTTTACAGGACTTTGAGAACCTATCAAAGCAAAGCTTAAATAATCCGTTCTTAAATATAAAGTTGAACCATCAAAACAGGGTTTGTAAAGTATATTTACGCTTTGAGTTCAATGTACTCTCCGTAAAGTTACTCAAAATTTAAGCGTTTAGTAAACTTTACAAAGTCTTACGCGCGTTGCGGACACAACTTAATATAGTCCATTCTATAAATGAAAGTTTAAAGAAATTATGCAGAGTTTGTAAAGCAATTCATAAAATTTATGATACTTTGATTATATGTAAACCCTTACGAGCTTGGGCGAAGGGGGTAAGAATAAAGGACAAGGGGAGCGCGAGGGGAAAGACCATAAAAGGAAGGGGGAAATCCACCGCGTTCCATCCGTTTCACTGGTTTCCCCCTTCCTTTTTTGGTCTTGCCCCTCGTACGTCGAATTAAATAATAAGATTTTTACTATCTAATCAACTTATTCGCAAAATTAAATTCATAATTTATTTACTTTTTGAAATGCCGGAAAAATTTCTCCCTACCCCCT